>UQJU01000022.1 GCA_900541355.1 Candidatus Avelusimicrobium fimicolum | reverse complement strand
CGACGGAGCGGCTGGTAAAGCATTTCTTTCCGGATATTTCTTTTTCAGCCGTGCTCGGCCAGCGCGAGGGGGTGCCCGTTAAGCCCGATCCATCCATTGTAAACGAGATTCTCATGCTTGCGAACGCGGCCAAAGAAGACGCCTTGTATGTGGGCGATTCGGACGTGGATATGCAGACCGCCAAAAACGCGGAGGTTCGCGTTTGCGGAGTGTTGTGGGGCTTCCGTACGCGCGAGGTTTTGGCCGGATATCAGCCGGACTACCTGACCGAAAATCCCCAAGAAATTTTAGATATGATGATGTAGCCCTTTGTTTTACACAGCATAAAAAACTCCGCAGGTTGAAATCTGCGGAGTTTTTTGTGGCCTGTTTTTGGCGTGCAACTAATAGATAATGACTTTCGTTTGGTGGAGTTATCTCCCGGAAAGTTTGTCGGCCCGCAGGGTTATGGGAAGTGTTGTTCTAACATTAGCGGTAATTCTGCACTTGGTTCAGAATCACCTTATGGGTAGTGGTTGTTATTTAAAAGGACGTACTGGAAGGTTTGCTGGCGCGGAGTGTTCCAGAATCTATTCCTTGTTTTATAACAACAGATCCTGGACTCCGACATTCCAGGATGACGACAACAACTAACTACCCAATCAGTAGATCCTGAAACAAGTTCAGGATGACTTTTATTTTTATAAACGACAAAAAACCCCGCCGGGGACACACCCAGCGGGGTTTTTATTTAGGTTTTAGAATTACACTACATATTGGCATACGGGCGAACAACATTTAACAATTTGTTTTCCCGCGTCTTCGCCCAATGCAAAATAGAATACAGGCACTCCGCGTTCTTTTTAAGATAGACCAAGTAATAAAGCACGCTTAAACCTTTATCGTTAATGGGCATAAGGATACGTCCGTAAGTTTCCTGATAATAGCGGCGGGCCAAGCGGCTAAGCACCAAAGCCTGCTGGGGATTTTGTTGGGCCGCTTGTTTAAACGATTCGTAATCGTTGTAAATAGTAATTTTATGGCGTTTGGAAAATTTCTCCCAAAACGGCACCAAATACTGCGCATACGCGCCACCCTCGCTAAGGACAGCAAGGTCCAAGTTCTTTTCTTTATCCAAGCGGATATATTTCCGTTTTGCCAAGGGATGATTTTTCGGAACCGCCAAGTATAAGCCTTCTTTGGCAACAGAAATGCTTTCAAAATCTTTTTTATTTTTGCGCGGCAACGATAAACAAATCACCGCATCAGCCTTCTTTTCTTCTAAGGTAGGCCCCACCTCATTATCCGCGTGCAACAATAAGGAAGAAATTTTAGTTTGCGTACACTTCTGCTGGAAGAAAGGCAACACCAAACGGTATGGCCCTGGGTCCGTAAACGCCAGCGAAGCCGCTGTGTTACGCTCCCCATAGGTGCGGAAAAAGTGCCTCATTTCGCTCACTTGGCTTAAAATATTCTCCGCAAATACCACGGCTTTTTTGCCGGCAGCATTTAAAATAATGCTGTTATTTGCCCGGACAAAAAGTTGCATATTCAAATCCCGTTCCAATTTTCTGACCGCCACGCTCAACGCGGGCTGTGATACCTGCAATTTTTTTGCCGCACGGGACATATTGCCCATTTGCGCAATCGTTGTAAAATATACCAGTTCTGTCAATTCCATAAGCCACTCTATATATTTACTGCTTATAACTAAATGGTATCAAACTACACGAATTATTATTTTTAAATTATATCACTTCTATCGGACAAGGAAACTCCTTTTCCGCAAAAAATTTACCGGTTGGCCCACCGCCAAAAGGCATCCTCAAAATTTGCGGCCGAGGAATAACGGTACGCCCGGCTCATTGCCTTTTCCACCGAGTACGGTTGATAAACCGTTTTTCCGCGGGAATCCTTTTGCAGAAATCCGGTGGCCGGATCACGCACCGGCTCCCCTTGGGCAAGCAAGCGCGTAAACTGTTCAAACTGCATACGATTAGATGGCGACGTCCCCCCTGCGGGATTTAACAAAAAACGCACCATCACATAGGCTTGGAAATACCAATCCTGGGTTTTGTTTCGGCTTTCCGCCATTTCCAAGGAACCTTCTTGCATAAACTGGTCAAACGGAACCAAATATTGTGGCGGGCCCTGACGTTTGGCAGTCAATTTTTTGCCAAATGTAGAAGCGCGTGCCGAGGAAGAAAAACTGCCAAAGGCAGACTGCCCGGACGGGTCGCGCTGGAAATTAAGCGTTTTAAAATCGTTGTTCCACGGCCCGTTTCCACCCGCATAGGACTGGTCCTCCAACAGCACCGCCAAGCCCTCGTCCAACCAGGTAGGCGTCATAATGCGGCCCGTTTTGTGGCTGTCAAAAAACTGCTGGGTAAAAATATGCGTCAATTCGTGTGTGAAACTTTCCTTTAAATTTTGGCCCTGCTTATTGCCGGGAGTGTCATACACCACAATTTCCCCACGCGTGGGGTATGCAAGCGCGCCCGACCAAGCCTTGGCGTTTGGCTCATAACGCAAATAAGATTGGTGGTCCTGATACACAAACACGCGGACCTTGCCGGACATCATCCACGGAATAAAACGGCGCAAGGTTTGGTAGGCGTTTTCAAACGTCATAGACATATTGGACGAACTAATCCCGCCGTTCGTGCGTTTTTGTGTGTAAATTTCAAAATGCGTACTTTGGGAAGCCACCCACGTTACACCAGGGCGGAAGGCATTGGGGTTAAATTTTTTGTTTGGCGCGGGAACTTTGTTCGGGCGGTTTTGCGAAGCAGGCGCCGGAATTTTCCGTCCGGCGGATTCGGCGGCCTCTTTGGATTTTTCCAACATACGCACCGCGTATTCCAATTCAGCATCTGCGGCGGCTTCCTCGCTTGACTCCTCGTCAGAAGTACCCGCAGTGGCTTCGGTTTCCACCTGGTCGCTTGGCGGTAAAAGGGCGTTATTTTTTTCTATATCTTTTTCTAACTGGGTGGGCTTGGATGTCTTTTGCGCGGCAGCGTTTTTTGCGGCCGCATTTTTGGCCGCCGTACGGCGTTGGGACTTGGCGGCTTGCACGCGCTTGGCAGCCGCAGGCGAAAGCGTTTTTTTGGTTGGAGCCACCGAGGTTTGCACCGTCGTTACCGTTCCGCCCACAGAAAGGGGCATATCTAACGTATTAGCGGAACTTGCCGCAGAAGAAGCGGCGGGCGTAGCCGGGGTATTATTTACGGTCGGTACAACATTAACAGGTTTAGCGGAAGGCTTTTGCTCCGTATTAAGCGCGGGTTGGGAGACCTCAATAGATTGCTTTAATAAATCAATATTGGAATCGGGCTCATCTACCACCACAGGCGCAGGCTGATTCTGCACCGACACACGCTGTGCATATGTTGGAACCGCCACTAAACAAAACGTCAGCAGAATAAAAATGACTCTCATATCCGTACACCGCTTACATCACGTCCACATTGGACTCAATCGTATAAGTCAATTTGCACTTATTATCCGAATTGATAACGGCATCGGTACCGGAAGAATCAAACGCGGCGGTTACGGTATAGGTTTGCCCATTAAGCGAAATATTGCATTTATACGTTTTCTCTACCTGGGCGCAGGTGCCTGTGGAGGCATCCTTGCAGTACATAATGCACTGGCTCATATCGCGCGCGAACATTTCGGGGCTTTTGGCGGCCCACATATTGTTTACTTGCGCCATACAAGAGTTGACCAACATTTGTGCAGAAACCGTGCGGCGCGTTTTACGCGCGGCGGTCGTGCGGGATAAACTGGCGCGCAGAAGCATTGTCGCCATACCCGCCAAAATAACGGTAACTAACAAAACTTGCAATAAAGCCGCACCTTTTTTATTCTTAAAAATCATATAAGACCCCTTATGCCTTTACTCTGTATCCGTTAGGCAACATAAAAATTTGTTCCACGGCGTCGTTTACCACCGGGGTACTGTCCAACTCGGTAATCAAACGCACCTGTAAAATACTGCCCAAATCCTTGCGGCGCACGGAAACAGCCGATGTGCTGGCATCTCTTACACTATACGTTTCCGGGCCGAAGAACGGAACCGGATAATAGTTGTCATCACCGGCGGAACCAATCGGCGGGATAAATTTTACGTTATAAAGGAACACGTCTGTACTGGTGTTATAAGTGCAAGACGGTGCATTTCCGCTCCAAGAGACCGTTCCCTCGTGCCGGTAAATCGTTCCGCCAGAGAGTGCTTTTCCTTCCGGCGCAGCCGTTTTGCTTCCCGGTACAAAACAATAGGTAACGTAAGAATTACCCGTACCAATGACATTTCCGTCAATATCTTCGTTTTTAGCCAAGGATAAAAGCGGAATATCAGTCCCTGCCGTGGCGCTGTCAATCTTGCCACGGACATAAAGCACGCGGGTGGATTCCTGCACGTCCTGGCGCAATTGGCGTAAGGCAATAGACAAGTTGTTACGCAGCATTACTTTACTGCGGCCTACCCCTGATTCACGCGAGGCGGCCGTCGTCAAGGAAGCCAGCGCAACCCCGATGATTCCCACAATCATCACCGCTAACAAAATTTCAGTTAAGGTAAAACCCTTTTTGTTCGTCATAACGTAAACCCGTTGCAAGTAATATTAAAGGTAACCTGGCGGCCCTTGGTCGGAAACGCGCTAGCATAATCCGTTACCATATTAGAAGCGCCGTAATTATGCGTGGTGAAACTGGCTTCCCTCACCGTATAAGTAAAAGTGGAATTACTGTAATCGCACAAGGGCGGAAGCATACACTTAATGTTATGCGAGCCAAGTTCCATAGGAGAACTATCCGAAACCTTAACCTCCGCCGGTATCAAACTCCCCCCACACATACCATTAGCATATTGTTCGTAAAGTTTGCTGTTAGTCATACCAGATACGATACCGGACGAATACATTTGCAACTGGTCGTTGGCGCGTTCCACCGCAAGCACCATTTCCTCGCGGATGTCCGGCGCGCCCGATTTACGGGCAACAGACAATAACACCCCAAAGGTTCCTGCCGCCACCAAAGCGAGCAGCCCCAAGGCAATCAGTCCTTCCAAAATGGTAACACCTTTCTTTTTAGTTAAAACTCGTTTTAAAAATTGCATCATAAACTACTCCTATTTGGAGGAATCCTTTACCTTCATAGACTGGTCCACATAAATAAGATAATCTTTATTCTTGCTTGCGTCGTATTTATCACCGGAACCGGCCGCCCCTTTAACTACCACAATCGGCGTATTGGTTCCCGTGGCTTCGCTCAATTTACAGGTATCGTTAGGCACTTGCCCGGGGCGAGGGTCGCACACCGTAAAGGTATAAGGCAAACTGACAAAATCTTTAAACGACAAATAGCCGCACGCAAACAACTGCTTAATTTCCACCGAGCCAGTCGTTTTTTGAAGCGGAATACCCGTTTCGGACGGAGCCACACAGGCAGAAGGCGCCGCCAAAACGATATTTGCTTTATCGCTATCCGCCGTAGGTGTAAAGGATTGCCCGCGCGGCACGCCGCCACGGCTAACCTGGTAATAGGTGCGCACAGCCTGCGCCAATTTGTGGGCGGCATTTTTGGCTTGGCCGTTTTTTACCTCGTAACGAACCGAGCGCAACACCGGCACCGCCATAGATACCACCACAGCAATTACCAGTAACACCGCCAAAATTTCCATTAAGGTAAAACCTTTTTTATTCATCATAAAGGCTCCTAAAAACTTTCCGCTCCTACCCCGGCATTAGACACACAATAGGAATACTTTTTATAGCGGTCCGACAGTTTGCCCAAATAAGCCTCCTTGGGGGTCATTTTTACAAAGCAAGAAGAATTAGACGTATCCAACGCATAACTGAAATATTCCGAAGAATCGGCAGAACGGTTCGTTTCCAACAGACCGCATTGCACCAATGCACCCACCGTGGGCGTAGAGGTAATAGCGACATTGGACGAATAGCAGGCCGACGGGTCCAACAGATAACGCTGGGCCGCCTGAGCCAAAGCATTAGCATAGGCTTTGGCACTTGCCGCACGCGCATCCGAAGCACTGTTGCGGTAAGCCACCGTAGCAAATACCGCTAAAATGCCGATAATCGTGGCCGCAATCAAAAGTTCTATTAATGTAAAACCATTTCTCTTCATAAAATCCCCACTAATACAGTATTGCGCAGTTTTGCCCCTTTGTCAAGTTTAGTTTTTGGGAATACGCTTGATACTTCCGCTACGCAAAAAAGTCGCCCGGTAATATTGGCCTGCCGTCGGACTGTTTGCTACCGTTTGCAAAGTGCTGTCTTCCATACAGGCCACTACTCCGGCATTGTTATTACAACAATTAGAGAAGGATGCTGTATTCACCGGGCAAGCGTAAAATTTATAGCCCTTATAGATACTAGTAGAGGTATTATCAAACGGAATCGGCGACATATATTTGCGCGCCACCAAGGCCCTTTGATAGTTGGAAGACGAAATCACCGCATCCGCCGCCAAGGTTCCGTTCATATTGGAATACGTTACCTGTTGGGCAGCGGACGGAAAAGCATATCCTTCCGATTGCAACGTGCGCAGGCCGTTGCCCAAGTCCATAAGCACCCCTTGGGCCGCCAAATAGCGGTTTTTATCCTGCGTTTTTTTGTAGGCCGGCACGGCAAACACCGCAACAGACACCGCAATCACCACTACAATCAGAACTTCCAATAATGTAAAACCTTTCTTCATACTTTCCCCCGATTAGTTGCCGCCGATTTGGGACAACTTGAAGATAGGCAAGAAGATAGAGGCTACAATGATACCAATCAGCGCACCGACACCGCAGATTAAGATAGGGTCAATCACCGCGGAGAAACGGGCAATAAACTGGTCCACGTTATCGGCATAGAACTTGGAAAGCGTGCCAATAATGCTGGGCAGTTTACCAGATTCCTCGCCCATCAGCATCATTTCCGTCATCAAGCCGGGGAATACCCCCGTAGCGCGAAACGATTCGGAAATGGCCTTACCGGCCGCAACTTCCGTGCGGACGTGCTTCAAAGCGTTTTGGATGATGACGTTTCCGTCAAAGGATTCTTCCAATACCAAGATAGCGTTCAAAATAGTTACACCGCTTTTAAGCAGGGTACAAAGCGTGGAAAGCATCCGATCGTAATAAATGTTTTTAAGGAAGTTACCAAACAGCGGCATTGAAAGTAAAAACGCGTGCCAACGTTTTTTGCCGTCCGCCGTCTTGATATAGAAACGGAACGCCACAAACAGAGCAATCGCGGATACAATAATCAAAATACCGTTATTGATAAGCAAACTGGACACATTTAATACGATAACCGTAATCATCGGCAAGTCAATATTAAAGTCCTTAAAGATTTGCGCGAATGTCGGCACGATACCCAAAATAAAGTAAATAAGCACGCCGACAGAGGCCAACATCAAAATAGCCGGGTAGGTAACGGCCGTGATGATTTTGCTCTTCATCCCTTCCTGCGTTTTGGTATAGAGCGAAATCTGCATCAACGTATCCGCCAACTGGCCACCTACTTCACCCGCCTGAACCAAAGACAGCCAAATATGGCTGAACGTCTTGGGATGTTGGGCAAGCGCGGAGTGCAAAGACTGACCGCCTGCAATATCCTTGGCCACTTGCGTAAGCACATAACCTAATGTGGGGTTGGAAGCGTATTCACCCAACAACGATACGGCGCGCACGAGCGGCACACCGCCGGCAATAAGTGTGGATAACTGTTCGGCAAAGAAGGCCAAAACGTGGCCGGGCACTTTACCGCCTCTCTTTTTAGCCGGGCCACCTCCCCCAAACAAACCACCGTTTCCTTCCTGCACGTCCAACACTAAATACCCTTTGTTTTGAAGGGCGAGAATTACCTTTTCGCGGTTGTCCGCCGACACGGAACCTTTAATGGTTTTGCCGTTAGCATCTCTGACTGTATAAGTATATTTTTGCATAAACCCTCTGTTATTCGTCTGATGTCGTAATACTCAAAATTTCATCTACCGTCGTTTGCCCGCGGATGACTTTGTGCCACCCGTTTGCACGCAGGTTGAGCGAGCCGGAGCGTTCCGCCGCCCGTTTCAACTCCACGAGGTCCTGCGTTTTATAAATAATATTACGCATTTCCTCCGTCATACGATATACTTCGTAAATGGCGCGGCGGCCCATAAACCCGGTGCCGAAGCACTTGGGGCAACCGACAGACTTGAAAAATGTCCAAGAATTTTGGTCGTGCGGGTTCAAATGACCCTCTTTAATGATACGCTGCAAGGTGGCCGGGTCCGGTATATGCGGCACTTTGCAGTACGGGCACAAGATACGCACCAAACGCTGTGCCGCCACCAACGCCAAGGAGGACGCAAGCAAAAAGGGTTCCATACCCATATCAATCAAACGGGGAACCGCCCCCAAGGCTTCGTTGGTGTGAAGCGTGGAAAGCACCAAGTGGCCGGTTAAGGCCGCCTTCAAGCAGGCTTCGGCAGTTTCGTTATCGCGGACTTCCCCCACCAGAATTACGTCCGGGTCCTGACGTAAGAACGAGCGTAAGCCCGCCGCAAACGTAAGGCCAATGGCCGGCTTTACCTGCACCTGGCTAATACCCGCCAGTTTGTATTCCACCGGGTCTTCCAATGTCATAAAGTTTAACTCGGGGGTGCGGATGGTTGTCAGTACCGCGTTTAACGTGGTAGATTTACCGGAACCGGTAGGACCCGTCAAGAAAATCAGCCCGTGGGGCAAGTTGGCCGCATCCAAGAAGGCTTTTTTCTGGTCCGGTTCAAACCCCAGTTTATCCACGTTCATTTCGCTCGTACCTTTATCCAAAATACGAAGCACCAGTTTTTCGCCATATACCGTCGGGCAGACAGATACACGGACTTCAATGGAGCGGTTTTGGTAGCGGATAGTAAAACTGCCGTCCTGCGGCAAGCGTTTTTCCGCGATATCCAATTTAGACAAAATCTTAATACGGGAAATAATGGCGTTTACAGACTCTTTGGCCGGGGCCGTGCGTTCGTACAAAGACCCGTCAATACGGAAGCGCAAACTTACGCGCGCATCAAACAGTTCCAAGTGAATATCTGACGTGCGCTCTGTAATGGCCTGGCGCAAAATAGCGTTTACCTGTTTTACATACTGCGAAGCACTGGGTGAAACTTTATCCAAGTCCAAAAAGCCCGACACATCCACATCGTCGTCGCTTTCTTCGTCGGCCACCTCCACTTGGGGTTTGGCGGCTTCGTTCATTACTTCTTCCAACAGGTTTTTGTTAGAATAGAAAGTATCAATTACGTTTAAAAGTTGGCTTTTACTGGCTAAAAAGGGTTGCACCTGCTTACCGGACATCATTTTAATATTTTCAAGCAGGAACACATTGGTCGGGTCCAACACCGCTACCGCGAGGGAGTCATCCTCCACGAACAACGGAATAACCATATTTTCACGGGCGAATTTTTCAGGAATAATATCCTGCAAATTCTGCTCTTTTTCCGGCACTAAAATACCGTTTTCCTTAGAAGCGTAGGGAACCGCAAAATGTTTAGAGAGCGCCGCCGTTACCTTTTCTTCGGACGCAAAGCCGAACTTGATAACGGCCTCCGCGAACGTTACGTTGTTTTGTTTGGAGAACAACATCGCACGCTTGACTTGATCTTCATTTAAGGTGCCTTGTTCTACCAAAATCTCACTTAACTGTTTTGCCATTTCCTAATCCTCTATATTGCTTGCTTTTGATACTGCCGCCCCCAGTTTATCACCGGGGGCGGTTAAAGAATTAACTATTCCGCCAAAATGGTCGGGGTAATGAAGATGACCAAGTCGGTGGTACTTTTAGATTTGGTCTTGCTGGTAAACAGCCAGCCCAACAGCGGAATATCGCCCAAGAGCGGTACTTTGCGGGTCTGGTCCGTTTCACGCGAAGTGAGCAGACCGCCGATAACGACCGTTTGGCCGTTCTTCACGCGGACCAAGGTGGAAGCCGCGCGGGTGGTAGTATCTTTGGAGAAGTCAAAACCGGAACTTACCAAGTCGGAGTAAGAAGGCTGCACATACAGCGTTACATAGCCTTCGCGGTTTACCTGCGGGGTAACCTGCAAGGTAAGACCGACGCGTTTTCTTTCCGCCGATTGGGTGGTCAAGGCTTCACCTCCGCCACTACCGGACTGGCTCACCGTTTGACCAACGGTGGCATCCGTAGAGGTGGTGATGGTGGCCGTTTTGTTGTTCAAGGTTACCACTTTCGGTTTACCCAAATATTTGGCTTCACCGCGGGTCAGTAAACTTTTCAGCACTATGTTAAAGGCCGAGAAGTCCAACAAACCACCCTCATCTTCGCCTCCGTCGCTAGAAGATGTGGAAGAGCCGGAACCGGAACTGGAACCAGAGCCGGAACCAGAGCCGGAAGAACCGCTGTTCAACTGGTCCTTGCTCGGGAAAATATAGTTCCAACCTTTCACGCCTTGGCCTTTAATATATTCCAAGTCCACTTTGCGTTTGGGACCCGTCATAGAAACCATTGCGCCGGCGCTTCCGCCGTATTCAAAGCCGAGACTCAAACCGCTCGTCTTGCTGACTTCCACGATTTGCGCTTCAATCAAAATCTGCGGGGGTTTAATATCCAACTCGGCCAAGATGTTTTCCACCTGCGGGAATACTTCGGCCACGTCGGTAATAATCAATTTGTTCGTGCGGGGATCCACGGCAATCTTACCGACCGGGGAGAGCATACTTTTGACAATTGTCGTAATTTCTGCACCGCCGCTGTAAGAGTCGGAACCCGAACCGGAGGAAGATCCACCCAAGTTCAAACCGGTAGAATCACCGGACGAACTGGAAGAACTGCTAGAAGACACATCCTGCGGCATAATGCTGTTGAGTTCGCTCTGCGCGGAACCAACACCTTGCAGGGAAATATAACTAAGGGTATAAATCTTAGTAATGGTATCCGGGGCATCATTGGAGCGTTTGGTTACGACGTAACTGTCGCTCTTGCCGATGCGTTGATAAGCCAACCCTTGCACGCGCAAAAGCGTATCCAACGCTTCGCGTACCGTTACACGTGTCAGCGAAGCCGTCACTTTTTTATTGGCGAATTCCTCGCTCATAATAAAGTTGATTTTGGCTTGCGTCGTGATACTGTTCAAGAACGCCGATATCGGTACGTTGGAAACGCGGATGGACACTTTGCGGTCCAAAGGCGAGGACGCTTCGGTTTCTTTGTACAGTTCGGATTCGCCATTCAACTTTACCGTTGTATCTTCTGTTACAGCGATAGTGTTGTCGCTAGGTAAGGATTGCCGGGATTTTTGGGCAAAGGCATTGCCACCCAAACTCACAGCCGCCACACACGCCAGCGCAACTGCTAAACGATTTGTCATCTATCCTCCTATAATTTTTCCTAAATGATTTGATTACAACTGCATTTTACGAACAAATTTATGACCCTTGTAAGAAAACACGACGGAATCTGGACGGACTTCCACAATCCGCGCGCCATAAATGCTTTTCCCTACGGTGTAAATCTTACTGCCGATAAAAACCTCTTGTCCGATAATACCGCCGATCTTAATGCGGTTTCTAACCTCACGGGTCGGGTCTTTAATGCGGGCGAGTTCCAACTGACGCAAGCGTTCTTCTTCTTCGCGTTTACGTCTTTCTTCGGCAAGTTTGCGTTGGCGTTCCGCTTCAATAGCGGCCAAACGCTGTTGCTCGCGGAATTGCAAGAGCAAAAAGTCATCGGGCGATAAGGTCGGATCCCGGCGGGACTTGGGGTTATACACCACACGCGGGGCCGCGGCCTCCTCGGGCTTTTCGGCTACTTCTTCACGCGGGGCAACAAAACCTTCCCCCTCTGCGGCCGGCACAGCCGGAGCGTCACCCGCAACGGGCAACACAGGTTGTGCGCCTTCTTGCGGAACCTGGGGCGTTGCGTCAACAGCAACCGCTCCCGCTTGCGGCAAGGCTTCCACCGACACGTCCGCCTGGGCGGCCAAGGCTTTTTGCGCCTGCGGGGCTACCGTACCCGTCATATCCTTTTTGGCAGAGGCACGGCGGCCTTTGCGGGCCGTTTTTTGCGCTTGCGCAAACGGCACGCAGACAAAAGCCAAAAGTGTAAATAAACAAATGAGTTTCTTCATTATTTTTTACCTCCTTTTCTCTTGGAGGATTTTTTGGCCCGCTGCTCTTGGATTATTTTATCATAATCTTTAAAGAGACCTTTGGCAATTTTTTCTTTCGGGAAAATGGTGTTAAAGCGCATAGACACTTTATTTACCCCCAATTTGCTGGCTTCCTGCTGCTTGGCAATGGAAAACTCGGTAACTTTGATGTATTCATCCAAGTTTTCAATGCCCGCCAAGAACTCGGCAAACGGCGTAAAACCCATTTCCGTATTTACCCGCAGAGAAGCGGCAACAAAGGTGGAATTACTTGTATCCTCGGTCTGTTGCCCTTCAATTTGGGGCGTAATATTAGCGGCCTTAAAAATACCCAAAATTTGGCTGAGCAACCATTCGTTTTTGGATTCAATATTCGGGAACTTCGGTTCCAAGGACAAGAGTTTCGTCTTGTTGGCCTGATATTCCTGCTCGCTGGTTTGCTGAACGCGGATAGCATCTACCTGCCCATTAAAATTGCGGACTTTGTCATCAAACTTGCCGTTGGCATAGCGCAACAGCAAGAATACAACCAACACCGCCACAAACTGTTTGACGAAGAGTTTTACGTTCCCTTCCTGCGCCACCGTTTGGATGTCTTGGAAGCCCTTTTTCAGGTTTTCCTGCATTTTAGCCGCTTTTTCTTTCATATCTGCTGCCATAATTAGCGACCTCCTTCCTGCTGCTGACTTCCGCAGGTGAATACGAAACTGGTTTCCGTGCCGGCCGCAGAAGAGGAGTCATTACCTCTAGATGAGTTTCCGCCCGCCGTGCCCGCTACATTTGGATAGCGGATATTGGCTTTTTCGCCACAGATTTTTTTGAAATTGGGCTGTTGGACAAGTTTATCTCTAAACTGGTTACCCAAAGCCAAGTCGGCGCGTCCGTCTTTACCGGTTTTAATAGCCCCTTCCAATACAATGTTGCGGGCCTCGCCGCCTTTGGACGGGAACGGGTCCGTATAGGAAAACTTGGTAATCCACATTTCCTGCGGAATCGTATCCACCACTTCCATAATTACAGGCGTAATAACATGGTCAAACTGCAACATTTGCTGTAAGTTGGAGTTTTGGCTCTTCATTTTGCTCAAATTGCTTTGGATTTGGCTGGCAGTTAAGCCGTCAAAATCGGCAATCGTCTGCGTGGCAGATGCCTTGGTTTGGCGGAGATTTTTCTCAGCACTCTTTACACCTAAGTAGCCTTTGCCAATAAGAAGCAACAAAATAACAATCAGCACTGCGGACACTTTCCAAGCAGTCAAACTGGCGTTAAATTCATAATCGCTTAAACGGTTGCCTTTGGTAAAGTCCAAATCCGGCGTTTTGTGGTCGTGGAATTTAATACTCGCGCCAATGGCGGCAATTTCCCCCGCCGAGCGCGTTTCAATTCCGTAAACCTCGCTTAAATTCCATTTGCGTACCGGCTTTTTAGAATCGGCTTCCAACGCAGGAATCCACGGGTCCACATCCGTACCCACAATAACGGCTTCTTCAAAGGGATCCTTTTCCAACTGTTTGGCCACAAATTCCGTGCAGTTGGTGATTTCAAAGCGGCGGCGTTCCGCCGGCAAAGAACCCGAAATTTCCACCTCGCGCAAGAGAACAGGAGCATTTTCATTTAAGAAAACAAAACTCGCCAAATCCTTGCCGAAGAAGGAATAAATACGTCCGCCGTTGCCAACGGCTTCCTTGTCGCTATCGTTAAACGCGCGCCCCAGAGAAAGGCTGGACGGTTCCACTGATATAAGTTCCAATCCCACCGATTTCAATCCTTTGCGCAACCGTTCAATAATCTGCTGGGTAGTCATTGCAAACACCACGCCCAAGCGTTTTTGCTTGGTAGCGGCCGTTTCAAATTCGTAAACGTGATATGCGTATTCCGCTTTTTCAAACGGAAAATGGATATACTTGCGCGCTTGAAGAGGAATAGAACTCTTCCACATTTTGCGCTCAATGGCGGCCGGAATCACAAAGTGGCGCAACAAGCAAAACGAAGAAGCCAAACTGATAACCACGCGGTTGGTTTTCCATTTCTTTTTAGACGTTACTTTTTTCAAAGATTCCAACCAGTTATCCATAGCAAAGAACGCTTCGTTCAAATCTAATGGTTTTAACAAAGTTTTATCTACGGAATTAATCGGCACGCGCACCAAAGATTCCAGCACGGTTCCGCTGTCTTTTTTGGTGGTTTGCGCCACATACATTTCGTCAATGCCAATATAGATACCCAGGCAATCCGGGTGGGCATTCATATTTTGGCCGATTAACGCTTCCGTTATACTAGCAAGACTGCTACTCATACTCACCTCGGGAATTAGTTGGCGCTTCCGGTATTGTAATCTTCGTACGGCATATCGTACGGGTTATTTACCGGAGCGGTGGACGGTTGCGTGCCATAGGCTTGCGCATCCGTCGGGGTATCATACGGAGAATAAGACTGTTGGGCAGACGGATAAGCCGTACCGCCAAGCGTATCGGGCGTATCCACCGGAGCGGGCGCCGTTGCCGCTTGGGCTTGCGTTTCTACCGGTTGTTCCGCAACTTCGTGGGTAGCCATAGTGCGGGTCGGTTTTGTCCACAAACGGTCCGTTTTATAATTGCAAGAGGGGCAAAGTTCGTCGCCCGTTACCTTTGTCTGGCAAGCAGAGGTGGTGCAAGAGGCGGAAGATGTCTTCTTCTGCGCCGAGCATTTAACAATTACGCGGCGGCGCAAGGTTTGTTTTTGTCCCTTCAAATCGGTTGCGGTCAATACCAAGGTATATTTGCCGCAGGGGAGTTCCGGCCCGATAATGCCTTTGCGTCCGTTCCATAAAATCTGATGATAAACGGGCGTAAAGCCTTCCAACTGGCGGACAACGTAATAGTTGCCGTCGCGCCCGTGCTGAACGACCTGCAAGAGCCAATTATCAATCGGGTTTACCGTTTCCAATACGGAAAAATCCACCGCATATGCTTCGCCCAACGAACGGTCAATGGCGTGGCATTGGGGAACAATCGCCATACTTAAAAGCGGGGCCTTTTCGTTGCCTTCGTTCTTTTCCATACGGGTCGGCAATTTGGCGGTATAATCAAACACGATAGAAAGCCCGTTTAAATTCGCAAAGCGGGCCGGCGGTTCCTGGTCGGCAAGTCCCAGATTGTAATGCAATTTCCCTTGGGAAATACCGCGGTTTACAAAATAAGAGTTAAGTGCCATTGCCTGGCGGATACCCGCCAATGTTACATCGTCGGTATAAGAGCCGGGCGGCAAAATAACATAACCCGCGCCCTGCACCAAAGCCAGCATTTCATAAATGCTGTTTAAAAGAGGCAAGGCTTCGGGGCGGAATTTGTTGCCGTCAAAAAGGATATCGGCATCAATATCCAAGGCATCCGGCATATTGTCGCGGAAATAGAGATGTACGCCCTTAGCGGCATTGATTTTTTCAATGGCGGCGGCGGTCATAGAATCCAATTTTTGGTTGGTATATAATTCGCGCGCTTCCACGGCTTCGGGAGAGGTCAAATCGGTAAAGGTGGAATCAGCAGACGAGGTCAGCGTGCCTTCTTGGCGCGGAGTATCGTCCAATGCCGCATCCGTTACAGTCTGCGTTTGATTGGCAATCGCTTGTTCATCCGCATTTTGTACAGCCGTTCCGGCGGAAGCGGCTCCGGCCACAGCCGTGGTTTCAATGGCGGCTTCGTTCACGTCTGCGGCGGTTTGCAACGCATCTTGGCGTGCCTGTGCGGCGGCTTCCTGAGCGGCCAAGCGTTGCGCTTCAATGCGGTCCGTCAACGCCTGTTGTTGGGCGTTCACGTCGTTTACTAAACCTTCCTTGGCAGCGGCGGCCTGGGCTTTCTGTTCCTGCGCTTTGGCCTGTGCTTCTTGGGCGGCAAGTTGAGCCTGCTGTTGGGCCTCGGCTACGGCATCGGTGGCGACGTCGTCAAGCGTTTTCACTTCGCCTTCTTTAAAATTTACATCCACTTCCACCGGGGTTTGAATACCGCCCACGCGGTTATGGATTAATTCCACATATTTGTTGGCTTCGGCCACTTGGTCTTTATCGCCGTGAACCATCACGTCAATAAAATAATCCATCGCTTCGCTGTCTTTATTTTTTTCATACAGCGAAATACCCTTTGCCAACTGTTTGGCGGGAGAGGCCGCATAAACCAGCGTTCCCCCCGTCAACAAAAAGCATAAGAAAGAAACGGTCAAATAACTAAATATTCTATTTGTTTTCATTATTGATTTTCCTGTCCCTTGCGTTAATAATGGGTTTACCCTGCAACACACAGATACTAGAATTATAGCAATTTAGCGCGGTTTGTAAAGCAACTTTTTTATAAACGCAAAAAATTATCTTTATCCAAGGGCTTTTAGACGTGCCGTAGCAGCCGAATTTTGCGGATAATAAAACAGCGCATCTAACAAACAGCGTTTGGCATTTTTTACATCCTCTGCCTTGCGGTAGAGCGTGGAAAGCGCAATATTGGCCCACAAGTCGTCCGGATGTTCTTGAAGCAGGCGGTCCAAAACCTCCTTGGACTTAATATCATTACCCGAAAGCGACAAGATGCGCGCCAACAAAATCGGCCCGTTGGTATCCTCGGGGAATTCTTTTATATAGTTTTCCACATCACTACGCAGGCGGTGCTGGTAAAATTCGGACATTTTTTCAAACTTGTCCGCTTTTTCCTGATACCGCTGCAAGCGCCGTGCCTGTGCCAAAATAGCGGGCTTATCCTTGCTTTTTCCGTACAGTGCGTCCAAACGAGAGAGGAGTTCCTTATCCAACGTATCCACCGTCAGCCCACGTTTATAGACGTTTTTAGCGTATTCGGTATCGCCCAGTTTTTGGTGGATTTCCCCCGCCACGCGCCACAAAGCCGGCTCGTACGGAAAAAGTTTTAAGCCGCGCTCCACCAAAGCAAGTGCCGTTTCGTCGGCATAAATAACGTCCTCGTCCAACAGTTGCGAGAGCATTTGGTACGCCTGCAAATTATACGGGTGAAGTTTTAAATTATCCATCAAATAATGCACGGCTTTTTTATTATCGTGCGTGCCCAAGGCCGCCAACGCGGCGTGGAAATAGACTTCCTCGTAATACGAAGCGGCGGAAATGGTCTTTTCAAAGGCGGCCAGAGAATCCTTATACTTGCCCTGCGACAAAAGCACATTTCCCAAGCGGAAGCCCGCCTCGGTATTAGCCGGGTACAGTTTTAACGCGCGGGAAAGATTTTCCACTGCGGCGGGATAATTTTTCGCCGCAATTTCCTTTTGACCTACAAACGCGCGGTACTCACTCGCCAACCACAAACCTTGCCACACAATCACCGCCACAGAAAAGCCTAAAATGGCCAAGGCAACGGTTTTGGTAACCGGGTTGACGGTAATTACAACACTTCGCTCTTCTTTACCGACACCGCTTACTTCGGCCCCAACCATCCACCAAAAGATAAACGCCGGAACCACCGCGTGCAGGGAAATGTTAAACATATTGTCCGCAAGCATTCCCAAAATACCACAGAAAAGCGCCTGCAAGAGTTGCTTTTTGTCGCCTTCTTTTTTGTGTGCGGCAAAATCGCGCACCTCCAAAAACAGCACCATAAACATAAAGAGGAACAGCCCCAGGCCGACAATCCCCCCCTGCGCCAGTTGGAAGAACAGTTCATTATGCGGTGCATTGGTAATGGTTTTGAGTTCACGCAGATTGGGATAACGGAGCAAGGTTTTGGGCTGGTTCTGCTCAAAGGCCATTTGAAAATTTCCAAGCCCGCTGCCCATTACCGGACGGTCCAAAAAGATTTCCTTGGAAACATCCCACATAAACAAGCGTTGGTGAAGCGACTGAAAGATATGGTCTTTATCCACGTTAAGCGTAATGTTAGACGGCGTAACGAGGGCAAGTTCCTTGGCGCGCGTAGCCACCGGGCGGGTAGCGGACGAGCCGTCTATATACACGGAGCCCCACCCTACGCCTACGGCAAGCAACGCAAGCAAAAACACGCGGCCTTTGCGCTGCCAAATAAGCGAACGCAAGGTGCCGAACATCCACATCATAATAAGCCCGCACAAGGCCCCCAGCCAACACGAGCGCGCCACACCAAAAGATAAGAACAAAATATAGACTAAAACAAGCAGGCCATAGACGATAAAATCCTTTTTGCTGTCCGTCCGCATATAGTACACGAGGAGCGACGGCAACAGCATCACCACCGCCGAGGACAAAAAGTTCGGGTTGCCAAAGGTGGAAAATGCCTTAGTGGCAAACTGGTTGATTTCAAACGGCCATAAAAATTCAAGTCCGAGCGCCTGCAACACCCCGTAACAACAAGCCAAAAACACGGCAACAAATATCAGCACTAAAATATTTTCCTGCGTGAGTTTTTTAAGCACCCGCACCCCTAAATAAACGCCTAAAACCCATAAAACAAGCGCGTACCAATCAAACATTTGCGCAAAAAGCCCGTCGGAAGACATATGCGTTTTGAGCATAGGCAAAAAGTACCACAGCCCGCCCCACGCAAGGAACATCAAAATATAATTGGTTTTGCTTTCAATTACGCCGGAAAAAACCACATTTTTGCTGATTACATACGCCCCCAAGGCCACAATTACCAACAGGGTGCCATAGTTTAACATTCCGTAAAACATTGTTTGGCGCAAGGCTTGCGGTGCGGACGATACGGCAGAAAGCCACCCCACAACACACGCTATGACATAAACGAAGAAAGCCAAATCAAAAAAAGTTTTGGTAAAATCAATATCTTTTAAACGCAAAAAGCGGAACGCCAAAGTGCCGTAAATAAGAGCCAAAAGCACATACAAAAGTGTATTTTGTACAAAAAAAGGGTTGGCGGTAAGGTCGGTAAAAAACACGAGCGGCACGACGAGGAAACACATAGCCAGCAGCACGCGGATAATCTTCATATAGATAGTTTCTTTTTCGGGTTTGATTAAATTTAGCATAAAAAGTCCATAAAAAGGTTTATTATATTGTAGTTTTTTAAGGCGCACAAGGTAAAGAGGCAGTATTGGATTAGAAATTGTTATTAAATTGGGAGGCATTTTCCTGTTGGTCGTCATTTCCGAACCCTGCGGGCGGCCACTCTTTCGGGAATGACGACAAAAAACACCAATTTTTATCAAACCCTTTCACTTTTTCTCCTTTTAAGGCCTTTTTATTGGGGGCAAAACGGCCTTTTATATACGTTTTTATACAACGGATACACCCGGGGTATATCCGGCCTTAATTTTCAAAATTTTAACAAAAAAAACTTCCGCCATCCAAAGGTGCATAAATAACTATCCCCGGCGGTAAACCGGGGATAAATAGAATTTCTTAATTACCGGGAGCAATCGTGAAGCCGGAGGAACCGCCTTGTCCAGGGTTAACCTTGGAACAATCCAAATTACCCGGCTCTGGAGCATCAGGACCTTCATAGCACTTTACTACTGCAAGGCTATGGTATTTCCCTATGCAAAAGGAATATTCATATCCAACAACATACTGCTTGCCAAGTTCACAACTGTCACAAGCCTTGCCCGGTTGACAACCGTCCGGCATTTGTGCTTTAACACCAAAATAAGTAATGTCCGATACATTTAACGCACAATTATTGCGATAATCCACCGCAGAGATACATTTTTCAGGATAAAATCGTGGGCCATTTACACCCCCCTCTTCACAATACCGCAAGCAACCAGACGGATAGGTTAAATAACGTGTTCTGCTCCTGGTACAGTTTTCAGAGGCTTTATCCCAAGTACAGGTATCCTCATTCCATTTATACCGAATGCTCCCGGAATAGCCTCTTCCATACACCTCGCTGCACAGGGTTAATTTGGTAGTAGAAACCGGCGGG
>UQJU01000021.1 GCA_900541355.1 Candidatus Avelusimicrobium fimicolum | reverse complement strand
TAAATGCAAAAAACCCTCCGGCACAAATAACCCGATAAAAACAGGTGCAAAAAAGAAGAAAACAATTCCCACGGTGCCTGCATACAGGTAGCCTAATTTGCACGCGTTTTTAAGCACCTTCAACGTCAAATCCGGGCGTTTTAAGCCTTGGTATTTGCTCGCCAAAATTTGGATACCCATCCCCAGCCCCAAAATTACCATAAACACTACGGGCTGCATAGACATTACAATATTGCTGGCTTCCAAAGACAGAACGTCAATACTCCCCACCATAAACGTAAAGAGCGTAAAGGACAAAATATCCATTAAAAAGCCAAAGCCGTTGGGTAGGCCAAAGCGTACCAAACGCGCAAAAACAGGCTTATAAAACCCGGCCAGACGGCGGATTTTAAACTCGCGCCGCACGCGCCCCGCACAAATAAGCGTGGCATAAATAATCGTCATAGCGCCGCAGCCGATAATCGTCGCCCACGCCGCACCGACAATGCCCATTTCGGGGAACCCCAACTTGCCGAAAATCATAATATAATCCAGCACAATATTTACGACGTTACCGGCCAGAGAGGCCCACATCGGCACTTTGGTTTGCCCGCGCCCGCTAAAAAAACTGGCCAGCGCGCTGTTAATCACCGTCAGGCCGCTAAACAAGTTTAATAAACTAAAATATTTTATTTCCAAACCGCGCACAGACATATCGTGCCCGAAGGAATTAATCAGGCCTATACCCAGCGGGGTAAGAGCCGCCAGCAACACAGAGGACAACACCGCCAGCAAAATACCCTGCCACAAGGATATCGTAACAGAAGCATATTTCTTTTTGGCATAGTATTGCGAAATAAAAACGCTCGTATAACTGGCCAGCCCCATAAACATAGAGGAAAACGTCATCGCCAATACGCCGGCGGGCACGCATGCGGCCAGCGCCTCGTGCGAATACCAGGCTAAAAACATGCGGTCTGCAAATTGCATAACCACCTGTGCGGCCATCGTGATAATAAGGGGATACGACAGATGCCACAGCTCGCGGAGCGAAGCTTGCGGATAAGACTTCTTAACCATTTCACAACACCTATTTCTCTGAGACGGAAACATCCCGTCCCGGGCGACAAAAAAAGCCCCGAACCCAAAGGCTCGGGACTTTTTAAAAGTCTTTCAAAAATTACAGTTTGACGACTTTAACGGCTTTCGGGCCTTTTTCGGATTCCACGACTTCGAATTCAACTTCTTGACCTTCGGCCAAGGTTTTGAAACCGTCGCCCTGAATTTCCTGATAGTGTACAAAGAGATCTTTAGAACCATCTTCGGGGGTTACGAAGCCGTAACCTTTCTGGTCGTTAAACCATTTAACTTTTCCTTTAGGCATTTTACTTGTTACTTCCTTTTATAATTTACGGGTACTTAAACTTAATAAGTACCTACAATTATTATACTATAAATTAGGAAAAATGGTGCAAATATTCTTAAATATTTTTTCCGCGCACTAAAAGGGGTATAATTATTTTATGAAATTAATGGAGGCCGTTCCAAACTTTTCCGAAGGTCGCCGCACGGACGTGATAAACACTATCGTCCGGAGGGTGGCTGATGCCTCGCGCGCCAAGGTGCTAAACGTAGATTCCAACGCGGACGCAAACCGCACCGTACTGACGTTAGCGGGCGAAGCGCAAGAGGTGCGAAAAAGTGCGCTGGAACTTTTTAAAGCCACTCGCGAACTGTTGGATATGCGCACCCACCACGGCGCACACCCGCGCTTGGGGGCGGTGGACGTATGCCCGTTTGTGCCGATTGCCGATATGACCCTGGCCGAAGCCGCCGCCGAAGCCCGCCAACTTGGGCAGCAGGTGGCAGAATTAAATATTCCCGTTTACTTTTATGAGAAAAACGCTCCCACACCCGAACGCCAAAATCTGGCTTTTTTACGCCGGGAAGAATATGAAAGTCTGCCTAAAAAACTGCAAGAACTTCCCCCCGATTTAGGTCCGCAAACGTACACGGAAAGCGTCGCTAAAACAGGAGCAAGTGTCATTGGCGCGCGCAACTTTTTGCTTGCGTACAATATTTCTTTAAACACTACCGATATAGCCCCCGCCAAACAAATCGCCTCGCTTCTGCGCGAGAAAAACGGCGGGCTGAAAGCCGTAAAAGCCATCGGCTGGCTGATGCCCGGCTACCAAGCGGCACAGGTATCCTTTAACTTAACCGACTTTTACAAAACAGGTATGGCAGAGGTCCTTGAAGCGTGCAGACGAGAAGCCGGAAAACTGGGATTATCCGTAACGGGGAGTGAACTTATTGGCCTTGCGCCGTTGGAAGCCTTGTTGCGGGCAGGCCGCTTTTACGCGCCCATACAAACAGAAGAATATACGCTCGTTCAAACAGCCATTACCCGACTAGGCTTAAATTATATCCGCCCGTTTTCCCCCCGTGAAAAAATTTTAGAATACCGATTGGCAGACGAAAAAATATCCCGCTGACGGCGGGATATTTTTTACAAGCAGCAAAGTTTTTGCCACAATTCCACATATTTACCGGGCGAAATTTCCTCGGGCCGGGCCGTGGGTTTTACCTTGCAGTCGGCTAACACCGTTGTTATCTTTTGTTTATCATACCCCGCCAACGACCAGGAATTAAACAAGGTTTTGCGCTTATGCAAAAAAGCGGCGGTAACTAATTTGTTAAAAGACGGCCATTTTTCACTTGGCACCGGGCTATTGTTCAAGCGCATAAACGCGAGCACCATACTTTCCACCTTCGGCGGAGGATTAAAGCAGCCGCGGCCCGCCTTGCAAATAGGACTAATCTGCGCACGCAACTGGCTGAAAACAGACAATGGGCCGTATCCCGTCTCGCCCGCGCGGGCACGGATACGCTGGGCTTGTTCTTTTTGGAACATAAACACCGCCGATTGAAAATGCGGACAGGACAGCACTTTATCCAAAATATCTGCCGCATCAATATAGGGCAAATTGCTAACAAACAGCGTGGGGCGCGGAGCCAGTTTTTCTAAATCTGCCTGTAAAAAATTCTGTCTCAAAATTTTTACGCCCGCAGATTCAGGTAAATTTTTCCGCAAATATATTTCCATTTCCGGGTCAATTTCCACTACGGTAAAATTTCTGCATCCCCGGTCAATTAAGCGTGCGGTAAGCGCCCCTTTGCCCGGGCCGATTTCCACCAGATTTTCGCTTTTTAACAGGAGGGCCGCATCTATAATTTGGTTGATTACGTTCTCGTTAATTAAAAAATGTTGTCCGTATTTTTGCATATCACTCCGCCAATACCTTTAAATTCCGTACGGCAATTTTATTCTTAGGCTCCAAACGCAAGGCACGTTCGTAATGGGTGCGGGCTTCATCATCCTGCCCGGCCACCACGGCAGCCGTACCTAACCCCAGCCACGAAAGCACATCTTGCGGGTTTTTGTTTTGCGCCGCCAAAAAGGCTTGCGCGGCCTCGCCGCTGTTCCCGCGCGCCAAGGAGGCCACACCCATTAGCAGTTCGCATAGGTTATCCGGCGCACACACGGACAAGGAGTCCTGCAATTCCGCCGCCGCGTCCTCTACAAAAAAAATCCAAGTCCGCCCCATCACCCACAAGCCCATATCGTTGCCCACAATGCGCGGGTCATACACAGCCTTGGGGGCGGTTAAATTATTTTGCGTCAATGCCGAGGGCGAAGCAAAATCCACCGTCCTTCCTTGCATAGACAAATTAACATTATACTTTCCGCTCCCCGCTAAAACAGCCTGTTCCAACCCGGAAATTAAATTATCTATTTGCTGTTGGCGTTCCTCCGCGGTGGCTTCCGGCAGGGTAAACATACGCTTAAAAGCGCGGGGCGCAAGGCCGTCCTGCGCGGCATTTTCCGGGCGCAGAGTTTGATAAGCCTGTTCAAAGGTTTGCCCGCGGCGGGTTGTATTTTTGGGGGCGGAAGAAACAGGGTTATACTCCAAAGAGACCTCTATGTTTACCGCCTTGGAAGCAGAAACCTTTTCAAGTCCCTTTTTAAAATCTTCAATCCGCTCTTTAAAGTCCTCTGCCGAGCGGCCACTCGCGCGATACACCGCATTTAGCGCAAGGCCCTCCGATTTAAAGCGGGTAATGGAAAAAGCCTCTGCCAGCACCTCGCGCGCCTTTTTTTTATTCCCTTGCTTAGCCAATAAAAACGCATAGCGCAACCGCGCCACATAATCACCGGGTTTTGTATGCACGGCCTTTTTGTAATATTTTAAGGCCTCTTGCGGACGGTTTAATTTTTCTTCCAAGGCCCCTAAACTTAACTGTGCGTCCTCATATGATGGAAATAAGCGCAAGGCTTTTTTAAAGGATTCTTCGGCCTGTTCGTCCCGGCCCATACTTTCGTAAAGCGTACCCAACTGGTAATGGTACAGCGGTTCTTGCGGGGCCAGTTCCACCGCCCGGCGGAAATGTTCCAAGGCTTTTTCCCAGTTTCGTTCCACCGCATAGGTGGAGCCTAAATTCATATGCGTATCGGCTTTATTTCCATCTAGCGAATTGGCCTGCAAAAAATATTCCTGCGCTTGTTTTACATCCCCTTTCCACCCGGCGGCAATGCCAAGCAACTGGTAAGACAGCGGGTTTTTAGGGTCTAACCGCTGTGCTTCCTTATATTCGCTGACAGCATCCTCTACTTTTCCGCTCCAATAAAGAGAGGCTCCCAATAATAAATACGGCAAAGGCGATTTGGCATTTTTGATGACCGCACGCGCAAAACTGTCTGTGGCTTCCTTATACCGCGCCCGGCTCATTTCGTCCATACCGCGCCGCATATCCGCCGCCGATTGTTCCAACATCATACGGTCCCACACCGTTTGGGAATAATCGGTTTTGATTTCCTCTTTGCCAAACGAAAACGGAAAAAAGGCACACAGCGGCCCGGCAGGCACAATCAAAAGCCCCGCCGTCATTAAAAAGGGTATCAAAAGCCTCTTGTACTGCATATGTATATGATAAATAAAAAACAGGGAGTTGGGCAAACCCTAGTGTTCCAGATTGCGGCGCAGCGTTTGGATACGTTCTTGGATATAGTTGGAAGCATCCACAGACAGCGGAGAATTTTTGCCCTGCACAATGTGCATAGAGAGTGCGCGCTCAAACCATAAAAGCGCCTTAGAATCGTCCTTGGGCACACCATCGCCGGCCTGGTACATTTCTGCCGCTTGTAACATTACCCCGCAGTCCTCGCCTTTGTTAGCCATTACCACCGTCCATTTAAAGGCCAAGGGATAATATTCGCGTCCTTCCTCCTGGTAGAGCATCAACAGGCGGTAGCGGGCTTCTTCGTCGCCGTTGGAAGCAAGCCTGTCCCATTGTTCGTACAAGGCACGTCGGCGCGCGGCAAAGTCAAAAAAATGCTTTATCTTATTCCACCAAGTATGCAAAGTAGCCGGTAGCATTTCGTTCTCCTTGTAGATATTGTACACTATATAAAAATATTTCGCCAGGGAGAACACGCTATGATACGCCTTGATACGACACCCGTTAAAACACTCCTTTCCAAATCTAAAATCGCCGGCTTTGATTACGTCATAAACCCATACGTCGGCTGCCCGCATAAATGTATTTATTGTTATGCGGAATATATGCGCAAATTTAGCGGGCACAGCGAGGAGTGGGGTGAATTTCTGGACGTCAAACAATGTGAGACGCCCTTAAAACCTGCAAAACTCTTTCGCACCAACGTAATGTTAAGTTCGGTAACGGACCCGTATAATGCCTATGAAAAAGAATACGGACTTACCCGCAAATTGTTAAAGCAACTCGTCTATTGCCAAGCCAAGGTGCATATCCTTACCAAATCGGCCCTGGCGGTGCGGGACATTGATTTATTTAAGCAAATGTACCAATGTGAAGTGGCATTTTCCTTTTCTTCGGCAGACGACTCCTTCCGGCAAGCCGCCGAACCAAGAGCCTCGTCCGTACAGGACAAAATAAATGCCTTAAAAATGTTGCACGAGGCCGGCATTTCCACCGCCGTAATGGTGGCGCCGTTATTTCCCGGCATTACAGACTGGAAGAAAATTATAAATTTTACAAAACCTTATACAAACCGTTATGGGTTTGACAGTTTAAATATGCGCCCGGCATTTCAGAGCAAGGTCTTAGATTTCGTAGAGGGACACTACCCCGACGCTTTACCGCTGATGGGAGATATTTATATAAAGCAAGATACGTCTTATTGGACGAAACTCGCCAAAGAAATTACCCAATATTGCCACGGGCAAAATCTGCGGGCAGATATTTACTTTGGCTCTTTTGCCTCTTATTCCGGCGAATAGCCACACAAAAAAGCCCCCAACTAGTGGGGGCTTTGTGCGTAAAATTTACTCGTTGGGCGGGTCATCAAAGCCCAGTTTCCAAGTAATGGCAAACCCGGCCGCCAGTGCCGTCAAAAATCCTAATCCGTAAAATATTGCACTATGCAAATTGGATAAAGCCAGAAACAAAACCAGCCCGGACACCCCAAACGGAATAGCCGAAGTAACGTGAAAGGCCGCCACCACCGCACCGCCCACGGCCGCACCTAAACACGCGCCGATAAAGGGTTTAAAAAGCGGTAAAGTTACACCGTAAATAAGCGGCTCCCCGATACCCAGCAAACCAACCGGCAAGGCCGTTTTTACAATCGTTTTCAAGCGCGTATTTTGGGTCTTAAAGAAAACCGCCACCGCAGCCCCTACCTGTCCGGCTCCGGCCATACACAAAATGGGGAACAGCGGGTTCATCCCCAACATATCCACCAGTTGCTGGTGAATCGGCACCAAACTTTGGTGCACCCCCATCATGACAAGCGGCAAAAAGGTACCGCCCAAAAGCGCACCCGTCAGCCAACCGCCGCGGGACAAGGCTTTCTGCGTACACAAAGCCAACAGGTCCGAAAGTTCCCCCGCCACCGGCTGAATCAGCACCAAGGAGAAAAAGCCCACCACCAAAATAGTAAGCGTCGGCGTGATAAACATTTCCCAAGTGCCGGTAATAAAAGAACGCAAGCGTTTTTCAAACCAACTTCCCGCCAAACACACCAGAAGCACGGCAATCACGCCGCCTTTTCCCGGCATTAACGGTGTGCCAAAAAGCGTAATTTTAGCGAGCGCCGGCATATTTAAAATTCCCGCAAAAGCCACGCCCAAAGCAGGAGTCCCGCCAAATTCTTTATTGGCGTTATATCCCACCACCGCATTTAAATAGAAGAAAATTCCCTGCCCGAACACCGCCAGCAAACCCGCCGCATTGGGGCTGTCTGCCAGCAGCGTTTTAGCCAAAATATTGCTAATCCCCAATAGCAAACCGCAGCCGATATAGGCCGGAATCAACGGCAGAAAAATATTCCCCACCACCGAGCAGGCTTTGCTTAACCAACTGGAATAGCGTTTGCGTACAGCGGTTTTATTTTCCCGCACTTCCCCCACCGCAGGAGCGGCCTCTTGTTGGGCCGGGGCTTGATAAATGGTATTGGAAAGCGGCGCAAAGTGGTGGCGTTCCTGAAAATAAGCCGCCAGTTTTCCCGCCGTAGAAGGTCCCACAATCAACTGGTGCTGTACCCCCGAATAAAAATATCCCGCCACATCCGGCACCTTGCGCAAAGCGTTGGGATGAACCAGGGCTTCGTCCTTTACCGTAAAGCGCAAGCGCGTCATACAGCAGCCCAGCGTAGCAATATTATCCGCCCCGCCCGTAGCCGCCAAAATTCCCTCATACATATTTTTTAAATCGGCAGGCATTTACTTTTCCTCCGTAGAAATAAATTCCCATTGGGCACTTACCGCATTGTAGCGTTCCATACGCCCGGTGTGAATATGAAAATACATCCCTTCCAAATGAAGTTCCCGCGCTTGCACGGCTTGCGCCACACACGGGATTTGTTTTAAATGGTCCAACTGGTCCAATACGTTATTTTTAATGGCTTCTTCCAAGGTGGCCCCGCGGTAAGAAGTATGCGTACGGTCCAACCACGCGCGGATTTCGGGCGTCAACTCCTCCAAATGTTGGAGTTTGGCAACCGCATTACAATCGCTATGCCCCAAAATAACAATATTTTGTACCTTTAAATTTTCCACCGCAAAACGCAAAGAGGCCATCATAGAAAAGTCCTCTCGGTCTATTTGGTTAAGCATATTGCGGTGCACGCAAATATGCCCGTCGTTCGTATTAAAAATGGCTTCGGGGCAGACCCGGCTGTCAAAACAACTGACCACCATTGAGTGCGGCGCCTGCGTATTGGCAATTTGCTCGGCGTGAATAGCGCAGAATCCGCGGCGGACCGGGTCTCCGTTGAAAAACCGGCGATATCCCTCCACCAACTGGCGCAGCCCGTCATTAGGATAAGCAATTAAATTCATACTTATATTGTAGCAGTTTAAAAACGCCCTGCGGGAGGCAAACCCGGATGAACCGCTAGTATGTGATAAGCCCCCAGTGCGGTTCCGGTTTTCCGCACATTCTTATAACAACATAAACCCCGGAACGGAACGCCCCGGGGTTATCAAAAGATTTCCGTTATTTTAACTTAATGGGCAAATGACCTTTGGCCGGGCGCAACCCAAGCAAAATTTCAGCCGCAATTCTCACGGTGTCTGCCGTAGGGCCGTACAAGGCTAAAACGGTTTTGGCCTGCGGATAGAGAGCAATTTCGTACGGGTTTAAGAGAGAAACAAGCACCGCCGGCTGATTATTTTGTTCAGCCTGCTTCAAGAGGTCCTGCACCAAGGCATACTGCTTTTGGTCCATTACGCTCGTCCGGCTGGTCCCCAACACCGTAACATCAGCCCCCGCCATACACGCACGGGCCGCCTGTTCGTCAGCCTTTCCCGGTGTGCGCGGGGAATATACCGCATTTACTTGCGGCAAATGATTGGAAAGCGTATCCGTAAACGCACGCAACTGCAAACTAAAAATACCGTCTGCAAACAGCACCGCGCAAACTTTTTTGTCTTTAAGCGGAAGCAAATTTTGCGTATCGCGCACTAAGGTTACTCCGGCTTCGGCGGCCTGTTTGGCGGCCTTGTCAAAGCCTGTTTCCGTTGCAAAAGCACGGCTTTCAAACAGCCCCAAGCGTTCCTTTAATTTCAAAATTTTCTCTGCCGATTCGCGCACAAATCCGGCGGACACCGCAGGCTCCGCCGCCAGTTGCGTATATTCCACATAATCTGCGGCGCGGCCCGGATAAGTGCGGGCGGTTTTTACATCGCGGATATCCCCGCTTAACAACAGCAAATTATTCCCCGCCCCATACGCCCGGCGGACAATTTCCTCCACGCCTACGCCCTTTACCGCGCCCATATCCAGCCCGTCCGTGGCGATAATGCCTTTAAAGCCCATTTTCCCGCGCAAAAGGCCCTTTAAAATTTTGGAAGAAAAAGAAGCGGTGTTTTCGTCATCCAGGGCCGGATAGACGACGTGCGCACTTAATACCCCTGTGCCGCCTGCCGTGATAGCAGGCTGAAAGGCGGAAATATGTGCTTGCCACAGTTCTTCCGCGGGCAGAGCCGTTACGGGCTGCTCGTAATGGGAATCGGACGACGTATCCCCGTGCCCCGGAAAATGCTTGATAAAAGACGGCACGCCGTTATTTTCAAGTGCGCGAGAAGCCGCCCTGGAAAAACGCCCGACATCAGCGGAATTATCCCCAAACGAGCGTGTTTGGATAATGGGATTAAGCGGGTTTGAATTAACGTCCGTAACCGGGCCTAATGCCGTATTGGCCCCGGATAACAAAATTTCTTTAGCCTGTGCGATGTACATATCCGCGACTACTTTCTCATCACCGGAAGCCGCCAAAAGCATATTGGACGGCATTTGTTTTAGTCCCATAAACATCGGCGAAGTAACCGTTCCGCCCTCGTAATCTACGGCTAATAAAAGGGGAATTTTATGCGGGCTTTTAGATGCCCATTTATTTAAGTCCTTGATAGTTTTTTCCAACCGTTTCCGTTGGCGGGCAATAAAACGCGCCTGATTTTTAGCGGTGATTTGGGGTTGCGTAACGGCGCCTTCTTTGGCTTTAATAAAAAAACCTGTAACTTCGCCATTTAGCACAGCCTGTTTAAAGGCCTTTTGTTCGCCTATCAGCACGCGGGGCATAATGGTTTGGCCCACTTGCTCGCGCAAAGACAAATCGTCCACCGTCGGCACCGGGTTTCCCCACGCGGTAGCCGTAAAGGAAAACACCAGGCATAAAAAGAGATGTTTTTTCATACTTGTATTATACACAAAAACTACTCTGTCCGCTTTTCCACCCGGCAAATAGCCAACCGGGGAGAGTAAATTGTCCAGTTGGTCATAAAAGGCGTGCAATTTTCCAACTGCCCTTTCAGCCCAAAGCGTTTGAGCGCGTTATCGTTGACGAGTTCCAGCCAATCAATAGATATCAAATAAATAGGCCCCTTATGCGCGGCAATTTTTTGGCGTTGGGCTTCTTCAAAGTGATATCGCAAATACTGCGGCTGTATATTATTGCGTTTTTCGGCACGCTGCTGTTCGTGGGGCGGGTAATCTTCAGGGTGGTATAAAAAGCCGCCCATATAGGTAGCCTTAGGGTTTAACAGCGGGGCCAAATATGCTGACGGCAAGTGCATAAAAAACACCAAGGAATTATCCTCCACCTGCGGTTTTTTGTCAAACACTACGGCTTGGTCAAAATAATCCTCGTGCCGCCAATCGGGTGCTTCGTACCAAAACACCAACAAAGAAAAAAGAAGCCAAGACCCATACAGACACCACCGGGTTTGAACAAAACGGTAAATCACCCCGACCAACAAAATGCCACTCAACACCTCCAACACCGCCGCATAACGCAAAATGGAAAATTGGATGAGCCATAAAATATACCCTACCACAAAATAAACCGCAACAGCCAAAAAGGCCCGCTCTCCAAGCGTTTTTAACCGGCGAAAAACAGCCAGAATAGCCCCAATAAACAGGGCCACAAAAAGCACAGAGAAACGCATATCTTGAAGGGGAATTTCGCTTACCAGCGCGTTTGGCGAAAAAGCCCAATAAAAAGGATAAAATATCCATTGTAAAAGTGTCTTTGGAAAAAAGCGCGTTTCCGTTACAAAAATAGGGTCAAAATACGGCGAGTGAAAAATTTGGTTGTAATACGGGAAAACCGGATTTCCATACAGGGAGTACCATTTCCACAAAAAATATCCGTCCGCCAACAAAAAACCCGCCGCGCCACAGAGGGCAAATAACAATATGGTTTTAATGGGAAGAACGAATTGTTTGCGGCACATAAGTAAAGCGGCAAAAAGGGCCAAACAATATGGAACGGCTGTCAGTTTTAACCCCGCAGCCAACCCGGACAGAAAGGCCGCCGCATATATGCCGCGAACGGAAGATTTGCCTCGTATAAAACGTACCACTAACCATAAGGCCCATATATTTAAAATAGCCAGCGGAATTTCGTTTGTCGTTATTCCTATTTGGGATACTACACCCACCGCCGTTACACCGATAGCGGCCGCAGCCACAGACAAGGCGCGCGGATAGGTTGTTTTGGCAAAAATTTCCTTGCTTAAAAGATATACCGCCCAAACCAAAAGGCCATAGGGCACGCCCATAAAAAAGGCTATCAGGCGCGGATAATTAAAAAAGAATTTAAAAAGGAAATAAAAATAAATATCCGGAAGCGGGTTCAAACAGGAGTGGACTCCTGCGCCCATAAAGTCCTGTCCGATTTTTCCGTGTAAAAAGGCAAAGGGATTATACAAATGATAATTAAGCAAATCCCAATTTACATCTTGCCCCACATACACACTAAACAAGCCACCTGCCGCCATCAACAGAAGCGGCAGGAATAACGCACAGACAAACAATTTAATTTTCATCAAAAAGCCTATATTTAAGCAAAGTAAATAAATGACGGAAACCGTCCCTAAACGGCCGCAAATGGGGCTTGTGCGAAGGATGCGCAGGACGTAGAGAAATAGGAATCTCTACATAGCGCCAGTTCTTTTTCCCCGCACGCAAAAGCATTTCGCTGGCGAATTCCATCCCCGGCTGTTTTAGGTGTAAGTCGTCATACAAACTGCGCTTGACCGCCCGCATACCGCCGTTACAATCATACACGGAAATGGGATATAATGTCCGCAGAACAAAGGACAAAAAGGGCGTACCAAACCAACGGTTAAGCCACGGCATCGCATCTTTTTGCAAAGTATTATTTAAACGGTTTCCCAACACTATATCAGCCTGGTTATTAAGGACCGGAGTAAGAAAACGGGCCAAGTCGCAAAACGGATAAGAGCCGTCGGCATCAGCAAATACAACAACCTGCCCGCGTGCCGCCAAAATACCCGCATGAAGCGCAGAACCATAACCGCGCCTGGCTACGGACACCACACGCGCGCCGTATTCGCGTGCAATACGGGCGCTATCGTCAGTAGAATTATTGTCTGCCACTACAATTTCGTAAGGCAGATTTAGTGCATCAGCCGCTTGGCGGATTTCAATTAAACACACCTGCAAAGAAGGGGCCTCATTCAAACACGGAATTACCACACTAAATATTGCACCGTTCATTTTAAGTTCCCCTCTGATATCTATGTTACTGTATCAAAAATACGACGAAAAGACAACCTCCCTTACAAGAAAAACCCCGGGCAATAAAACCCGGGGCTTTTGTATTGGTTGACAAATACAAGGTTATTTCAGTAAGTTCGTCAAACTGTACGATTTTACTTCCTCTTGCATTTTGGCGATTACTTCGTCCACCGGCAAGGGCTGCGTATTTTCGCCGCCTTTCAAGCGGACAGTCAACTTGCCCTCCGCCGCTTCCTTCGCACCGATAATGGCGGTGTACGGGATACGCTGCATATGCGCTTCGCGGATTTTCAGGCCCAGTTTTTCGGGTCTAATATCCAGTTCGGGGCGCAGGCCTGCTTCTCGCATTTTGGCGGCAACTTCTTTGGCGAACGGAATTTGGTCGTCGGTCAGCGTTAAGAGTGTAATCTGCACCGGGGCCAGCCAGAGCGGGAACCACCCAGCATAATGCTCAATAATCACACCGGTAAAGCGTTCAATAGAGCCGAACATTGCGCGGTGAACCATAATCGGGCGTTTGCGGCCTTCCGGGGCCACATATTCCAAATTAAAGCGTTGGGGCAGATTGAAGTCAAACTGAATCGTGGACAACTGCCACAAGCGGCCAATGGCGTCCATAACCTTAATATCAATTTTGGGGCCGTAGAAGGCGGCTTCGCCCGCGTGGGTGGTATAAGGGATATTATTCGTTTCCAAAACGTGCTTCAAAGCATTTTCGGCGCGTTCCCAATCGGCCACATCACCCGTGAAATGTTCCGGGTGTTCGGGGTCGCGGGTGGAAAGTTCCACAGCGTATTTTTCAAAGCCAAATGTTTTGAAGATGTGCATAGCAAATTCAAAACATTGTTTTACTTCGTCTTCCACCTGTTCGGGCGTGCAGAAGATATGAGCATCGTCCTGCGTAAACCCGCGCACACGCAACAAGCCGTGCAAGGCACCGGAACGTTCGTAGCGGTACACCGTTCCCAATTCGGAAAAGCGCAACGGCAAGTCGCGGTAACTTCTTAAATGGGTATTATAGATTTCTACGTGGAACGGGCAGTTCATCGGTTTAATTTGGTATTTTTCACCGTCCACTTCCATCGGGTGGAACATACTGTCGGAATAGAATCCGGCGTGCCCGCTGATTTCAAACAAATGCAGGCGCGCAATATGCGGGCTGACCACCAAGTCATAGCCGCGTTTCAAGTTCTGTTCCTTAATCCAGTCCTCCAAAATCTTGCGCAACATACCGCCCTTGGGGTGCATTAAAATCAATCCCGGGCCGACGTGGTCGTTAATACTGAACAAATCCAGTTCCGGCCCCAGTTTGCGGTGGTCGCGTTTGGCGGCTTCTTCCTGCTGCTTTACATAAGCATTCAGTTCGTCCTTCGTGTTAAAGCACAAACCGTAGATGCGTTGGAGCATAGGGCGTTTTTCGTCCCCGCGCCAATATGCACCGGCAATAGTAGTAAGTTTAAAACTGTTAATTTTACCCGTGTGTTCCACGTGCGGGCCGCGGCACAGGTCGGCATAGTCGCCGTTTACATAGACGGTAATTTCGCCGTCCGGAAGTTCTTCCAAAAGTTCCAACTTGTATGTTTCGCCGCGTTTTTCAAAAAAGGCTTTGGCTTCCGCCTTGCTCATTTCCTTGCGTTCAAAGGGCTGGCGGGCCTTGATGATTTCCTTCATCTTGGTTTCAATAGCCTTTAAATCTTCGGGCACGAACTGGTGGGGGCAATCAAAATCGTAATAAAAGCCGTTTTCAATAGCCGGGCCGATACCTAATTTGGTACCGGGGAACAACTGCTGCACCGCTTGCGCCATTACGTGCGCGCAGGAGTGGCGCTTAATTTGTAAGTCGTTATTTTCCATACTGGTTTGCGCTATGGTTCTGCCGGCCACAACGACCGGGCCAGAAGCCAAAGGTCCTCAATTAAGATATAATAATTATATCAAATTGCGAGGAACCCGAACGAATATGGACGTAATAAAAAAATACCTTTTTTCCCCTTTTAAAAATGACTGGAAACTGCTGCTTTGCTTATCAATACCCGCGCTTCTGTTAGGTGCGTTTGGTTTAAACCAACTGGCCCGGCTGACAACGGCTAATTTGCTGGCATTGGAAAGCATTAAACTGGTGTGTGAATTTTTATTTTTAGGCGCGCTGTTGTCCCTTTTGCACCTGTTGGGCGTAAAAAACAAGTGGGTATTGGCGAGTGTAGCGTTCTTATATTATTTAACAATGACCGCAGACCTTATTTTGCTGTGGTATTTTAAAGAACGGTTCGGAGCCAAATACCTAAATACAATGGAGGGCGGCGATTATGATTTTTTAAAAGATTGGCGCGTCATCTCCTACTTTGCCGTATTGGCATCTTTTTGTATTTTTGCCGCCAAAAGGTATTTTCATCCCGCCGCGCGCAAAACGGCCTTTACCCGCTTAACTGTGTGTCTGTTGGGTCTTGTGCTGTTATATGCCGCAAATCCGCTTAAATTACTCCCGCAGCCCGATAATTTCTATACCGCGTATCTGGTTCCGCCGTCGGTTGTTTATACGGTTAATGCCGTACTTGCCAACCGCCCGGATGCACGTTTGGAGAAAAATTTGCCTGCCCCGGTAGCGCAACTTGCAAAAAAATACAATGTTTTTTCGGCTAAAAATACGCGTGTAGGGAAAAAATATACGCGGGTTGTTTTGATTGCATCAGAGTCGCTTTCCAATAAATATTTGTACCGTGTCAATGCTAACATTCCCCCTCAGGCAAGCGCGCCTTTGGACCGGCTGATGACCGTCTATCCGTCGGCCTCGTTGCAGCACGTTACGCTCTCCACACTCTATGGCCTTACGGTCATTTTTACCTCGCATCCGTATGCGCAACTGTCATACGAAAACGGCTACCCCGTTTCCTTTGTAAAAGAACTTAAAAAACAGGGGTTTCATACGGCCTTTTTGCGCGGCGCCAACGAAACCTATATGGACGAAAATATTTTGTTCAAACAAGCCGGCTTTGACGAAGTAATCGGTGCTACTTATTTTGAAACGCGCCCCGAATACAAAGAATATATTGATTGGTGGGGCTTAACGGACCGCCAACTTTTTAAGTATGCAGGCGAATATTTGCAAAACCACCAAAAAGAACCTCTTTTTATGACGCTCCTTACCGTAGATTCACACGTTCCGCTGGGACGGTTAGATTATTTGGGGCAGGAATATGAGGAAATTGATGCGGAATTTTATAATATTCCCACCTTGCCGCGCGCCTTTGCCCGGTTCGGGCAGGACGTAGAGCACTTTTTGGCAGATTTAAACAAGCGGGGGCTGTTTGACGAAAACACACTCGTTTTAGTAACGGCGGACCACCCGTCCTACTCTAATACGCCTACAAACAAACTGTTTAAACCGTATCAATCCGAATTTGATAATCTGCCGTTTATCATCATTACCAAAACGCCGATTAAAGCCCCTCTGGCGGATAACAAATTAATTTCCCAACTGGATATTGCACCCACGGTGCTGGACTTATTACAGGTAGAGCCGCCAAGCGGATTTTTCGGGCACAGTTTGTTTGACACCAAAGTCAAACGCAGTATTTTTGACATCAAAGAAGATTATGCGGTTGTAACCACCGAAAAAGAAAAACTTGTTTTTCCGCTGAACTCGCCGGATAAAAAAGATAAGGAATTAATTAACCTGATGACGACCTTTTGGGTGAAGTAAAAACCTTTTTTACAACAACGGATCCTGGACTACAACTTTCCAGGATGACGGCGAAAACGGCACAATAAAACAAGGACATCGTCCTGAACTTGTTTCAGGACCTACCGATTGGGTCGTTCACCGTTCAGTCCAACAGCAGAAGACAACAACACAAGCAGTAGATCCTGAAATAAATTCAGGATGACCTTTTTTTAATAACAACGGATCCTGAACTACAACTTTCCAGGATGACGGATACAAGCAACGGAGACAATAACAGATCCCGTACAAAAACACTACGGGATGACGGCAAAAAACAAAAGGTAACAACGACACCAAACAACGGCCACGGCACGCACACTAACGTGAGAACACCCTTTTAAAAAGCAACAGCCCCCGGCAAAGATTTCCGCCGGGGGCTGCTTACTCTATAAATAGGCAATTATTTCTTATTCATCACCGTCAATACTCCAACCTTGGCCTTTCAACCCCATACAAACAGGCTTGCCCTCTTTGTCATTATAATAGCAAGAGCGTTCCCATTTTCCGCCACGGCTTCTATCTGCACTCAACTCATAACTTCCATTATTGCGTTCTGCGCGCCAATAGCAAGCACTAGTTCCACAATATACGTCATAAGCAAAATCTTTTGACTCACACATATCATCGCCCTTCGTGCATTTCAAAGCGGCTTCAATATCAATATTTAGTTTTCCCGTAGTGCGTCCGCCATCCCCCACCAATTCTACCAAGCCGCTAGCCGGATAGCCTTTTTCAAGCACATACATATCAGCAGCACGCTCCGCCTGAGCCATCAGCGTAACCACTTCCGTAGCGCGCGCTTTTTCTACTGCGGCAGTATATTGCGGCAACGCCACCGCCGACAAAATGCCGATAATGAGCACCACTACCAGCAGTTCAATTAACGTAAAGCCCTGTTTCATAAGATCTCCTTTAAATTAAAAGTTCTACTCCCCTAGTATAGCAATTTTAGCGCAAGTGGCAACACCTTTTAAACCGCCGTCCTAAACGACGGGAAATATGCTAAAATAAAAATGTGTATTTATATCTTTAATTGGAGGATTTAACCTATGGAAACGACAGCCCAGGGTGGTGGAATGTTCTTCTGGTTTATTCTGCTCGCTTTTGCGTTTATCGTTATTTTTCTGCCGGCCCGTTCGCAGAAAAAGCGTGAACAAGAATTAATGAGCAAAGTAAACGCGCTTCAAAAAGGCGACCAGATTATCATCCCCGGCGGGATTATCGGCACCGTGGCGGGTTTTAAAGACAACGCGCTTGAAGTAAAAGTGGCGGAAAATGTAAAACTCACCGTGCTGAAAACCGCCGTCGTCGGACTTTTAAATGACGTACAACCCGCAGCCAAAGAAGGAGGCGCAAAGTAATGTCTAATAAATTAGCCGTAAAATGGGGACTCATTATCGCCATTTTACTGGGGTCTTTGTATTTAATTTACCCCAACTATAAGTGGTACTCTAAACCGCTGGCCGAGCGCGAAACATTAGATACGCTTGGCGAGCGCCCCAAACGGATGCTGAACTTAGGCCTTGATTTAAGAGGCGGTTCCAGTTTGCTTTTGGAACTGGATGTATCCAAGTTGAGTGCCAAAGAGCCTTTAAACGAAGCCATGGCCCGCGCGGTGGAAATTATCCGCAACCGCATTGACCAGTACGGCTTGGCCGAAACCCAAATCACCCGCCAGGGCGATAAATGGATTATGGTGCAGTTGCCCGGTGTTTCTAACCCGCAACGCGCGGAAGAACTTATCGGTAAAACCGCTATGTTGGAATTCCGCATTGTGAAAAACGATACCTCGGCCGCCCAAAAAGCCATTGAAAAACTGGAAGCCACCGATAAGCCGTTTGACGATAACGGCCTGGTGCTGCCCGAAATTGCCAAATTGGTGCCGGAAGGATACCAAATTATGCGCAATAAAGACGGCGGATACAGCGTGGTTACGGCCACGGCCACCGTTACCGGTGCGGACCTGGAAAATGCCCGCGTAGTAATGATGGGCGAAAACGGCTACCCCGAAGTTTCCTTTACGTTTAATGCGGAAGGCAGCAAAAAGTTCGGTCAGTTGACCGGCTCCAACATTGGCAAACAATTAGCCATTGTATTGGATAACACCGTTCAATCTGCCCCCGTGGTGCAATCCCGCATTACCAAAGACGGCCGCATCTCCGGCACATTTACGCCCGAAGAAGCCCGCTCCTTGTCTATCGTATTAAAGGCAGGCGCGCTCCCGGCCCCGGTAAAGGTAATAGAAAAGAAAACGATTGGTCCGACTTTGGGCGAAGACTCCATTAAATCGGGTCTGTCCGCTTCGCTTTATGCGTTCATTGTCATCTTGCTGTTTATGGCTGTGTACTACAAAGCGGCGGGTGTCATTTCCGATATTGCCCTCCTGCTCAACTTCGTGTTTACCGTGGCGATTATGAGTTATTTCTCCGCTACGCTTACGCTGCCCGGTATTGCAGGTATGATTTTGTCCTTGGCTATGGCTATTGACGCAAACGTACTGATTATTGAACGTATGCGCGAAGAAAAGGCCCTTGGCAAACCTGTCTACGAAATTATCAACCTGGGTTACGACAAAGCCTGGTCGGCCATTTTTGACTCCAACATCACCACCATTATCGTGGGTGCTTGCTTGTTGCAATTTGGCACCGGCCCGGTAAAGGGCTTCGCCGTTACGCTTATTATCGGCTTGGTCGTCAGTTTATTTACGGCCGTGTTTGTTACGCGCGCTATCTATGAACTGGTGCTTACCACCAACACCAAGGAGATCAGTTTATGATGCACTTACTTCCTAAAACAAACATTGATTTCCTTAAATTCAGAAAAGTATATTTCACGCTCTTTGGCCTGTTGCTATTGGGCGGTGTGATTTGCTTCTTCACCAAAGGATTCAATATGGGTATTGATTTTACCGGTGGCACGATGGTGCAGGTAAAATTCAACGCCCCCGTGGAAATGGCCGACATCCGCGCTGCGCTCGCGCAGACGGGTGCAAACTCCGAACTCCAATCGTTCGGCGACCACTCCTTCGCCATCAGCGAAAAAAGCACCTCCGACGAAGTAGGTGTGGTTCAGGCCCGCATTGAAAAAGCGCTTGATACCTTAAAAGTGCCCTACTCCGTCTTGCAGACCAACTCCGTCGGCCCCGCCGTGGGCGAAAATATGACGGAAAGAGCCTTGTGGTCTGTGCTTTTGTCCTTGGTGTTTATCATCATTTATGTAGCGTTCCGTTTCAGCAACATTTTGTGGGGCGTATCCGGCGTAGTAGCCTTGTTCCACGATTTGTTTGTAATGGCGGTGGCGTTTTCGCTTACGCAGCGGGAAATTGACCTCGTGGTCGTAGCGGCCTTCTTAACGGTGGCCGGGTTCTCTATTAACGACACGATTGTTATTTTTGACCGTATGCGCGAAAATTTCCGCCTGCATCCCAAAATGGACTTCGGTCAAATCATCAACCTGTCCATTAACGAAACGCTCTCCCGCACGATTATCACCACTTTAACGGTGCTGTTTGCGCTCGTGGTGTTGTATTTCTTCGGCGGCGAAGTGATTAACTCCTTTGCGTTTGCTATGCTCGTAGGTTGTATTGCCGGTGTATATAGCACCATTGCGCTTACAACCCCCTTGGTGTACGCTTGGAACAATGGCGAAAATAACGACGGCAGCGATTTGAAGAAATCCGCCGCCAAACCGGCCACAAAAGCCGAAGTGGAAGCGTTTGTAAAAGAGCAGAAACCTGCCAAAACTATTACCAAAATCAAACGCACCCGCAGAAGCAAAAAATAAGTCTTTTAAGGGAGTTCCCCTCTGGGGGAACTCCCCGTTTTACACGGTCATCCGGAATTTCCGGGTTACGGTGCCAAACGGTAAGGAACAGTATGAGAAAAATTAAACGCTTTAAAATTGCCCCCCGCCAACGCGAAATCTTGCGCCGTTTACTGCGCGAATTGCCGCTCTTGCGCCGCGCCGGGTTTACGAGTGAGGCGGAAGTTTCGGCGTTTATTTTATCCATTTTTAAACTGTTGGACCCGGGCGTAGTGTATGAATTTAACCAAGATGCACATTGGGAATTAGATGAAGAAAGCGCTATCCATAAAGAAATGTTCAGCGCTTGCGCCGTAACGCTGGGGGCCAAGGCCGAACCCTTTTTAGCCACCATTACCAATGAGGACCGCAAAACGGCGGCAATGATTGTTCTGTTGGAGTTTTTAAAGAGTGCGGTATCCTTTGTAGCGGACCTGGTAAAAGAGCAGGCCGAAAAAGAGGAATGCGAAACGCAAGAGGTTCAGTTTGTGTATTTGCCCCCTTTCGGTTTGGCTATTGCGCCCAAATTATTGCGTGAAGCCGCCCTATTGGAAGCCCCCCTTGCACAAAAAGCATTACCGGTTATTTTAGAAAAACTAAACTCGGAAAAAATTGACCTTTCCGCCCAAGAGGGAAGTTTATCCCCCTTTATGTCCGCCGTATTTTTAGTACCGTGGCAAAAATCCCGCAAAAAAGGTAAAAAATAATGTTTCAACCCACGTCATTAGAAAAGAAAAAAATCTCTTGGAAGCACGTCATCGGTTCCACCTTGGCGTACTGGTACACAATGTTTTTAGGCTGGACGACAAAAATTTATTGGTTCAAGAGTGAGGAAGCCCTAAAATTTGACCGCGAAGGCCAAAACTATATCTTCGGCGTTTGGCACAACCAACAGTTGTTTTTGTTATACCCCTACCGCGGGCAAAAAATTTGCGCCTTGATTAGTTTGAGCGACGACGGCGAATATATTGCCCGCTGTCTGCCGCATTTTGGGATGAAGGCCGTACGCGGCAGCACCACACGCGGCGGGGCCAGAGCGCTTATCAAACTTAAAAACATTGCCGAGGCCGGGTATCACCCTATGCTTACGCCGGACGGTCCGCGCGGGCCGATTTACAAGGTCCAGCACGGCATTTTATTTTTGGCCCTCAAAACAGGATTGCCGATTATCCCGGTGGGCACGGCGCTTAGCCATAAAATAAAAGTAGGCTCGTGGGATAAAATGCGCGTACCGCTGCCTTTTGGCAAGACGGCCCTTACCTATGGCAAAGCGGTCTATGTCCGCTCTGACGCGGAAATGGAGGCTGCCGCGGCGGAACTGGAAAAGCAACTCAACTGGGCGACGGACCAATCGGAGCGTTTTATCAATAAAAAGCCCTTTGACACGCAAAAACCGTAAAATTTATTTTTTCCCCCATAACTCCGGGGGGGTTTTTATGATGAAAACCCCGGCCTGCAAACCGGGGCTCTTTTTATTGACCACTAAAAAGGGCGCCCGTTTAGAGCGCCCCTGTATGTAGAGTTATTTTTACTGACCGCAGCAGGTTACAGTACGAACGAAAACAACAATTTTTGTGGTACTACCGATAGGAGGTGTATAACCCGGGCACAATCCAAGTCCTGGATATTTCCGATAGCATTCATCCGTACCGCAACAGCAAGCGCCATGTGCATTGGGCGGACACGGACCATCATCAGGCATTTCCCATTTTTGATATTTATCTGGTCCTCCCGTCGGCACAGAAGTATAATAGAAAGTAGGCGCAGGCAAACCGTTTGCCATTTTGGCACCTTTGGTACTGGTGGTCATTTTAAAATCTTCTATTGTAACCTTGTCAAATTTATCAAGGTCAACTTTGCCATAGTCACCCTTACCAATTCCCGTTCCTCCGAAATTAGCAACTTCCTTACGATAGACATCAGAACATGTACCTCTGAAAGATGGCTTATTTGCACAATCAAACTCGTTGTTGCCATCGCCATCACAGTCATCTTTAGCGGAAGATGCAGTTTCCGTTGGCATAGAATAGTTTTTTACGCAGGAATCCGTACAGGTGTCGGACCAGTTGCTCCAAGCACAGGCCGTGGCATTCCAAGTTCTCGTTTGCGTGCCTGTATATCCGTCCGGGCAAGCGCGCGAAGATGCTTCTCCGGCGGGCGGATTTTGGCAGTCGCACTCGCGTTGCGTTCTGCTACAAGTTCCCCAAGAACTGTAATTCCACTCGCCCGTGGCCGTGTTACAGGTTGCCGTGCGCGTTTGCGTTCCACAAGTGTTACAAGTTTGGCTAATCGCCTCTTGCGGGTCCGTGCACTCATATTCGCAAGAGTCGGAGATAGAGCAGGCGCCCCACGCACTCCAAGTGCCCGTAGTTGTATCGCAGGTTCTCGTTTGTGTGCCGCCGTTTTTGCATCCGCACGCTTGCGTAGAAGAACCTTCACAAGTTTTCGGTGTATTATCGGGTTCTTCACC
>UQJU01000020.1 GCA_900541355.1 Candidatus Avelusimicrobium fimicolum | reverse complement strand
TCCGCGCCAAGGAGCGCGAAGCTTCGCCCAACTGCTTGCCGGTTTGGCGCAATTCTATGCGCAGGCCGAGCAGCCGCGCCATAATTCCCAACAGTTCCTCTGCTCCGTCGTCAAAACTGCGGCGGGAGGCTCGGGAAGCAAAACACAGCGCGCCCTGCACCTTTCCCCCCACATACAAAGGGGCCGCAGCCAAGGAGCCGAAGTTCTTTTCCTTATGCAAACAATGCTCACAGGAAGCATTACCCAAATCCGGGAACATAACCACATTTCCATCGGGAACATCTACCAAACATTCCTCTACCGGAAATTCCATATGGCGCTCCAAATGAAAATCATTTTTAGTAACATACACAACGTGGCTTTCCAAGCCCAGTTTGCCTTGTTCAAACCGCAGAACAAGCCCCACGTCCGCCCGGAACGCCTTTAAACCAAAAGCCAATACTTTATTTACCTGGTCGGTAATAGAAAGCCCTGGCTCGCTTGTTAAATGATACAGTTCGTGTATTTGCTCGTCGTATGCGTGGGAGTTGGAAACGTCCTTTACCCACAGGACAGCCTCATCCCGCCCGGAAATGGGCGTTACGCTTGCTTCAAAGTGGCGCAGTTTGTCCGGCACCGTCCACGAAAACTCAAAGTTGGAACTTACGTTAATGGATAACGATTCCTTAATAGCAAACAGCGCCCGTCCGGCGGCTTCCTCCGGCCAATATTCGGTGGGTTTTTTATCCAAAAACAGTTCCGCGGCCTGCTGGTTATTTAAATAGTCCAAGTTGGAATACACTTCCAACACCCGGCCGTTATTATCGGTTTTTAAATAGAGGCCGGGCAGGGCTTGGCGGACACTTTTTAATTCCTGCGCTTCCTTGGAGTCTTTGGACATACGGTCCATTTGCTCGGACAAATCGTGCACCACCACCAAGGCCGAATCTTTCCCCGGCATATCCAGCGCGGTCAGCACGGTTTGCGCTTCAAAAGTAGTGCCGTCCTTTCTGCGTACAGGCAGTTTAAAGGACGTTTTGCCTTGCAAGGCCAGTTCCTCTTGGGCGCGAGCCAAGACGGACGCGCAAAATTTTTCGCCGCGGTTTTTATCGTCAAACAAATCGGCAAAATTCTTATGCACCAACTCGTCCTGCGAAAAACCCAACTTGTGCGCAAGCGGTTTACCGGCCTGTTCAATGTGTCCGAAACGTCCGTTTTCAAACAATACAGTAAAGACCACACCGTCGGTGGCTTCCAACAAAGCGTTTAGTTGGGCGGAACGCTCCTCTAAAATCTTCATAATTTGGCGGTGAAATGCCATATTACGGAACACAAACAAATACCGTCCGTCCGTTTCCTTGATAGCCGTCAGGCGAACGGCGGTGCTTTCCGGGCCGTTACCCAGCAAAATATGGTACTCGCGGTTGACCAAGGTGCCGTCCTGCAAGAGGTCCTTTAAATCGGTTTCCAACCGCTTGCGGGATTCTTCATCAAACATACTGCGGATATCTTTTCCCGTCAGCCCGTCCAGCGGTCTTTGGCACAAGGAAGAAAATAAATCATTGCATACGTCAATTTGCCAAGTATCCTTGCACAGCGCGTAAGGCTCGCTGTTGGGCAAAACAAGCATTTCCTGCGGAGTTTTGGTGATGACTTCGTGCACCGGCGGGGCGGGCGGCAGCGGAGTGTGCTGTTTTTTAGGCTCCAAAAACACCACATAGTCGGCCTCAATAGAGCCGTCCTTTGCATCGCGCTTGTTTATCGGCACAAAACTGACGGAGAGCGACATTTTGCCTGTACCCTTTACGCGCCCGGGGAACTGCAGCGCGGCGCGGTCAAAATCAAAGGTATAATCCATTTGGGCCGGTTGCCCCGCACGCAACAGTTTACGCGCAGAGAGCGAAATGGCCGGTTTTATATAGACATTACGGTAGAAATTCTTATCCGCTTCCGTAAGGGCAAACAAACTGCGGCAGGACTCGTTCATTACGCTGATATATCCCTTATGCGATAAGATAAATGCCGGGGTTACGCATTTTTCAAATGCCGCGCGGAAATTGGCGCGCTCATTTTTTACCTCGCGCAGGGTACGGTTGGCCCCCGTTACATCACGCACGAAGCCCAGCACAATACGCCGGCCCAAATAAGTAGAGGCCACGGCGGCAAACTCGGCTTCTATTTCCGCCCCGTTCTTTTTAATCATACGCAAATCAATGGCAGAGGAAGCATCATCGGCCCCAGCCACCACAGCATCGTATTTATCCTTTAAAAACAAGCGGTGATCCTCAACCGCCAAGTCCAACAGTGCTTTGCCTTTTACGGTGGCTAAATCTTCATATCCCAACAAACTGCACAAGGCGCGGTTGGCGTAGATAATTTTGCCGTCCTCCAAAATGGCAATTCCTTCGCGGGCGTTTTCAACCAAGAGAGTGTTTTTGTCACTCGCTTCGCGGATTTGCTTTTCCATACGCGTTTTGGCGGTAACATCTTCCGAAACAGAAAGCAGACAGTTGGGGGTGCCATCCTCGTTAAACAGCGGCGTTTTAACTGTGTGCATAATCTTTACGCCCTCGGTAGCCGTGGATATAAGTTCCTGCGGAATATTTTGTTCGCGCTTGTTATCAAACACACGCAAATCGGATTCGCGTACAAACTCCGCCTGGTCCTTGTTCAAGTCCGCGCGGTACGAGGTCTTGCCGATAACATCCTTGGCAAGTGCGCCAAAGATTTCCTCGGCTTTTTTGTTCCACAAAATATATTTTCCGTCGTAATCTTTTACAGACAAGGAAACAGGCAGGTTGTTAATAACCGTCTGCAAGAAGTTGCGCGCATTGACAATAGCCTTTTCCTGCGCTTTCTTTTGCGTAATATCCTCCGCCACCGTCAGCACCATAAAGGGCTTGCCCTCTTTGTCAAAAACCGGGGCTTTAATTAAATGCAAGAGGATTTTATCCCCGCGCTTGGTGGTGTACCACTCCTCGGGAAATTCCACCATTTTGCCGTCGTGGAAAATGCTGTCTTCTCGTTGGATATAAAAGGGATCCTCTTTTTCCGGATTTTCGTCGGGGAACAGTTCCAAGGCACGGCGGTTTACATACGAGATTTTTTTGTCCACCCCGCGTGAATAGATAGCCACCGGCACTTGGTCCAACAAGGTTTGCAGGAAATTTTTATTTTCTATCAAAGCCTTTTCCTGCTCTTTCTTTTGCGTGATATCTTCGGCCAGGGTAATCACCATATTGGGTTCGCCATTAGTACCCGTAATCGGCACTTTAATCATATGCAAAAGTTTCTTTTCGCCGGAGCCAAGCACATATTCTTCCTCCGGGATATCCAGGGTTTTGCCCTGTTTTAACAAATCGTGTTCACGCGTGATATACTGGCTGACTTGGTCCGGCGTTTCGTGCGGCAAGGCACCGTCCAGAGAGAATGCCTCCTCTTTTTCGCCAAAAATATCACAGCATTTTTTGTTGCGCAACCACATTGTTCCATCCTCTCCGCGGGCATACAGGCCGATAGGAGCGTTTTGCAAAATGGCGGAAAGGATACTGTTCATACGGGAAATTTTTTCTTCCTGTTGGCGGCGTTCGGTTATGTCCTCCACAATAGAAAGCACCAAAGGTTTTGGCCCCGCATCCATAAGCGGCACCTTGATTAAGTGTAAAATTTTTTTATTTCCGTGGTGGTCCACATATTCTTCGGAAGGATAGTCTTGAATTTTTCCCTCTTTCAAAACTTCTTGTTCGCGGATATGATGCTCGGCCACCACATTTTTATCCTGATACGGATGCGGGGTATTGACGCATTTTGCATCCGTTTCGCCCAGCACCGTCATACTCTGCCGGTTGTAAAAGGTCATTTCGTTGTCGCAATCGCGCGTATAAAGCCCCAAAGGTACGTTATCCAAAACAGCACGCAGCAAAGTACGGTTTTGCAACAGGTCCTGCTCGTAATTGCGGCGCTCGGTGCAATCCTCAAACGAGGTTAAAATAAATTGCGGTTTGCCGTTATCGCCTTTTACCAAGGTTTTGCTTACACTCAGGGCGCGCTCCTCCCCCTTGGTATTGCGATACGTCAGTTGTACGCCCTCGCGCGGTTCCAGTTTGGTGCGGACCTGTTCATCCACGCGCTTGACGGACGGGATAATTTCCTTGGGTAAAAAGTCATAAATACTTTTGCCTGTTACATCCGCCGACTTATGGCCGAACAACTTGGCCGCTGCATTATTCCACAAAGTACAAACGCCCGCAAAATTTTGCAATGCAAGCGCACAGGGATATCCGTCCAACAAAGAAGATAAAAAGTTTTTTTCCGCTGTTAGTTGTTTGAAAAGCGGCACGGCTTCAAACGTCAGCATAATAAACGGAGTGGAGGCCAAATTGCTCGCACCCGCACTGACAAAAACGGCATCGGCATCCCGGTTGACGAGTTGGATTACCACCTTTTTGGCGGCTTTATCCTCCGCCATTGTACGCACCTGCGGCATTGTCAGGCCGAAACGGTCCACCTTGGCCCCGGTTAAAGAAGATACTTTACTGTGGAGTAACGTCGCCGCGCTGGCGTTAGCAAAGGCAATTTTTCCCGTAGCATCTAACAGCAAAATAGCAGTAGGGAACTGGCTTAAAAAGGAAAACATTTCCGGAGTTAAAGTATTAATTTCAACAGACGGAACTTCTTTTTTGGAAAAAAAGGAAAAAAAGTTATTGGACATAAGCCCTCTTTACAATATAGAGATGATAATACGGATATATCTTAATAAATTCCGCCCGCACTTGCAACATACAGAAGTACGCGCCCGTCCGCGTGCGTACGGAAAAACAAGAACTAATCATTTTTTACTCCGGCACAAAAAAATAAATTTGCTACTATACCTTTATGAAAAAATTTTTATTTTTATTCTTGATTCTGGGCGCGACCGCTATCCAAGCGGCAGACGGCGGCAGTAAAAAACTGCAAACGGTACGCGAAGATCCGCAATATTTATCCACCGATGGCGCAGCCGTGGAGGACACCTGCCCGGGCAACGATATTTTTAACCAATTTTTCTGCTCGTCCAAAGAGAAACCGGGCTTTAAATGCTTTGATGTGTACCGCGTACAAGGCGACCCCATAGATACCGAACGATACACCCTGCTCGCCCAAACGCTGACGACCGAAAATTCCTCCGCCGAACCCGCCTGCACTTTTGAGGGCGAACTGACTTGTGATAATTTTTTAAAAGCACTCAACTACAACTTATCCTTTTCGTGGTTTATTGATAATTTTCCCTCTTCGTCTTTTCCCGAGTGCGGCAAAACTTATTCCTGCACGCGGATATCTTGTTTAAAGGGTTTGCCCCCTGCGGCAAACGGCTCACCGCAATCAGCCAAACTTACCTGCGTGTTTAAAAAGAACCAAATCTACTTTTTGGGAACTCCGCTTACCTGCCAGAACAAAAGATAACCCCCAAATTGCTATAATGGACATATGATTTGGGTGCATATAAAAAGTATTTTTTCTTTTCGTTTCTATCACCGCCTGGCCTTTGCTACGCGGGGACAAATGATTGCGTTCGGCATTTATCTGTTTATGCTCTCGCTGGTTGTTTTCTATTTTTTTGCAGGCTCGTATATTGATAAAAACCTCCCTGTCCTGCTTAAAAATTTCCCCGAAGTTACCTTTGAAAAGGGCGTTTTGACGGCTCCTAAAAACGCGGTCAGCGTTACCGTGCCGGACAGTGATGTAAAACTGGTGTTTGATGCGTCGCGCACCACACCGCCCACACAAGCGGATATGGTAAAGGAGCAAATTTTAATGTTAGTCAGCGGAAATAAACTCTATATGCCGGCCGCCAACGGGGTGCAAAGCCGGGAACTTCCGCCGCAACTGACGTTTGTAACCTCGCAAGATAATTTAGCCAAGCAAAAAGACTCTTTGGCCTCGGCACTAATGGTAATGGCGTGCCTGTCAGCACTTGTTGCTATTCCGCTTGTTATGCTTTTCGGCTTTTGTGTAGCCGGGGCGGTGGGGATGTTTTTCAAACTGCTTACCCGCAGCGCCCTGCCGCGCAAGATTATTTTTAAATGGGCTTTTTTTATGCTGGGGCCGTTGTCTGCGCTGTGGTATGCACGGCTATACTGGAATATTCCGCTGTTTACCTTTGCCCAAATAATTTTATGCCTTATTTATATGCAGCAAATTTTTAATACACTTCCCGAGGAGAAATAAATGTTAGTAAAACTTATCCGCTCTTTCAGTTCGGCCCACCGTCTGCCGCAATACGACGGTCCCTGCCATAATCTGCACGGACATACCTGGAAGGCTGTTTTTGTGATTGAGGGCGAAATACGCCCGGATGGGATGGTCTGCGATTTTAAGGTTATTAAAAAATTGTTGGACGACAACTTGCCAGACCACCGCTTTTTAAACGATTTGCTGGAAAATCCCACCGCTGAAAATTTGGCCGATTACCTGTTCCAAAAAATCGGCGCAGAACTGGCAAAAAAAGATTTAAAACTAAAAACATTGGAAATTTGGGAGAGCGACAATGCCGCAGCCGTCGTGGAAGGTTAACGAAACTTTTTATTCTATCCAAGGAGAAGGCCGCCATACGGGTATGCCCGCTGTTTTTTTGCGTCTGTCCGGCTGCTCTATGAACTGCTCTTTTTGCGATACCAAATACGCCTTTGGAACGGGCAAGGAAATGGGCGCAGAGGCCCTGTTAAATGACCTGGCGCAATACCCGGTAAAAACCGTTATTATTACCGGCGGAGAGCCCACCGAGCAAGATTTGCCCGCGCTGATTGCCCTGCTTAAAAAGCACGGCTACACCGTCCACCTGGAAACAAACGGCGCACGCGACTGCAACGTCAGCCAAGCGGATTTCGTGTGCGTATCGCCCAAGAAGTACGTTAGTCCAGAAATGCTAAAAAAGGCGGATATTATCAAAATCGTCGTCGGACAGGACACCGATTTAACAGATTTGAAGAAATACTATGCGTATGAAAACGACCACACCCGTATTTATCTTCAACCCGAAAGTAACAAACAGGAGAACATTGACTTATGCGTAAAACTGCTAAAAGAACATCCCACAGCCCGGTTAAGCCTGCAAATGCACAAACTGATAAACATCCGCTAACCGAAGAAAAGATTTTGCAAAACCTGCGTGAAATTTTAGCCTATATTGGCGACGACCCGGCCCGCGAGGGTTTGCTGGAAACGCCCAAACGTATCGTGCGCAGTTGGCAGAAACTCTTTGGCGGTTACAAAATGAAACCGCAGGACGTCTTAAAAACCTTTACAGAAGGTTCCTGCGAAGAAATGGTGGTACTGAAAGACATAGAATTTTATTCCACCTGCGAACACCATTTGCAACCGTTCTTCGGCACAATCAGCATCGGCTATCTGCCCAAGGGCCGCGTGCTTGGCATTTCCAAATTGGCGCGCCTGGTGGAGGTTTATGCCCGCCGCCTGCAAATCCAGGAAAAATTGGTGGCGCAAATTGCCGACAGTTTAATGGAAACTTTACAACCCTATGGGGTGATGGTGGTTTGCAAGGCCAAACATATGTGCATCAGCGCACGCGGCATTGAAAAGCACGATGCCGTAATGGTTACAAGTGCCATCCGCGGTGCGTTCAAAAAAATGGAAGTGCGCAGCGAATTTTTGGAAATGATTAAATAGGCACGCTTATGACAAAACCGCTATTAATGGGCATTGTAAACGCCACGCCGGATTCGTTTTACGACGGAAATCCGCAAAACAATCTGCCCACCTTACTTGCCAAATGCAAAGATTACGCAGACGGCGGCGCAGATATTTTTGATATCGGCGGCGAATCCACCCGTCCGAGTGCCGCCCCCGTTCCGGCGGAGGAAGAATTGGCCCGCGTTTTGCCGCTTATAAAAGAGGTGCGCAAGGCCTGGCCGCAAATACCCGTTTCGTTAGATACCGTCAAAATTCCGGTAGCATTAGAGGGGTTAAAGGCGGGCGTTTCTATCATCAACGACGTAAGCGGTACCCCGGATAAAGAAATGTTTAAAATTGTCAAAGATTTTAACGCAAAAATTGTGGTAATGCACACACGCGGAACCCCGCAGACAATGCAAACAATGACGGAATATAAAGATTTATTGGGTGAAATAAAAGAATTTTTGGCCCGCAAAATAGACGAAGCCGTTTCGTGCGGGATTACAAAGCAAAACGTGATTATAGATGTAGGCTTCGGCTTTGCCAAAACGCGCGAACAAAACTATAAACTCTTAAAACATTTATCTTTCTTTAAAGATTTGGGAGTACAAATGTTAGTCGGCCTGTCGCGCAAAACTTTTCTTGCGCAAAAGCGCGAACTCCCCCCCAAACGCAAGGCGCAAACATTAGCCGCTAATTTAGTAGCCTTGCAGGGCGGGGCGGACATTTTGCGTGTGCACGACGTAAAAGATACACGCAAAATTATGGACTTTTACCAAGAATTACAGGGGGCCAAATGAGCAAGGTCTATTTGACCCAATGCGGCTCCTTTACCGCGCGCCACGGACACGGCGGCACCTTGTCCGAGGCCGTTCACGCGCATCATTTCCATTACGAGGTTACTTTTTACGGCCCTACTAATGCGGAGGGCTACCTGATTGATTTCCGCCTTTTAGCGGACACCTTTCAAAAGGAAATTAACGAAAAATTGGATGATTGCGACCTGGGAACCTTTTTAAAGCAACCCACCACCGAAGAACTGGCCGTATGGATGTACAACCGCCTAAATGCCCTGTTGCCGCATTTGTTTAGCGTAAAAGTAGGCGAGGAACCTGACCGCTGGATAGAATACAGAGGAGAAAACTAATGCCCCGTGCCGTAATTGCTTTGGGCAGCAATATTGCCCCCGCCAAGGAACACATAGACCGCGCCATTAAGGCCCTGTCTGCCGCCGGAACAGTAAAAGAGGTGGCTCCGTATATTATTTCCAAACCGGAAGGATATTCGCACCAAGAAGATTTTATCAATACAGTGCTGATTTTAAGCACCCCCTTTCAGCCAATGCCGCTTTTAAAAAAACTAAAATCGCTGGAAAAGGAACTGGGCAGAAAACCCTCGTTTACCAACGGCCCGCGCGTGATTGACTTGGATATTTTGTTTTATGACGATTTAGTCCTGTTTGAGGACGACCCGCAATATCACTTATTTCTGCCGCATCCGCGCCTGCACGAGCGGGAATTTGTATTAAAACCGCTCTCGTACCTGTTGCCGGATTATGTTCACCCCAAACTGGGCAAGCCTGTTTACCGGCTCTACCGTGAGTTGATGAAAAAAAAGGGCGCACCCACCTGTCGTATTTTGTAAAATATATACAGAGAAGTCATACTGTACACAACAAGGAGATTCTATGAAAAAAGTAGTTACAATCTTGGCCGCTGCTTTATTTTTAGGCGCGTGCCATTGCACTTGCACAAAAAACACCTGCAAAACCACTAAAAAGCCTGTTCAAACCCAAGCCGCCGCTAAACCGGCCCCCAAGCAAGAACCTGCCAAACCCGCCAAAACCGTAGTGGACGACAAAGATTTTACCGAAGTTGCCAAAGTCAACCGCAAGGCAGACCGCGTTGTTTTGACCTATAAAGAACCGATTAATTTCCGCTACAACAGCGACGAAATTGACCCCGCCTCTTTAAAACCCATTAAACAAACCGCCCGCGCGCTGAAAAAATACCCGGATCATACCGTCCGTGTAGCCGGCTACACCGATTCCTTCGGCCCCGCCGATTACAATATGGACCTTTCCCAGCGCCGCGCCAAAGCCGTAGCGTTGGAACTCGTAAAGGAAGGCGTACCCGCTAAAAATGTATCCTTTATCGGTTACGGCGAAGCGAACCCGATTGCCTCCAACAAAACCCGCGAAGGACGCGCTAAAAACCGCCGCGTGGAATTGGAAATCAAATAGTTTTATCCGGTTGTATGACAAAAGCCCCGCCCCCGCGGGGCTTTTTATTTTTATGCGTTTTTTACCAAAAATACTTTGAAGCAAACGCTAAAAAAAGTAAAATATATTTACTTTAAAAAAGTTGTACAAGGAGATACACCTATTATGAAGAAAGTTATTTTGCTTTGCACGGTTTGCGCTTTACTCGGCGCGGCCTGCACGACTCCCGGCAAAAGAACCGCTTGGGGTGCCGCTGGCGGCGCTGCCGTAGGCGCGGCTGCCGGTGCTATCATCGCCAACAATACGGGCCACAAGAGCGAACACGGTGCCATTTACGGTGCGCTTGCCGGCTTGGCTGCGGGCGGTGCGTTAGGCAATTATTATGACAAACAAGCCAAAGAATTGGCCAGAATCGCCGAAGTCGTCAAAACCGATAACGGTATTCAAGTTTATTTAAAGAACGATATTTTGTTCGCCACCGGCAGTTCCGAACTCAGCGCCGATTCTATGCAAACGCTGACGGACCTGAACAGAGTGTTCAAAAAATATCCCAAAAACCGCATTGTGGTACAGGGATACACCGATTCTACCGGTTCGGCTGCTATTAACAATAAACTTTCCACCCAACGCGCCAAAGCCGTGTACGATTTCCTCTTGGGCAGCGGTTTAAAGACCAAGAGCATTACCTATGTGGGCTATGGTTCCGCCAACCCGATTGCCAGCAACGCTACCGCCGCCGGCCGCGCGCAGAACCGCCGCGTAGTCTTGCAAATCACCGCCAACGAAAAAGATATCCAATAACTTTTTTGAAGCGATATTGCTGAAAAGCCCCTCCTTTGGGATATTCCCGGGGAGGGGTTTTTGTTGGCAAAATTTAAAGGAATATATTTTCCCCCGTCAATAAATGCCCTTCAAAAAACAGTAGAAAAAACAACCCCAATTTGCTATCTTTTATTATATGACTATTCTTGGTTACGACGGCATCAAAGCACTTATCAAACTCTTGGAAACGGAAGGCGACGCATATGGCCCCGTTTTGAAGGACGCGTTGGCTGTCGCTATCAAACAAAACCCCGACCAGGTAGAGCGCGTAATGCAGGAAGAATTCCACTCCTCGGCACCGCGCACCGTCGTCCACGCATTAGAGGAAATCTGTTGGGAAGACCTGGCCAAAGCATTGGCGCGCTACTGCAACAAAATCAACCCGGATTTGGAAGAAGGGCTCACCTTGCTTGCCAAGTTTACCTCTCCCACCACCGCACGCGGGAACATTTCCGCGCCGCTAGACCGTATGGCGCAAGACTTACGGCTGGCTTTATTAAATGCCGCCAATTATGGGGAAATTGCCGCTATTTTGGGTCATTATATTTTTAATGTAAGCCAATTTTCTGCCTTGTCCGCCAGCGCGGACGTAAAGGATATGTCTTTTTCCCGTTTTTTAGCCAAAAAACGCGGCTCCGGCTTATGTATGGCTTGTCTGTATGCGGCATTAGGCCAACGCTTTGGCCTGGATGTAAACCTGATTGATTTAGCCGGACGGATACTCGTCAATTTGCAAAATCCTGCTACGGGTGAGGCCTTGTTCATTGACCCGTTGGATAACGGAAAAGTTTTAAGCGAGCGCGACTGCCGCCAATACATTGAACTCCGCCAACTCTCTTGGCACGATTCCTTCTTAACACCGCTTTCATCCCATTTAATTATCCGGCGTTTTATCGCCAATATGATTTATGCTTTAAATAAACTCCGCGATGAAAGGCGTCTAAAATTCCTGCGCGGCTATTTGGATATTATCAAGGGCTAACCCCAAGGAGGAAAAAATGAACTATTATGTATGGCTAATTATTGCCGTAGGTTGTTTTGTGGGCGAAATGTTTTCTATGGAATTTTCGCTTGCGTGCTTGGGTACGGGATTGTTAGGGGCCGCCGTGGCGGCTTATTTGGGGCTGGGTTTATGGGCCCAAGTAGGTATATTTGCCGCTGTTTCCGCCATTACCTGGATAGGTGTCCGCCCTTTTGCTTTAAAACATCTCTACGGCAAGGCCAAGGACGTTAAAACCCCGGCCGAGGACGTGCTTGGCAAACCGGCTGTGGTAGAAACGGATATTGACCCGCTGCAAGAGACCGGACGCGTAAAAGTGGAGGGCGAAAGTTGGAAAGCCACCGCAAAAGACCCCTTACCGGCCGGAACAAAATGCGTAGTTGAAAAGTTAGACGGCGTAACCTTGACGGTACGCAAAGAGTAATTTGGCAGGAACGCCCACGGGCGTAAAATAAAAAAAGGAGTTATTCTATGACAGAAACAGCAGGGAACTTCGGGCTAGTGTTTTTGGCTGCCTTTATCTTCTTTGTCATCGTCATCATCGCCAAGGGCATTGTAATTGTGCGCCAGGCGCAGGTGATTATTATTGAACGTTTCGGGAAATATTTGGAAACGTTAAACCCGGGCATCAACTGGATTATCCCGATTATGGATAAGCCGCACTTAATGGAGTGGCGCAACAGCCGCGAATATTTGGATTCCACGGGCCGCACGCGTTCCGTACCGTTTATGGAAATGCGCGACACGATTGATATGCGCGAAACAGTGTATGACTTTCCGCGCCAGAGCGTAATTACCAAAGACAACGTGGGTATTGAAATTAACGCTTTGCTTTATTTTCAAATCACGGACCCGATTAAAGCCGCTTACAAAGTGGAATCGTTGCCGACCGCCATTGAGAAATTAACCCAAACCACGTTAAGAAATATCATTGGCGAAATGGACCTGGACCAAACGCTTACTTCGCGCGAAATTATCAACAGCAAATTACAGGTAATTTTGGATGATGCGTCCAACAAATGGGGTGTAAAAGTCAACCGCGTAGAATTGCAGGACATTATCCCCCCCGCCGCTATCCGTGAGGCTATGGAAAAACAAATGAAAGCCGAACGCGACCGCCGTGCAATGGTAACGGAAGCCGAAGGTACCAAAACGGCCCAAATTTTAAAGGCCGAAGCCGTGCGCGAAAGCGAAATTAAAAAAGCCGAAGGTATGAAACAATCTGCTATTTTACAGGCAGAAGGTGTGGCGGAGGCCAAAATCAAAGTGGCCCAGGCGGAAGCCGAATCCGTCAAAATTGTAGCCGCCACCGTGGCACAATCTTCCAACCCGGCCAGTTATATGATTTCGCTCAAATACATTGAAGCCTTAACCAAAATGACCGACGGCAAAGACAATAAAATCGTCTATATGCCTTACGAAGCCTCCAATGTGTTGGGTGCGGTAGCCGCTATTAAAGATTTAACGGGCGGCGTTCCCACCAAATAAGTTTAACAGGCAAGAGATTATCACCCCCGGAAATTTACCTTTTCCGGGGTGTTTTTTATTCTAACGGCCTGTAACGACTTCTTCCTTTTAGTTTTCATTCCCGAAGGTTGTAGTCGGGAATCTGTTTTTATTGTTTTTTCCTTACAACACGGCAGATCCACGAACGCTCCGCGCCGGCAGACACTCGGGGATGACGTTTTGTGTTACCTTTTCATTTGCCAGAAACTTTACAAATAATGTATGGTTCCACCAATCACTACCCAGCACTTTGAGCAGCCACCCTCAGGGATTTACTATAATAATTTTATGGGAAAAATTAACTGGCACCAGGTATATGCCGAAGTAAAAGAATTTACCAAAATTACGCTCAAAAAATACTCGTTGTTTCTTGTGCGCCTCACTCCGCACCAAAACATCGCCCAAACGGTCTTATCCTACACGCTTATCGGGTGGATTGTCCTTTCTTTGCCGTTTATGAACACGGTACACGTTTCTTTTTTGGATAATCTCTTTACCGCTGCATCCGCCGTTTCCACGACCGGGCTTAACAGTGTAAACTTTGCCGACTCTTATACATTTTTAGGCAAATTAGTAGTCTTAGTTCTTATTCAAGTAGGCGGCGTGGGGTATATGACGTTCGCTTCGTTTGTGTATTTGTCCTTTTCACAAAAGCACCGTCTGCGCAAAAGCCAACAAGATGCCCTGACTGCCGAAGTAGCCTTGCCAAACACCTTAAAACTTTCCGACTTTTTGTGGGCGGCACTCGCGTTTACTGTTATTGCGGAAAGTATCGGAACCGTTTTTTTGTTCAACTATTTCCGCCACCACGACTATACTATTTGGCAGGCTGCCTGGTACAGCGTTTTCCACAGCGTTTCCGCTTTTTGTACGGCGGGTTTTTCTCTTTGGAATAACAGTTTGGAAACTTTTGCCGACAGTAAAACCATTAACTTGGTAATGTCGTGCCTGATGTTAGCGGGGGCTATGGGTTTTATCGTAGTAACAGACCTGTTCAACTTTATCTGCCGCCGCACCAAAGAAATTTCTTTTACCACCAAACTGATTTGCCTTTCCACCGTAGTAATGGTGGCATTCGGTACATTTACACTATTTGTAACCACGCCGGGGCTTTCCGTTTGGGAATCTTTTTTCCAATCTGTTGCCGCAATGACCACCGCCGGATTTAATACGGTAAACATTGGTATTTTATCCTCGTGTTCATTACTTATTTTAATTTTACTTATGAGCATCGGCGGTTCCCCCTCCGGCACCGCAGGCGGTATCAAAACAACGGCTTTCGTGAGCGTAATGGCGATTATGTATAACCGGTTGCGTCTGCACGACCGTGTGGAAATGATGGGCCGCCGCTTGCCCTTGGTGCGGATGTATGCCGCCACCTCTACTTTTTTACTCTATGCCTTAATGCTGTTTGGCAGTATTTTCCTTTTAACCTGGACAGAAAAATTGCCATTTTTAGATTTAGTATTTGAAGCCTCCGCCGCACTTAGCACCTCGGGTTTATCCACGGGGGCTACGGCACAACTTTCGTGGTTGGGCAAACTGATTATTATCGGCACAATGCTTATCGGCCGTATCGGTGTAGTAACATTTGGTATGGCACTTTTAGGAAATGATGACGATGATGACAATGACAAGCCCGCCGAAAAAGAGGACGTGGCCGTTTAGCCGAGGGCCAATTTAGTAAAATATAAGTATGAAATTTTATCTTATCAGTTTGGGTTGCCCCAAAAACTTAACCAATAGTGAAGAATTTTCCGCCCGGCTTTTAGCCAACGGGCACGAACTCGTCTTCTCGCCAGAAGAAGCCGACACCGTTATTATTAACACCTGCGGATTTATTTCCTCCGCCGTCAAAGAAGGCACGTCCGAAATACGCCGCGCGCTGGAACTGAAAAAAGAGGGCAAAATTAAACGTGTAGCCGTTACCGGCTGTATGGTGGACCGCTACAAAGAAAAAATGGCAAAAGACTTTCCGGAAGCCGATTTAGTGTTTTCTATTGCCGCGCAGGAACACGTAGAGGATATTATTGGTCAAAACGGCCTGTTTTTAGAATCTTTGGCAAATGCCTTGTATATTCCCGAATACAAAATGAGCCTAACGGCCACGCACACCGCTTATTTAAAAATTGCCGACGGGTGCAACTACCGCTGCGCTTATTGCACTATTCCTTTTATCCGTGGGGCGTACCGTTCAAAACCGATGGAACAAGTCGTGCAGGAAGCGCGCCTGATGACCCAAAACGGCGTGAAGGAAATTTCGCTGATTGCACAAGATACCACCTCATACGGAATTGATTTGTATAAAAAGCCGCAACTAACGGAACTTCTTAAAAAGTTATTAAAAATCCGCGGGCTGGGCCGTTTGCGTATTATGTACGCATATCCTAATATGGTTACGCGTGAACTGGCACAATTAATTGCCGGAGAAGAAAAAATTTTTCATTATGTAGATATTCCTTTGCAGCATATTGCGGCCCCGGTGCTAAAAAATATGAAACGCCAATGCGACGGGAAAAAAGTGCGTGCCACGTTGGATATGCTTAAAAAGGAAATCCCTGACGTATCCCTGCGCACCAACTTTATTGTAGGTTTTCCGGAAGAAACGGAGCAAGATTTTGAAGAATTAAAAGATTTTGTCCGCGAATATGAGTTTGACAATATGGGTGTATTTGAATATTTCCGCGAAAAGGGTACAGCGGCCTACGAGATGAAACAAATTCCCGCCAATATAAAGCACCGCCGGGCGCGGGAATTGGAAGAAGTGCAAAGCCGCGTAATTGATAAAATCAACAAAAACCTGATAGGCTCCGAATTGGAAGCCGTTGCGGACGGCGCTGATTTTGGGCGCACTTATAAAGATGCGCCGGATATTGACGGACGGGTAACCTTTACAAAATCCGTTACGCCCGGGAGCATCTTCAAAGGACGCATTGTCGCAGCCGAAGGATACGACCGCGTACTGGAACCCCTAAAAATAATCAAAAAGTAAATTAAACGCCCCGGTATTTCCGGGGTTTTTTAACCCTTTTTTTCCTCTGCCCAAAAGCGTGCTTTTTATTATTCTAAAATAAGGAGCCGCTTATGCAAAAAAACCTTTCCCTATATGTACCCGGTCATAAAATTACGGTACACGATAAAATGCAAACTCATTATTCCTATGTGCTGCAAAAACCGCCGGGAACAGACTTAGCCTTTTCCCCGCAACTTACGCCTGGGCAAATGTTGGAAATGGGCGTTTTTGAAGGGCATTACTTAACAGACTGTACAGAGGAGTTCCCAACTGAGTGGTTTAAAAAGGCAAAATTAAATCCAAACCGCCCCGATATTACACTAAATTGTTTTGGAGTAAAATCCCGCTTGGATAGAAGTGATTGGATACAACGCGGCTGGATTTTTCCGCCTGACCCGCGAGGCTGGTTTCAATGGTATTGCCGCTATTGGTTGGGAAGGAGAATCTCCGGTCTGGACGAACTTCAAATAACCCGTTGGAAAAGTTTTAAACGGCATTTAGCGCAAGTAGAAAAAAATTGTCTCCCGGCAGACCTGTCTTGCCGCCCAAGGCAGAGGCAAGCCCTTCTCCAATGGGCCTATAATCCGTTTATTTAATTACAAATATGGTTTAATAACCTTGTGCACCCGCTCAGCAACGATTTCATACCCGGCAGCATTAGGATGTATTTGGTCAGCCTTATATTTATTTTGGTGAAAAATGCCATCTAAAATACCCGGCACAAACACAGCGCCGGTTTCGCGTGCAATTTGTTTATACAGTTTGGTGTAGCGCGCCATTTGGGAATATCCCCCCGTATCCACAATCACGGCAATGGCTCCGTACTGTTGCACCGCAGCGACAATTTGGCGGATAGATTTTTCCGTTTCCTCCAAGCCTACCCCGCGCATAAAATCATTTCCGCCGAACTCAATTAACACCATATACGGGTTTTGTTCCATCACTTTGTCCAGTCGCACCGGCGCCGCCGCGCCCGTATCGCCAGAGAGGCCCAAATTCACCACCGGGCGGCTAATTTTTTTAGCAAGCACGCTGGGATAGGAGTTATCCCTTCCTGCGCCGTATCCGGCCGTCAAACTGTCGCCAAATGCCACTATCGTTATACCGGGGTTATGCAAATTTTTGATTTCCGTTTCCGGTGTCATAAAAACCCAATAAGCCGCCCCCACCAGTAAACAAATAAAAAATGCTTTTTTCATACTTTTATTATAACAAAGCGCCGTACGCGCGTACAAAAAAAGGGTTGACTTTTTATTACTTTATTATAGAATAAGAGTATGAGAATACCGCTGAGCAAAGACGAAGAAAAAAATCTGTTAGACGCCGCGCAGAACGCGCGGGAAAATTCCTACTCGCCCTACTCTAAATTTAAAGTAGGGGCGGCCGTGCTTACGGAGGATAACCATATCTTCGCAGGCACCAATATTGAAAACGCTTCCTACGGGCTGACTGTATGTGCCGAACGCAACGCGATATTTGCGGCTGTCGGCGCGGGCAAACGCCGTTTCCGCGCGCTGGCGCTCATTACGCAAAAATTGCCCGGGCTGACGTTTAACTCGCCTTGCGGTGCGTGCCGTCAGGTAATGAGCGAATTTATGGCGCCCGATACGCCGATATATATTGCCGTATTAAACGGAACCAAACGCGTTGCCTACAAAAAGCAACTGCGCGAAATTATGCCTTATCCGTTTGATAAATTTACGGAAAAATAATTCCGCTTTTATACACCGGGGGAACCTTATGACCGAAGCCGTCTATAAAGGGCTTTCTGCCCTTGTGCTGGAAAATGAAATACTGCGCCTGACTTTTCTGCCCGGGTACGGGTTTAAATTAGCCAGTTTACTCAGCAAGAAAACAGGGCGGGAGTGGTTGTTCCAATCCCCGGAAGATACCCTGCGCATACCGGAATATGGCGCGCCGTTCTCCGCGTATGATTCCAGCGGCTTTGACGAAGTGTTCCCCTCTATTGATGCCTGTCCGTACCCGGACGGCCCCTATAAAGGCTTACCCGTGCCGGACCACGGCGAACTGTGGACCCTCCCCTGGGAGGGCATAGCCTCGCCGGACGGGAAATCGGTAAAAGCGTTCACAGAGAGCAAAATTTTCCCGTATATTTTTTCCCGCCGGACCACGTTAAACAACAACGAAATTACCTTTGAATATGAGGTGGAAAATACCTCGTGCGAGGAATTTAAATTTATTTGGACACCGCACTGTCTGCTGGCCTGTTCCCCCGCCACGCGCCTTATCGTACCGGAAAATTTAACCCAAGTTATGACGGTGGAACACGCCACCCAACACTTGGGCGTTTGGGGTTCGCGCCATTCTTACCCGATTACTACTGATATACACGGGCAAACGATTGACCTCGCCGCCACCGAACCGGCGAGCGCAGGCAACTGCGAAAAATTTTATTTTACCGCCCTTAACCTCGCCGGCTGGTGCGCCATTGAACACACCGACACCGGCGAAAAACTCCGCTACGATTACGACGGCAAAAAAATACCTTATTTGGGCGTATGGAAAACCCAAGGAGGCTACCGCGGAGACTATAATATCGCCTTGGAACCCTGCACGGGCGAGTTTGACGATTTGTACGTTGCCAACAAACTGCGCCGTACTGCCGTAATAGAACCCAAAGACAAATTTGTTTGGAAATTAAAAATGACTGTGCTTTAAAACAGGCGCTTATGCGCCAAGGGGATAAATATGAACCAACTGGCTTTAAGAAGTAAATTCAACGAAGTGTTTAAGAAAGAAAAATTATATTTTTTTGCTCCGGGGCGCGTAAATTTAATCGGCGAACATACCGACTACAACGGCGGGCACGTTTTTCCGTGCGCGCTCTCGTTCGGTACGCATTGTGTATTCTGCAAACGCGACGATAAAAAAATACGTCTTTATTCGTTAAATTTTCCCGAAAAGGGCATTATAGATGCTGATTTATCCGCCATTTCCTACGATAAAAAACAAGACTGGGCCAATTACCCGCTGGGGGTCATCAAAACCTTGCAAAACCACGGCTATAATATTAACCAAGGCTTTGAACTGATGTTCTGGGGAGATATTCCCAACGGAGCCGGCTTGTCGTCCTCCGCGTCCATAGAACTGGCCACAGCCGTAGCGATGAACAAGGTTTTTAACCTCTATATTCCGCAAGTGGAACTGGTGAAATTTTGCCAAGAGGCCGAAAATAAATTTGTAGGGATGAACTGCGGCATTATGGACCAGTTTGCTATCGGTATGGGCAAAGAGGGCTGCGCGGTGCTTTTGGATTGCAATACGCTAAATTACGAATATGCCCCGCTGGATTTAAAGGGCGTGTCTATCGTAATTATGAACACCAATAAACGCCGAGAATTGGCCGATTCCAAATATAACGAACGCCGCGCAGAGTGCGAACGCGCCTTAAAGGAACTGCAACGCAAACTGCCAATTAAATCGTTGGGCGACTTATCCATAGACGAGTTTGAAAAAAACAAAGAGTTAATCACAAACCCGACCGACAGGAAACGCGCCAAACACGCCGTGTACGAAAACCAACGGACCTTGCAGGCCGTGGAACGCTTAAAGGCGGGCGACTTAAAAACCTTTGGAAAACTGATGAACGAGTCCCACATTTCCTTGCGCGACGATTACGAAGTAACCGGAAAAGAACTGGACACCTTGGCCGAAGCCGCTTGGCAGCAGCCGGGCGTATTGGGTGCGAGAATGACCGGTGCAGGCTTTGGCGGCTGCGCAATTGCACTGGTGCAAGATGCCGACGTAAAACATTTTATTGATAACGTGGGCAAAATTTACCGCGAAAAAACGGGTCTTCAAGCAGACTTTTATATTGCTTCCGTCGGCGGTCCGGCGCGGCAAGAAGAAAAGATGTATTAAAATTTTACGCCGACAAAAAAGCACCTCGGCCACACTTATTTGATTGGAGGACAATTTATGAAAAATATTTTAGTAATCGGCGGGGCAGGCTACATTGGCTCCCATATGGTGCGGATGCTCGCCAAACAGGGATATAATCCTGTCGTATTTGATAATCTTTCCAAAGGGCACAGAGAAGCCGTAGCCAACTACCCCTTTGAACTGGGCGACTTGGGCGACAAAGCCCGCTTAACCGAAGTATTTAAAAAATACGGTATAGAGGCGGTAATGCACTTTGCCGCATTTGCCGAAGTGGGCGAAAGCGTCAAGGAGCCTTCCAAATATTACCACAACAACGTAGCCAAGGTGCTGGATTTGCTGGACGCGTTGGTGGAAAACGATATCAAATACTTTGTGTTTTCCTCCACGGCGGCCACCTTTGGCGAGCCTATCCGCCCCAAAATTGACGAATCTCACCCACAAAACCCCATTAATCCCTATGGCAACACCAAATTAATGGTGGAAAAAATACTCGCGGACTTTGACACCGCCTACGGCTTAAAGGCTACCGCCTTGCGCTATTTTAACGCAAGCGGTGCTGATGATTCGGGCGAAATCGGCGAATCGCATAATCCCGAAACGCACTTAATCCCCATTGTGTTGCAAGCCGCCGCAGGCAAACGCCCCTCTATTAAAATGTTCGGTACGGACTACCCAACGCCGGACGGTACCTGTGTGCGCGATTATGTGCACGTGAACGATTTGGCCCGCGCCCATATTTTAGCACTTGAAAAAATGTTCAAAGATAACGTCAGCGAACGCTTTAACCTGGGAAGCGGAAACGGATTTTCCGTGGCGGAAATCGTCAAAGAGGCGAAACGCATTACGGGCATAGATTTTACGGTAGAAAAGGCCCCCCGCCGCGACGGAGACCCTGCCGTTTTGGTGGCGGACAGTGCCAAGGCCGAACGCATACTGGGCTGGAAACCACAGTATAACTTAACCCGCATTATTGAAACCGCTTGGAACTGGGAACAACACCGCAAATATTAGGAGTTTTTATATCTATGGATATCAATTTACTGATTGACCAATTAATTACCTACGCAATCAACGAAAAACTGCTCGCGCCGCGCGACCGTGCGTGGGCGGTAAACCAATTGTTATCGCTCCTGCACCTGGACGAATACATTCCCAGCGGCTTTAAGGGCAAAACTCCCAAATTTCCGTGCGAAATTTTAAACAACATCTGCAACTGGGCCGCCAAAAACGGCCTTATTTCGCCCGATACGGTTACGATGCGCGATTTGTTTGATACGAAACTAATGGGTGTTTTTGCCGGTTTACCCTCGGCAGTTACGGACGAGTTTTTTAAACTGCACAAAAAAAGCCCTAAATCCGCCACCGATAAGTTTTATCACGACGCCCGGGCTTTGGACTATATCCGCACCAACCGCGTGGCTAAAAACCAAGTTTGGAAAACGCGCACCCCGTACGGCACGCTGGACATCACTATCAATATGTCCAAGCCCGAAAAAAGCCCCCAAGACATTGCCGCCGCTTTACAAGCCAAACCTTCCGCCTATCCGCTATGCCTGCTGTGCAAGGAAAACGAGGGCTACGCCGGCAGAATTAATCACCCGGCACGCCAAAACCTGCGCTTAATTGCGCTAGATGTGTTAAAGGACGGCAACCCGTGGTATCTGCAATACTCCCCGTATGTTTATTATAACGAGCATTGTATTTTTCTTTCCGCGCATCACGAACCGATGAAGATTTCCCAAACCACCTTTGCGCGGCTCCTTAATTTTGTGGAATTTTTACCCCATTATTTTATCGGTTCCAATGCGGATTTGCCTATCGTCGGCGGGTCTATTTTAACGCACGACCACTTTCAGGGCGGGCGATATACTTTTGCTATGGAAAAGGCCCCCGTGGACAGGACCTTTAAAATGAAGAAATTTCCGCGCGTGAAAGCAGGCACCGTCAAATGGCCGATGAGCGTTATCCGCCTGAACGGGACGAAGAAAGATTTAATAGAAGCAAGCGGATACATCCTTAAAAAATGGCGCGCTTACAGCGCCGAAAAAGTCTCTATTTTGGCGCATACAAACACCACGCCCCACAACACCATTACACCGATAGCCCGGCGGCGCGGAAAAGCGTTTGAAATAGACCTTGTGCTGCGCAACAACCGCACCTCGCCGGAATGTCCGTTCGGCATTTTTCACCCGCACCAAGAGGTGCATCACATCAAAAGGGAAAATATCGGGCTGATTGAGGTAATGGGCCTGGCTGTTTTGCCGGCACGGTTAGGCAAGGAACTGGCAGACTTGGCCCCCTTACTCATCAAGCGGGATTTAATGTCCATAAAAAAGAGCGACACGCTAAATAAGCACGCCGAGTGGGCCGAAGAACTGCTTAAAAGATATACCTTTACCCCGCAAAATACGCAAACCATTTTGCGCAGCGAAGTGGGCAAAGTGTTTGCCAAAGGGCTTGAATATGCAGGGGTTTTTAAGCGCACGCCCGAAGGGCAGGATGCCTTTGACAGGTTTATCAAAAAGTTATAAAACTACCATAAAAAACCTCCGCAAAAGCGGAGGTTTTTACTTTATTCCCCAATATTGCCTTACTGTGGGCAACAGGTAACATTTGCCATGTAAAATTGATTGTCTTTTGTGACTTTACACAGCCCGGCAGCAATAACATACCAATAGTTAGGCATTTCCCCCTCCCGCAAAATACCAGCCGAATACATCAGATAATAGCCTTCTCTTTCAAACGGAGCCCGTTCTTTACAAATTTTCCTAAACTCATCCTCTCTAACATTTTCTGCATAAGGCAGGTGACCCTCCATCCCTATGATTACAGACGTTGGAGGATCCACCCACAAATTTGAATCCCTGTATTCCATATATCCTTTCAAGGCCTGCCCGCCAAAGTCTTTTGGAAAATAACGTTCTATACCATTTGGATAAGGAGGACGCTCGTTGCTTGGACGTCTTTTATAATCAATTGTCGTTCCATAGTCATCTTTGAATTTCGTTCCGAGAACATAAGGTATATAACTGCCTGCCTTGGAGGACCCGCCCTCAAGAACCTGATAAACATCTACACATTCCTTTTTTTCGGTCAAATTAGCCGGACAAGTATATTTTTGAAGTTTTAGGTAGTTGCCTTCACAAAGGTTACCGTCGTCTATCAAGTCCTCGACTTCGTCTTTTGTAATTTTTTTATATTCAGAGTGGTAAGGCGTGCACCCTTCAACACCTCCTTTACTTTTCAGCAAAAACGAGGTGTAAGTTTTGCCGTTGGTTTTCTTGTTGCCGGAAGCATCATAATCGTTTTTGTATTGGTTATCCCACCACAGTTCCACTCCCAAATTCTCTGTCTTTTGCGCACTTTTGTTTATTTTAGCCGTGGAACTAATTTCCATATTGTCCGTTTTTCCGCCCATTACGGCTACATCATTTCCGTAAAGCGTATTTGTTACATTACTTTTGTGGTAGTTAGTATCGTCAAAGGTAACTTGATTAGCCATTACGCGCCCGGCCGTTACCGTTCCGCCATTTTCAATAGTCAGTTTTTCACCCAAACGGTATTCCGGGGTATTTGTACTGCCCAAGGCCGTTCCGTTTTGGATATCTATTTGCTTTA
>UQJU01000019.1 GCA_900541355.1 Candidatus Avelusimicrobium fimicolum | reverse complement strand
AAACTCTTGTTTAAAACGCTCAACCCTTACTACTCTTTTATTTAAGCATTTTTTAAAATGTTTGTCAAGCGTTATTTAAAACCCTTGAAAACTTGTAGTATGCTTACTGACTACATTTATTATTAAAACATTTTTAAATCAATTTGTCAAGTCTTTTTATACTTCTTGGTTATTCAAGGAAGTCGTGGCCGCTTAGGACCGAAGGGATAAGACCTAACGATAAGTGTTTTTACTTTATTTATTATAAGACTAACTTGATTGGCTAGGCTCAGTCCACCGGTCGCCTTTTCTAATATAAGGAGGTGTTTCGCTGTCAAAAAGTTTTCTGCTTATAATTGATTGGTAAAAACTTTAAAGAAGTTTGCTAATTATTTAAAGAACAATTTTGACTACTCATATAGTCTAACAAAAAAAGACAGAAAAGTCAAGACCCATTTTTCTGTTTTTTCAAAAACTTGAAAAAGGGCTCTTGAAAACTTCTCTGGAAACAAATCCTTTTTGTTTCCTTATGTATTAAGTATAACTGATTTTGAAAAGGTTGTCAAGCAACCCGGCATCATATTTTCCCTATCCTTATATATACTAAAAGAACCGGACAGCCGCAAGGCACAAAAAAGAAGGCCGCGCGTAACGCGCAAGCCCTCTTTATTTTTTGTTGTACCCGTTTTTTTCTCCGGCCGTTAGACCGGAAATCGTTAAATAAAAAACCCGCCTATTTCATTAATAAGCGGGGTTCTGTTAAAAATAAAATCAAATTACATTAAACGCCCGCATAAACAACTTCTTCCTTTAGCCAATTAATCGGGTTAAAGGAGGAGTGTTTAATGCAGTAATTTACGTTTAACATTTGCATAATTATATTATGCTTTTTTTCCGGCCGGGTGTCAATTATTTTTTACGCACTAAATTTGCTATCCTTATATATATGGATATTGAGACGCTTTTAAAAAACACTTCCCGCAGTTTGTATTTAAGCGTTCAGGCGCTTCCCGGCAATATGCGCCCGGCATTTGGCATAGCCTATTTGCTCTGCCGCTACGCCGATACGATTGCCGACACTTCTATTCTGCCCGCTCAACGGCGGCTTTATTGGATAGAGCGTTTTCCGCTTCTGTTAAAAGAGCAGAACCGGCAAGAGATTTCCCTTTTAGCAAGTGAAATTTGCGGCGGAAGTGAAAACCCTTACGAAAAGGAACTTATTAAAAATCTTCTGCCCTGCTTGCAGGCATTAAATCAAGTGTCCGCCAAACAACTGCCTATTATTATGGATGTGGTGCAAGCGGTTTGCGACGGGATGAAGATTGACTTAAATACTTTTCCCGAGGAGCACTCTGCCCAAATACAAGCCTTCCAAACCCCGGACGATTTACAACATTATTGCCGTTTAATGGGAGGCAAACCCGGCCTTTTTTGGAGCCGCCTTATTTGCACCACCACAAAAATTGATATGCCGGAAAAAGAGTTTTACGAACTCGGGCAACATATTGGGGACGCGTTGCAAATCGTTAATATTTTGCGCGACTTGCCCAAAGATTTACGCATCGGACGGTGTTATTTCCCCGCGCAGGACCTGGTCCAACACGGCCTCACTGCCGCAGATTTATTAATTCCCGAAAATGCCACCCGTTTTGAACCCGTTAAACGCAAATGGATTTTATGGGGAGTGAACAACCTCAAAAGCGCCGTGCGCTATTTTGCCCAACTGCCCAAATGGCAGCCCGGCGGGCGGGCGGCCGTAGCGTGGCCCGTATTATGGACGGCAGACACCCTCTTAAAAGTGTGGCAAACCCCTGACCTGTTAAACCCGCAAAAGCGCGTGAAAATTCCGCGCTCTAACATTTACTCCACTATGCTCTGCACCCCGCCGATACTTATCAGCAATCTGCTGTTTAGTAAGTGGCTAGGCGGCAAACTGGACAAATTCAACTAAATTTCCATAAAAAATTGTTTCGCTTTCCTTCAAAATGCGCTATACTATAAAATGTATTTTTTGAAGGACTCCCGTTTTGTTATTGTACCCGCAATACCTATAAATTAAGGAGTTTTAATGACTGAACTATTGACTCACGCCATATCCCTCATCAATGATTATTTTTTGGGATATGTGCTTATGGCCGCGCTGATTTTTGCTGGCCTCTACTTTACGATTGCCACCCGCTTCGTACAGTTTGTCCGCCCCCAAGAAATGCTTAAACTAATGATAAGCGGCGGCGAAGAAACCCGCGGCACGGGGCACATTTCCCCCTTTCAGGCCTTTGCTATCAGCACCGCCGCACGCGTGGGAACCGGCAATATTGCCGGGGTGGCTATCGCCATTACCGTAGGCGGACCGGGCGCTATTTTTTGGATGTGGCTCATCGCGGTTATCGGTTCCGCTTCTGCTTTTGCCGAAAGCACGCTTGCCCAAATACATAAGGTAAAAACCGGCACGCATTTTCGCGGAGGGCCGGCCTACTATATGAAAAATGCCCTGCACAGCCCCAAATTGGGCTTGGCATTTTCCGTCATTATCACGCTGACGTTTGCCTTTGTGTTTAACTCGGTGCAATCTAACACTATTGCCCAATCGCTAAACGCTACTTTCCATTTGGATACGTCTATTTGCGGCATTGCTCTGGCGGCGCTGACGGCTGTGATTATTTTTGGCGGGCTAAAACGCATTGCGCGTTTTTCGGCTATTATCGTGCCTGTCTTTGCCGGGGCATATATTATCCTTACACTCGTGGTAATGATATTAAACTTGGATAAGTTGCCGCACGTTTTCGGTCTTATTTTTTCTGATGCGTTCAGTTGGCACAATGTCGCAGGAGGCACCCTGGGTGCTACCATTATGACGGGCGCACGCCGCGGGTTGTTTTCCAACGAAGCCGGTATGGGCAGCGCTCCAAACGCCGCCGCCACCGCCCACACCTCACACCCGGTGAAACAGGGTTATGTACAGGCATTTAGCGTATTTATTGATACGCTGGTTATTTGCAGTTGCACGGCCTTTATTGTTTTACTGTCCAACTATCAGCAATTTCCGGGGTTAGAAGGGATTGCACTTACGCAAAAGGCGCTCACTTTTCAACTTGGGACCTTCGGCAACTACTTTTTATCAGCCAGCGTATTGCTCTTTGCTTTTACCTCTATCATAGGCAACTATTACTACGGGCAGGCCAATGTGGAGTTTATCACCCGCAAAAAAAGCGTAATGCTGGTTTTCCGCACAGGGGTAACGCTAATGGTGCTTTCGGGTGCGGTGTTGCAATTAAAACTGGTATGGAATTTGGCCGATTTGTTTATGGCGGCGATGGCACTGATGAACATTTACGCCATTTTGCGGTTGCGCAAACAGGTTGTAGATGCGCTGGCTGATTACCGCAAACAAAAAGACAACGGATTAGACCCGCACTTTCATCCGGAGGAAATACCCTCTATCGGACGCTCGGAAGCGTGGGAGAAATAATTTAAACCGGGGTAATTGGAAACACCCCGGTTTTTTAATAAAAAAGACCCATATAAAAATAGGCCTTGAAAAAAAAGAAAATACGCTTATAGTAATAGTACAAAGTACTTGGGAACAGCCCGATATCCTTGGTTGCAGTTGTGAGAGCACAGTGTGTTTTCCTATTGCATAAGACCCGGAAACGGAGCCTCCCTAGGAAAGAGGAACATAGTAATGACACTAATGAGCTAAACCCCCGAAATAATATGCGGGGGTTTTTTTAGGCCCTCCGGGCCGGGGAACTCTGTGCGCTCCATTGATTAGTTGAACCACACTCTTTTCGCAAACAGCAGGCGTTACTTTTATTTGCCTTCGCGTTCTTTGCGTTTGGCTTCCTTCCACAAGGCCAGGGCTTCCTCGGCACTTGCGGCGTGGGCAAGGTCGCCAAACACGTGCGGATGGCGGCGGTGGAGTTTGTCGTACAGACCCTGGATTACGTCATCAATGGTAAATTTGCCCTCTTCGGCGGCAATCTGGCTGTGCATTAACACCTGCAAAAGAACATCCCCTAACTCCTCTTTCATATTTTCATCATCTTTCTTATTAATGGCATCAATCAGTTCCTGCGATTCGTTTTGCAAACATTTAATTAAACTTTCGTGCGTTTGTTTTTTATCCCACGGGCAACCGTTAGGCCCGCGCAAAATGGCAAAGGTTTCTACTAAATCGGCAAAGTTATTTTTTTTCATTGTTCACTCCGGGTAAAAATGCTATACCATTATTATATGAAAAATAAATTTTTATTTATGCTAACCGCTTTTCTTTTGGTTCCCGCCTTTTTACAGGCGCAAGTAATGGTCGTGCGCGTGGACGGTAATAAAGTCTATTTAGACACCTCTGTTTTAAACCGTAATGTGCAAAAAGGCGATTTGTTTAAGGTTATCCTCTCTGCTGAAAAATTAACCAACCCCAAAACCGGGAAAGATTTAGGGCTGGTGTATAACTATTCCCAAGAGGGCAAAATCGTGGAAGTACAACCCCTTTATGCCATTGGCGAGGTAGCGGCCGACAAACGCATTTCCGTCGGGCAGGAAGTTGTTTTAACCGCCACAGCCCCCGCACCGCAAGCCCCTGCCGTTACCGTGCAAGAAGCCGCCAAACCCTCCACGCACCGCAAAACCGTCTATGAACCCGTGGAGCAGGAAATTATCGGCGTAACCGAAGCTAATATAACAGGAGCGGATAATTTTATTACTCTTTCTAAAAAAGGCCAAGTAACCGTATGGACGCAAGGAGAAAAGAACACGTTAAAGGAAGAACTATCCTTCACGTTACCCGCCGGCAAGCGTGTATTAACCGTATCCGCCGCACCGGTAAAAGATAAAAAAACACAAATTTTTGTTTCGTATTTTGACGAAAAACGCCAAACTATTTCTACCGCCGTACTGGAAAACCAAAACGGCACATTAAAAGAAATTGCCGCTTTATCCTATTTTGCCAAAGAATTGGGGTGCGGACAAAACAAACAAATCTGGCTCCAAAAGCCGTTTGTCTCGGGTGCGTACCCGGGGAATGCCCGCTTAATAGCCTATACGGACGGTAAGTTTGCCCCCGCCAAAGAAACATTAAGCACCTACCGCAACTGGCTGACGGGGCTCAACCGCTATGCCGTAGAATCCGCCGATGCCCAAAATGTTATTTATACATCTTCTAACGGGCCCTTGCGGCTTGTAATGGCTAGCGGAAAACGGGCCGAAAGCAAAGATCTGTTCGCCGCGGCTCCAAATCGTGTAAAATATAAGCAAGAGATTTTGAAATTTTACCCGTCCGTCCAAGTCTTTGGGCCGGAGGGCCGCGCCACCTTGGCAGCCGTGGAAAATATATCCAAATTAGGCATTTTGTCTGACACTTTTGGACAATACAAAAGCAGCAAAATTCATTTTTTGGCCTTTGAAAAGGGCCGCCTGTCCGTTACCGATACGGTAGAATTGGACGGCGTGGTATATGACACCGCCTGCACGGACAAGGCCATTTTGACCGCCGAAGTATTGCCGGACGGGAACAGTTCCGTCGTGGAAATTTTTAAATAATCAGGAGAAGAACTCGTGCCACAATCTAGTGAAAAAATCAACGTGTTGGACAAGGGCTTTGTGCGCTTGGTAGATTTTATGGGGGGCGATGACCGTGCCGTGCAATCCGCCCGCGTATCCTTTGGAGCCGTATCCAAAGGGCCGGAGCAGGATAAACGGCTCATTAAATATTTAATGGAACACGCTCACCACACTCCGTTTGAACATTGTTATTTCCAATTTCATATTTGCTGCCCGATTTTTGTCGCGCGCCAATGGATGCGCCACCGTTGGGGTTCTTATAACGAAGTCAGCGCCCGCTATACCGAAGTAAAGGACGAGTTTTATATTCCGTCTAAATTCCGCGGGCAGGACACCAAAAACAAACAAGGCTCCGTGGCGGACTCCCAATTAGATAACGAAGCCCTACGCAAAATTTATGAAGACAGCGTGGAAGCCTCTTACGCCGCTTACCATAAACTTTTGGAAGCCGGCGTCGCGCGCGAAATGGCCCGCGGGGTATTGCCCGTATGCCAATATACCCAGTTTTATTGGAGCGTAAACGCCCGCAGTTTGTTTAACTTCTTATGCTTGCGTATGGATAAACACGCCCAGCAGGAAATCCGCGTATATGCGGATGAAATTGCCAAAATCGTAGCGGAAAAAATGCCGTGGTCGTGGGAAGCGTTTGAATCATTAAACAAACACTTGCCGTTAGGCTCTGAATAATTAAGTCTAACTAAAAAAGGGAAATATTTATGAGAATACTCGGTATGATTATGGCCGGGGGTAAAGGGGAGCGTCTTTATCCGTTGACAAAAGACCGCTCCAAACCTTCCGTCCCGTTCGGGGGCAAATACAGAATCGTAGATTTTGTACTGTCCAACTTCGTCAACTCGGGGATTTTTTCCTCTTATGTACTGGTACAGTATTTATCGCAAAGTTTAATTGAATATTTGCGCACCACTTGGAGAAGTGAAGGCATCATTCCGGACCATTTTTTAACCTGCGTTCCGCCGCAAATGCGCTTGGGTGAAATTTGGTACCGCGGTACGGCTGACTCCGTCCGCCAAAATATTAACCTGGTGAAAGATTTTGCACCCGATTTAGTAGCCATTTTCGGAGCGGACCACATTTACCGTATGGATGTGCGGCAAATGGTGGACTATCACTTAAAAAATAAGGCGGACGTTACCGTCGCCGCCAATACCGTTCCGTTGGAACAAGCGTCGGCTTTCGGTGTGCTGGGAACGGACGAAACGGGCCGTATTGTCCAGTTTGACGAAAAACCCGCCCGCCCAAAATGTATCCCGGGTAACCCCAAAGCAGCCTATGCTTCCATGGGTAACTATATTTTTAACACGGACGTTCTGTTACAAGTGCTGCAAAAGCGTTTCTGCGACGTTCCCGCGCTGGATTTCGGTAAGCATATTTTACCTAAAATTTTGGCAGACCACCGCACTTTCGCCTATAATTTCCAAAGCCAAACGCTCCCCGGGGCTAAACCTTACGAAGAACAAGGCTACTGGCGCGATGTGGGAACGATTGAATCGTTTTGGCAGACCAATATGGACTTGTTGGGGCCTACGCCTAAATTGGACTTAAATAACCCCAAATGGCCGATTAGCACCACGCTTAACCGCGTGCCGGCCACTAAATATTTGGGCGGCACCGTGGTTAATTCTATGATTGGCGCGGGGTGCATTATTCACCCCAAGGCCAAAATTAAAAACTGCGTCATCAGCGACAGCGTAACGGTCGGCGAAGGAGCCGAATTGGAAGGCTGTGTGATTATGGATAATTGCGAAATTAAGGCGGGAGCCAAACTCAAAAAGGTAATTATGGACCGCTTTAACACCATCGCCCCCAAACAAACCATTGGGCACGATACGGAAGCCGACTCGCAAAAATACTACATTGACCCTTCGGGCATTGTGGTTATCCCGCGCGGCAAGAGTAAATTCTAACCGAAAGCGCGGCCTGTAAGCCGCGCTTTTTTGTATATGATTAAAACCCTAAAACTCAAAAACCAAGAAGAAATTTTAATTGCGCTCGGCATCCAGGACCGCAAACTCCGCGCTTTGGAAAAAACTTTTAAAGTAACCGTCTTTGTAAAGTATGACGAGGACGGCGCGGGGGCCGAACTTTCCGTAAAAGGCACTAATTCCCGCGTGGATAAGGCCCTTGCCAAACTGCAAAAGGACCTCTCGTTAAATGCCGAAAAAAAACCTCTTGATTTGCTAAAAGACAACCGCCCTTTTGCAGACAATATTGTATTCCGTCCCGAACACGCCAAGCCCATAGAAGCCCGGAGCGAAAACCAAAAGAAATATATTGAAGCGGTCTTTGCAAACGACCTCGTTATTTCTTCCGGGCCTGCCGGAACGGGAAAAACCTTTTTGGCCTGTGCGTGCGCATTACGCGCCCTGGAACTGGGGATGACGGAACGCATTGTTGTTACGCGCCCCATTGTGGAAGCAGGCGAAAAACTGGGCTTTCTCCCGGGGGATATTGAAGAAAAAGTGGACCCGTACTTACGGCCAATTTATGATTCATTTTATTCTATGCTGGGGATGGAAAAATTCAACTCGCTTAAATACAACAATATTTTGGAAATTGTACCCCTAGCCTATATGCGCGGGCGCACACTGGAAAGAGCATTTATCATTTTAGATGAAGCGCAAAACACCTTGCCCGCCCAAATGAAGATGTTTCTAACCCGTATGGGCATCGGCTCTAAAATGATTGTAAACGGCGACCTCTCGCAAATTGACCTGCCCAATAAAAAAGAAAGCGGGCTTTTGCAGGCATCCGAAGTATTATCCAAAGTTAAAGGAGTGGCCTTTGTGGAGTTTACAGGCGAGGACGTCGTACGTCATCCGCTGGTAAAAGATATTATTTCCGCTTATGGTAAGTGGGATAAAAAACATACAGGAACAACCAAATGATTTCGCACATTTTTTACAATACCGATATTCCCAAATACCTGCGCAAGACAGGCATATTTAAGGCCTGCTTGGAGCGCGGGCTAAAACATTTTGCCAAACAAAACATTGAGGTAAATGTTATTTTTGTGGACGAAAAAGAAATTCTGCGCGTAAACAAGGAATTTTTGGACCACCATTATATAACGGATGTTATTTCGTTTAATAACGAGCGTCCGCCGTTTGATACCGGGGAGCCGTGGGAGTTTGGCGATATTTTTGTATGTTACCAAGTAGCCCGGCAAAATGCAAAAACCTTCGGACATACGGCTTTGCAGGAAATGATGATGTATGTTACGCACGGCGCGTTGCATTTATCAGGGATGGACGACCACGCGCCCGAAGACCGCGCAGAAATGGACCGCCAAGCCGAAAAAATAATATCCGCCGTTCTCAAAAAATAAAAGTACAAAAAAACAGCGGGCATATTTAATGCTCGCTGTTTTTATTTAATTCTCTGCCGGTTGGTCGTCAGGTACGTCCACAATTTCGGGAACGCCCTTTTCGTCCAGCACTAAATATTGCAATTTGCGGTGCAAACCCACATCCACCGGAATAATCCGCGCCGTTTTATCCACCACAATATGAACCACCTGCGTATGGCCCACAATCTGCCACACCGGGCTGGCCGGATAAGAAGACACCAAATCGTCCAAATCTTCCCAGAAAATCCCGCCAAAGCGGTTCACTCCTTTGCGGTGAATGCTGATGTTGAAAATCGGGTGCTTAAAAAATTCGTGTTTAATGGATTCCTTAAAAATCAGGTTAATCAGCACCGCTAAATTGTTGGAACTCGGCTCGTCCAACTGCATTTGAAAAATACGGTACAATTTATGCGTTACACCCGCGTGCGTGAATAAATACCCTTTGTAAGCATAGGCAGCGCGCAAATCCCCACAGAGTACCTGGCGGGTCATTTTTTCGCGCATAAACTGGGCTTCCTCTTTGCTGAAACCGGAAATAACAAAGTTAGACAAAAGCGGTTCCAATTCGTGATTGCCTACCAAGCGTACCACCTCGCCGCCAGCCGTTTTGGCCTGCTGCTGGATCGTGTCCAACAAGTCGTCCACCTTGCGGGAAAAGGGTCCTCTGTCAAAAATATCCCCCATTTGCACCAAACGGTCGTGTCCGCCGCACCAGTTGTTTTGTCCGTCTATCAATTTTGCGTGGCGCAAAATTTTAACAAACGGGTCAAACTGTCCGTGTACGTCGCCTACTACCACCACACGCTTGGGGTTCTTTTGGGTTTGCATTGGTTTTGTACCTTATACAAATAATATAATAATAATATACAAAAAGTTTACGTTGGTACGTATAAAATTTGTAGGAATTTATGAAAATACCGTCCGCCGCTTTCGCCGAACTGACAAAAATAGTGGGTAAAGAAAACCTGCTGACTGATGAGGTTTCCCTTTCCGTTTACGCATACGACTGTTCGCTTTCACGCACGCGGCCGGATGCACTTATCCACTTGCGCCAGGCAGAAGTAATTGCCCCGGTGTTAAAGGTTTTGCACGCTTATCATATCCCTTTTGTGCCGCGCGCCAGTGCCACCAACCACGCAGGCAGTTGCGCCGCTTTAAACGGTGGCATTATTTTAAATGTGGCTCCGCTAAACAAAATTTTACAAATAAACACCCAAGAGGGGTTTGCGTGGGTAGAGCCGGGCGTTACCGGAGGAGACCTGCAAGATGCCCTTGCTCCGCTTGGCTTCTTTTACGCGCCGGACCCCGCCAGCGAGCGCGTTTGCACGTTAAGCGGCAACCTGGCCCAAAACGCAAGCGGCGCACGTTGTATGAAATACGGCGGCACCATAGACCATGTTTTGGAAATTGATTTCGTGTTGCCCGACGGAACGGAACTTCATTTATCCCGCAAAGACGGCGGCCCCGATTTTATTGGACTTATTGCCGGGAGTGAAGGCACGCTCGGCATAATTAAACAATTAAAAGTGCGGATTCTGCCCGTAGCCAAGCATATTAAAACGTTTTTGGTAACATTCCCCTCTCTTTCAGACAGTGTGCAAACGGTCAGCGATTTAGCCGCTGAGGGCATTATCCCGCGGTGTGTGGAAGCCATGGATGACGTTACCACCCGCGCCGTGGAGGAATTTGCCCACGCGGGCTACCCGTTGGACGCAAAAGCCCTACTGATTTTGGAGTTGGACGGCACTCCCTCTGAAATTTCCGAGCAGGAAAAACAGTTGGAAGATATTTGCCTGAAAAATCACTCTCTTAAATTTTTGCCGGCTAAAACGGAAGCCGAACGCCAAAAGTTATGGTTCGGCCGCCGGGCGGCATATGCGGCAATGGCCCGTTTGGCCCCCAATGTAATGGTGGGCGACGGCACCGTGCCGCGGAGCGAACTTCCGCGCGCCTTAGAAAAGGTGCGCCGTATTTTGGACGAACAACACATTTACGCAAGTTTGCTTTTCCACGCGGGCGACGGTAATTTTCACCCGCAAATTATCTTTGACGAGCGAAACCGTCCGGACACCGTCCGCGTAACAAAAGCACTAAAAGAAATTTTACAGGCTTGCGTGGATTGCGGGGGCACTGTATCGGGAGAACACGGAGTAGGCGTAGAAAAGCGCGCCGTAATGGCTTACCAATACGATAAGCCGACCTTGGACCTTTTTGTGCAAATCAAGCGCGCCTTTGACCCGGACAATTTAGCCAATCCGCTTAAATTAATTCCGGTAAATTATACGGAAAAAGCCCGGGAACAAGCACCCTTATCCGCCGCAGCAAAGCAACTGGCAGAAAAAATTTTATTGCGCAAAAAAGCACACGCGCCGTGCCTGATTACCGGGGAAAATTCCCGCTTAAAAACAAAAGCCGCCAACACGCTTTCCACCCAGACACTAAACCGAATTTTGGAAATAGATAAGACTAATTATACGGTAACCGCCGAGGCGGGCGTTACATTAAAAAATTTGGCACGCGCCCTAACACAAGCCGGGGTTTACAGCATTTTGCCTAACGGCAAGGGAACTTTGGGCGGGGCTTTCTGTTCCGGCTGTCTGCCGTCCTTTTACGCGCAGGTTTTGGGGATAGAAGCCCTTTTGCCGGACGGCTCTCTCGTCCGCTATGGCGGCAAACTAATGAAAAATGCCGCCGGATATCACTTAACCCGCCTGTTTGCAGGCTCCCAAGGCACTTTGGGCCTTGTAACCCGGCTGACTTTCAAAATCTATGCCAAGCCCGTTCCCGCAGCCCCGGAAAAGCCGTTTGTGCGCGAAAACGGCCAGTTGCTCTGGACTTCTATTAAGAAGCAATTAGACCCCGGGGATTTATTCCCTATTTTGGCAGGAGAAAAAAATGTTTGATTTGATTCCGCCGCAACTAGACCCCTTGCACCCCAAACGGCATTTAACGCTGTTGGATACACCGTTTGGCGAAAGAAGCGTATATGACTCCCTTTGCTTTTGCAACCGTTGCGGAAGTTGCCAGCAATCCTGCCCAACCTATTGGCTGACTCATGAGGAAACTTTTTCTCCACGCGGGCGCAATCAACTGGCGCGCTTGATAGCCGAAAAAAAATTAAACGTAAAAAACAGCCGCCCCCTGTTGGAGCGCGCGGTCAATTCCTGTTTGTTGTGCGGGCGTTGTACGCAAGCCTGTGCAGGCAAAATTCCAACGGCCGAACATATGCTGGAACTGCGCCGGACCTTGCAACTAAACACCTTGCCTAAAACTTTGTTTACGCTTCTTGCCTGGCGCACCAAGCACCCGCACTTATTTAGCCGCCTAGTACGCCTGGGAGCCTTTTTGCGGGCGTGCGGACTTGTTTTTTTGGCAAACAAAACCGGCCTCGCCCGTTTATGCGGCTTTGGGTGGGTAAATTATGCCAGCCCAATTCTTCCCCGCCGCACACCACCCCTCGCAAAAGTCCTCAAACAGCAAGGCATTTCCACCGCGCCCGAAAAATCCACGCTTATTTATTTGCCCTCGCTGGAAGCGGAATTTTGCATCCCTGATTTAGCCGCAACGGTTTTAAAAACCGCCAACCAAAAACACCGCACCGCCGTATGGGGCAACACCCCAAGCGGACTGTTTGATTATGTATATGGGGATTTGCGCCAAAGCCGCCGCACGGTTAAAAGGCTGCTGGTCCGCTGGGAAACAACCGGGAAACTCCCCTTGCTGACAGACAGCATAGATGTATATCTCTTTCTGTCCCGCGCGGGGCAACTTTTTACCGCGTGGCCGAAATGGCACAAAAAAGCGCAGGAATTTGCCAAGAATCTTAAATTTGTTACGGACATTTTACCCCGCAAGCCGGCCGGCGCGGAAAACTTTAAAAATGCGCCCGTACGGTTAGACAAAGGGGCTCTCTTTTTGCGTGAGGGCAAAGTTTTTGACAAGGCTCAAACAACTTTAAAGACACTTTTTAAGAAAAATTTTGTAGAGTGTTTGTATAAGGATGCGGATTCTCCCGCGTTCGGTTATAGTTTTGTACGGTTTAACTGCGCGCCCGAAATTTGGCTCCGCGCCGTGCAAAGCACCGCCCGGACACAGACAGGGACTGTGTTTACATTGTCAGGGCTGTCCGCCTTGGAATTAAATTTTTATTTGAAAAAGTTTTATCCGTCAGCCAAGGCAGACCACTTCGTACGCTTAAACGGGTGAGAAGCATATGCAATCATTTAGGCCGGAAAACGGCAAACTTTCCGCCGAAGAGAAGTTAAACTTATTGGTGGAATTCGGGGCGCGCATCTCCTGCGAACTCCGATTAGATAAACTACTGGATATCATCGCCCAACAAATTACCAAAATGTTAGACGTAGGGCGGTGCACCATTTATTTAAAAGATGTAGAAAAAAACGAACTGTGGTCTAAAATTGCCCAAGGGCGGGGCTTGGAACATACCGAAATCCGCGTACCGCTCAACGGCAACGGGGTAATTTCTTTGGTAGCCCGCACCGGCGAAACTATCAACTTGCCCAATGCTTATGAGGACCCGCGTTTTTCTATGGATGTGGATATGGTAACTGATTTCCGCACCCACTCTATGCTGGCTATCCCGCTCAAAAATAACTCCGGCAAAGTGTTAGGTGTTTTTCAGGTAGCCAACAAGGCCGACGGAACCCCCTTTGACAAAAAGGACGAGGGCATTTTGCTCCTGCTTGCCACCTTGGCGGGCAGCGCGATTGAAATCGCCAAATTGTACCAAGACGTCCACGTCGCGCAGTTGGAAACTATTTACCGGCTGGCCGTTACCGCCGAATACCGCGACCAGCAGGACACCCGCGCCCACTTAAAAAATATCAGTATTATTTCCTATTTACTGGCCCTGGCCTTGGGGCTTAACAAGCACGATGCCGAACTGATTAAAAACGCCAGTCCCTTGCACGATATCGGCAAGGTGGCTTTGGCTGATAACATTTTGCTAAAACCCGGCAAACTAACCCCCGACGAATTTGAAATAATGAAATCGCACACCATTTACGGCGGGCGCATTTTGGAAGGCGCGCACTCCCAAGTGCTTAAAATCGCTCACAAGATGAGCCTCTACCACCACGAAAAATGGAACGGTTCGGGCTATCCCAAAGGGTTAAAGGGTGAGGAAATACCGATAGAGGCCCGCATTGTAACGGTGGCCGACGTGTTTGATGCGCTATGTATGTTCCGCGTATATAAAAAAGCGTGGAAGACTGATGATGCCTACGCGTATATTTTGGAAGAATCCGGTAAATCGTTTGACCCGCACATTGTGGCGGCGTTCAAAAAAATTTACCCCTCCGTGCGTAAATTATATAACAATAATCCCGCCAATCACGAGGTTTCAGCCCCCGTCCCCGCGGCGGAGCAAAACCAAAGCAACTGATTTAATACCCGGCTATCCCGCCGGGTATTTTTATGGGTTATGGGTAGCGTTCACACAAGGTGAAATACTATAATATAGTGTCCTTTTGGCTTTCAACCTAAAGTACAATTTAACATAAAGAGGGAATTGATGGAAAAAGAGACAATCCTAATCGGCCTATCCGGCGGGGTGGATTCCGCCGCTTCGGCCGTTATTTTAAAAGACAAGGGGTACCACGTCATCGGCGCTACGATGATTGTATGGGACCCGTCGCTCCCAGTACCAGAGGGGCCATACCAAAAAAACGCGTGTTTATCTCCCGAAAAAGAAGATTTACAAGAGGTGGAAGGTATTGCCCGCAAACTCGGCATTGACTTTGTAAAAGTGGACTGCCGGGACCCGTACCGCCGCGCCGTATTGGATAATTTCCGCCTGGAATATTCCTGCGGGCGCACACCGAATCCGTGCGTACTGTGTAACAGTTTGATTAAATTCGGCGTTTTGCCCAGCGCCGCCGAAAAGCAAGGAATTAAATTTGATAAATTTGCCACCGGGCACTATGCCCGCGTGGAGTTTGACGAAAAATCGGGCAAATATTTATTGAAAAAAGCCAAAGATTTATCGCGCGACCAAAGTTACTTTTTGCACCGCTTAACCCAGCGGCAACTTTCCCGCGTACTGTTCCCCTTGGGCGAAATGACCAAACCCGAAATTCGCGAAATTGCGCGCAAGGCCGGGCTGGAAGTAGCCGATAAAGAGGACAGCCAGGACTTTTACTGCGGGGATTACAACGATTTGTTAAACTTCCCCAGCAAGCCGGGCGATATCGTTACGCTGGACGGACAAGCGGTTGCCCGCCACGAAGGTTTGTGGCACTACACCATCGGCAAGCGCAAGGGGCTTGGTATTAGCGGCTTTAAAACGCCGATGTATGTGGTGCGGTTGGATGCGGCTAAAAACCAAGTGGTTATCGGGCCGAAAGAGGCCTTATACTCCCAAAAACTAACGGCAGATAAGGTATCGTGGGTGGCGGGTGAAGCGCCCGCGCAAGAGTTCCGGTGCGAAATTAAAATCCGCAACTTGCACAACCCGGCCAAAGCCACCGTGCGCGTGCTTGAAAATGGGTGCATAGAAGCAGCGTTTGACGAGCCGCAAATGTCTATTACTGCGGGTCAGTCGGCCGTAATGTACGATGGGGACATTGTCCTCGGCGGCGGCATTATTGAGTAAGCCAAACAACTTTTGCACTCCACCCAACTGTTGGTCCTTTGATTTGCACAAAAAAGCGGCCTGCCGATAAAAGGCAGACCGCTTTTTTGTTTCTATAAACCTTACGAAAACAACTCTTTTAAAAAACTCTTTTTGCCGCCGGTTTCCTTGGCAAGTTCCTCCAACAGTTCCTTTTGGCGGGCCGTCGGCTTTTTAAGCACTTCAATTTTCACATTGACGAGCAAATCGCCAAAGCCCTTTTTCCCCAGGCGCGGCATCCCGTTACCCTGCACTTTAATCACAGAGCCGAACTGTGTGCCTTTGGGAATTGTAACCTCAATTTCTTTTCCCTCAATTGTTGGCACCTTAATACTACCGCCCAAAACAGCCTGAGGATAAGTAATCGGCGCATCAATCAGCAAATCATCTCCCGCGCGCTTAAATATTTTATGCTCTTTAACGTGTACTTCTACATACAAATCGCCGAAACCGCCGCCGTTGGTACCGATATCGCCCCCGTTGGACACGCGCAAGGTTACACCCGTACGCACGCCGGAGGGAATTTTAACGGTAATATTTTCCTTTACGCGTTTGGTACCGCTACCTTTACAGGAGGAACACGGTTTTTCCACCACTGTACCTTTGCCGCCACAATCGGGGCAAACTTGGCGCATACTGAAAAATCCTTGCGAATACGTTACCGTACCCGTTCCATTGCAGGAACGGCATGTTTTGCGCGCAGAGCCCGGGGCGGCACCGGAACCGTCGCATTCGGCACAGTTGTCTAGGCGGGTATAATCTACGGGAACTTCTTTGCCCGCAAACGCTTCCTCCAAAGTCAGGGTAACATCCAACTTTAAATCTTCCCCCCGTTGGGCACGCGGCGCTCCGCGGCGGCCGCCGCCAAATGCCCCGCCGAACATATCGCCAAACACAGAGCCGAAAATATCGTTAATATCCCCAAAGCCCCCTGCATTAAACCCGCCAAAACCGCCTGCCCCCGACATACCCTCGTGGCCGTATTGGTCATACATCTGCTTTTTTTGCGGGTCCGACAAAACGGAAAACGCTTCGTTTACTTTTTTAAATTGTTCTTCGGCTTCTTTATTGCCCGGATTTCTGTCCGGGTGGAATTTCATAGCCTGTCGCCGGAACGCAGACTTAATTTCTACCTCGGTGGCGGTACGCTCAATACCGAGGATTTGATAATAATCTTCTTTCATTTTAGTAGGCATAGTCCTTAATTCTCTTTATTATATTCTATTAAATTTGCACTCTGCCTGCACGTCTGCCGAAAATAACACCCCGCCATAAGCGCAAAATTTATGTTATAATATATATACAAATTAAGGGAGAACGCCCTTTTGGCCCCGCACCGCAAGGTAAAAGGGGGCGGGAGAGGTGTCTCTTTATTTGGTATAATAAACTTATGTACGCAATTATTGAAACTGGTGGAAAACAGTACTGGGTTAAACCCGGTCAAAATCTGCAGGTTGAAAAACTGGACGCGGAAGTAGGCGCCAATGTGGACTTGAAAGTCCTCTGGGCCGCTAACGAAGAAGGTACCTCGGCAGATGCCAAAGCCGGTAACACGGCCAAGGTCACCGCTCAAGTGGTAAAACATTTGAGAGGTCCGAAAATCCTCGTTTTCAAAAAGAGACCGAAAAAAGGTTACGAAAGAACCATCGGCCACAGACAGGATTTAACGCAAATTAAAATTACGGATATCCAGTTAGCATAACTTGGGAGACTAAACTATGGCACATACAAAAGCACAAGGTTCTTCCTCCAACGGAAGAGACAGCCACGGCCAGCGTTTAGGCATTAAACGCTACGGCTCCCAGTTTGTAAACGCTGGGGAAATCATCGTCCGCCAACGCGGTACCAAATTCTTGCCCGGTACCAACGTGGCAAGAAGCAGCGATGACAGCCTTTTTGCCCGCGTTGCCGGCATTGTTACTTTTGAATGGGTAACGAGAGGTAAAAAGCAAATTTCCGTGTACCCGAAAGTTGCGGAAACCAAAGAAGCCAAAGAGCCTGCTAAAAAACCGGCTGTAAAAGCCGCCAAAAAGCCCGCCGCCAAGAAAACGGCTGCGAAAAAGGCTCCCGCCAAAGCCAAAAAAGCCGACGCGGCCAAATAAGCGCTTCACAGTTTAAAAAGCGGCAGGAGTTCTCCTGCCGCTTTTTTTGTAGTTATTCAGCGGGACAAAAAATCTCCCGTATGATACAATAAGAAAATGAAAAAGGACGAACTGCACGTTTCGCAAGACGAATGGGTTTACACCTGCACCAAGTCGCCTGCGCGGGCCAAAGTAAAAAGGGCGCGCACAAAGGCGAAACGCCGTTTATCCAAAAAACTGCTGGCCCAAACCGAATATTAATTTGCTTTCGGCCAAAACGATTTAAGTATAGAAAGGACGAATTTATGCAATCCGGAAGTTTTTTAGACCGTGTTAAAATTTACCTCACCGCCGGAAAAGGCGGGGACGGCTGCTTATCTTTCCGCCGCGAAAAATTTATTGAATTTGGCGGCCCGAACGGCGGTTGCGGCGGCAAAGGGGGCGACATTATTTTGCAGGCCGACTCCAATTTAACTACGCTTCTGGAATTGGCGTACAACCCGCACATTGAAGCCCAAAACGGCGAAAAAGGCGGCACTTACAATAAAACAGGCCGCGCGGGAGAAGATAAAATCGTCCGCGTGCCGTGCGGTACTATCGTTAAAAAGGACGGACAAATTCTGGTAGATTTAACCGAAGCCGGACAGCAATTTACCGTCGCCAAAGGCGGTATGGGCGGGCGCGGAAACCAGTCGTTTAAGACCCGCAACAATACAGCCCCCCACATTGCTGAAAACGGACAACCCGGCGAAGAAGTAACTCTCTTTTTGGAACTCAAAGTTTTGGCGGATTTGGGACTGGTCGGATTCCCCAATGCAGGCAAAAGCACTTTTTTAAGCCGCATTTCCGCCGCCCGTCCGCGTATAGCAGACTATCCGTTCACTACCTTGAACCCCAACTTGGGCATCACCTTGCACAAGGGCCTCAGTTTTGCAACCGCTGATATTCCGGGTATTATTGAAGGAGCCAGCGAGGGCAAAGGGCTTGGCACGCAATTTTTAAAGCATATTGAGCGCACCCGCGTACTTTTGCACTTGGTGGACCCGGAGGGATTTAACGGGATGAACGCGGAAAAATCGGTAAAAGTAATTGAAAACGAATTAAAAACCTTTGATAAAAAACTGTTTGCCAAACCGCGTATTATCGTAGTAAACAAAATGGATTTGCCCGAAGCGCAAAAAGCATACGAAACCATTAAAAAGAAGTTTAAAAAGCACAAAGTAATGCTAATGTCCGCCGCTACCGGCGAGGGCGTAAACAAAGTATTGGATGAAGTGGTTAAAATTTTGGCCGCTACCCCGGTTGAACCTCCGGCAGAAACAAAACAATCCGCCGTTACGCACCGGGTAGAACCGATTTTTTCCATTTTCCGCGACGAAGAAGATGTCATCCACATTACAGGCAAAAAAGTGGAAGAGTTTATCGCAATGACGAATTTTAACCAGCCCGAAGCCATTGCGCGCTTGCGCGGTATCTTCAAAAAAATAGGATTGGAAAAAGCACTCCTTAAATACGGGGTGCAGGACGGCGATTCCTTGGTAGTAGGCGGACGGGAGTTTGAGTGGAACGGCGACTTTGATAACGAAGCCCCGACCACACCCGAACACGCCGGTTATAAGCGGCGCACGACCAAGCAGGAGCGTTTGGACAAGCGCAACGCCCGCAGAAAGGCCAAGCGGGAAGCCAAGAACAATTAGTTTAAAAAGCCCCCATTTCACCGGGGGCTTTTTTAATTGAGAGTACAAATGATGTGGGGTGTAATCGTTTTCCACCGGGGCTTTTACTTAGATTTTTGTTTATTGATATAATTAACAGATTCTATGACGGAAGCATAATTGCGCCGGGACTTATATACAAAAGAAGGATAGGCATCTTTCCAAGTTAGTTTATAATAATCGCTCCCCATAGTCTGTTCCATAAAGGCAGCCACGTCCGTATTAAATACAGGGAACATAAACAATTCCTCTACTGCGGGAACTTTTTCGCCGCCTTTCTTTTTCTCCCAGTGGGCGGAGGTCATATTGCCAGACACAATGCCTATTAATTCCCCGGTATTGGTCATTACGCCCGAGCCGCTCATCCCTTTGCGGATGCCAAAGTTCTTGGTGTAAGCAAACCCCAGGGCTTTTACATAATGCACAACATATGGGTCTGGCTCTATTTTGCGCACGCCGCCAAAAATGGAAATAACGGAAATTTTACGATCAATAATGGCGTTAAAATTATCAAACAAAACCAACGGGGGCAGTTCGGGGCTTTTGATATGCGTAAACTGGCTTTTAACCTTTCGGTTCCTCTCTAAATATGCGGCAAACTGCTGGGCAGTCAGCGCCCGGTTGTAGGGCTGCTTTTTAGTAGCGTGCCGGTAATAGGCCAAGGAGGTCCTGTCCAAATCCAGGCGGATAAGGGCAAAATCATTTTTGACAAATACTTTGGACGAATATTCCGGGTGGACAAATACCGCCGGTTTTTTGGGCGTATGCGTAACACTTGCCAAGGCGGACACGGGCCTTTCCAATAAATCCATTTGAATTGTACACCCGTTTTGACACGTTTGCGCGACACAATGCGCCGCCGTGGCGAACCACCGCCGCCCAATCCGCGTAGCCTGACACTTGTTTTGCTGCCCGCCGCCAGCCGGTTTAATAAAATATTCAAATGTATGGTAAAAATCTTCCTTTGTTTTGTGCTTATCTTCATCCGTAACCGACAAAACACTTACCTGCCCCCAGCAAAGAGTGGTGCAAAACAAAAAGAAAATATGGAAAAAAGTCCGCTTCATTTCGTTTCCCGTTTGGCAGGCTTTGGCAGTTTAATACGCACGTCAAACCCCGCTAAATTCCGTAAGTCTTTTGACGGCCACGACAGGTATTTTACCGTATTTAAAGCAGGCAAAGCCTCATCTATATTATCGCACGTCATTATTTCTTTCCCGTCCGGCACATACGGGTAAACCATGCCGATAAAGGTTTCCTCGCGCGGAAAACGACGGGAGAGAGAAGAAAGGTAGGAATAATCCAAATGGGCCGCCCCCGCATACACAATAAACAAAGCATCCGGCATTTCCTTACGGTATTCGGCTATGGCCTGATACCAATCCGCATTACGCACGCGCATCCCTTCGGGAGTGCTCCACATATTCACTTCTTCCTCTGGCGTTACGCCGGGGATTTCCATTTTTGGCGGTGTGTGGAAATATATATAATTACTTTCCAGCCCTTTAATGCGTATGCCCAAACGGGTGGCATCATTGAACAGGGTTTCGTATTCCGGGTTAGCCTGCCGCATCCAATCCCGCGCGGGGCGCATATTTTTTTTGCCCCGCGGTAAAAATTCCGTTACCAACACCATTTGGCGCTTCGGGTATTTGGCCCGCAGGGCTTCCAAAAAGGAACTTATGCCGGGCTGTAACCAGGTATAATCGTGTATTTCTCCTATCATTACTTGGTTGATTTCCGGGCCGATTTGGGCCGCCATTTGCACGAAAGGCTCCTGGGTGGGATTAGATATCTTTTGCGTTAAAAATTCGTTTTGCCGCGCTTTTATGGCCTTAAACAAAGCCGCTCGCTGTTTCCACAAAGTGGCAATGGCGCGGTTATTGGCTGACAGGAAATAATTGCGCTGGGCTTCGGGCGATAATTTTCTAAAAAACGGAAGTTCCGCATACGGCCCCAACGGGTCGCGTTTCCACGGCCAGCCGCTAACGGCAAGGGCAGGCATTTCATCCGGCAAAAGCAAATTCTCCGCCAACGGCAATTTATCCAAGGCTTGGCGCGTAAGTAACTCCCGTTGTATCAGCAATTTTTCCAAATGGGGAAAAGAAAAGGTCCGGCCCGGCACTTTGGGGCGCGCCACCTTGACCGCCTGGGTAACCGCACCGGGAGCCTTGCGGATAGCCCTCCCTTGTGCAAACAGTACAGAGGCAGACAAGCAAAGAGTGAAAATACAAAGCGCGCGGGCTAAAAAATTTGTCATATAATTTTCCCTTTAATACGGCTTTTTTATATTATAAAAAGATAATAGCAAATAGCAAAGTTATTTTGAGAAAAATGTATAAAAACCTTTTTCCTCCCTCCTTTCCAAAAGTCTGCTGATGCGGCGCGTGCAGAATTTCAGTTTGCTGTTATTAAAGCCCCGATTGAAACATTTGGAGATGAGGAAAAAACACCACAGAGTTCGCCGGAGGTGTTTTATCAGATAGACACAAAAAAACCCCGCAACCGTAAAGTCGCGGGGTTTTTGTGTGCAAAAGAGAACTTATTTGTAACTGACAAATACGCCAGGTCCCATAGTAGAACTGAGCGATACGCTCTGCACATACACACCTTTGGAGGTGCTGGGTTTCACGCGGAGGATAGTATCCATTACTGCCTTGGCGTTTTCGGCCAGTTTGGCAGCGTCAAAGGACGCTTTGCCAATGATGGCGTGCACAATACCGTACGCATCGGCTTTGAACTCAATGCGGCCCGCTTTCAACGCTTTGATGGTGTTAGCCAATTCAAAGGTTACAGTACCGCTTTTCGGGTTCGGCATAAGACCGCGCGGACCCAAGATTTTGGCGGCTTTGGCCAAATCTCTCATCGTGTCCGGGGTGGCAACGAGTACATCAAAGTCAATTTTGCCTTTGAGTACTTCTTCCACAATGTCTTCGCAACCGACTCTGTCGGCACCGGCCTGTTGGGCTTCTTGCGCGTGTTCGCCCTTGGCGATAACGGCAATGCGTTTGGTCTTGCCCGTACCGTGCGGCAAAGCGACGGTGGTGCGGACCTGCTGGTCGGCTTTTTTGGTATCAATGCCCAGTTTCACGTGGATTTCAACGGTTTCGTCAAATTTGGCTTTGGCGTTATCTTTTACGATTTGAGCACCTTCGGCCATCGTGTAAACTTTGGACTTGTCGTACGTCTTTTGTGCGGCTTCCAATCTTTTTCCCATCTTAAATACTCCTTAGGTTTTAACGGGCGTTTTCGCCCTCCCTCAGTTTAAATTTATTTTACTACGTCCACACCCATACTGCGGCAGGTGCCTTTTACCATTTCGGCGGCCTGTTTGACATCTTTCGTGTTCAAATCGGGCAATTTCTGCGCGGCGATTTTTTCGCACTGGGCTTGGGTAATCTTGCCGACTTTATCTTTGTGGGGAGCGCCGGAACCTTTGGCCAGGCCCAATTCCTTGATAATCAGCACAGCCATAGGCGGCATCTTGGTAATAAAGGTGAAAGAGCGGTCTTCATAAACAGTAATGATGACCGGAATCTTGATACCTTTTTCCATTTTAGCCGTCTTGGCGTTGAATTGTTTGCAAAATTCCATAATGTTGACGCCGTGCTGGCCCAAAGCCGGACCCACAGGCGGGGCCGGGTTAGCGGCACCGGCAGGAATCTGCAATTTGATGAAACCTTTAATTTTTTTCTCTTTTGCCATTTTGTTGTTACTCCGTATTTTTTACTGCTTTACTGCGGTAAAATCTAGTTCTTTTCTACTTGCAAGAAGTCCACTTCCACAGGAGTTTTGCGGTCAAAGACCGTAACCATTACTTTCAGTTTATTCTTCTGCTCGTTGACTTCTTCCACTTCACCGATGAAATGCTTGAACGGACCTTCCGTAATACGGACGCTTTCGCCGCGTTCAAATTCCACCACGTGTTTGGGTTTACCGGAGGGATTATCCGTAAGTTCCACGATACCGGCAATTTCTTCTTCCGGCAGCGGAACGGGGTTAGGATCACCCAAGAAACCGGTTACGCCCGTAATATTCTTAATAAACCAATATGCTTCGCTGGTCATTAACATCTGTACCAGCACATAACCAGGGAAAAATTTCCGTTTGCGTAAAATTTTCTTGTTTTGTTTGACTTCAACAACTTCTTCGGTGGGAACCAGGACCTGAAAAACGCGGTCCCCAAAGCCCTGGATGTCAATATTAAGCAGGATTTTTTCTCTTACTTTGTCCTCGTGCCCCGTTTGGGTATGCACGACGTACCACGCTTTTTCTTCCATTAGCGACCCCCGACTACTGCGCCCAACACTTTGGTCAGGCCAAAGTCAATGACGCCGACATACGCAGACACCAACGCCACTACAATCATAACGAGGATAGTGGATTGCACCACTTCCTGTCTGGAAAGCCAGGTGGATTTTCTCAGTTCGCCAACAGATTGTTTGAGAAAATTGATTGCTTTATTCATAAATATCCGTTTTCCTTGATATAAAACCTGGCAGGAGCGGAAGGACTCGAACCTTCAGTCCCGGTTTTGGAGACCGGTGGTTTACCAGTTAACCGACGCTCCCACAAAAAATCTTAGGCTTTGCCTTCTTTATGCTTGGTGCTTTTTCCGCATTTTTTGCAGAACTTGTTGACTTCCAACTTGTATTCTTTCTTTTTACCGCGCACTTGGTAATAGTTTTTATTCTTGCATTCGGTGCAAACCAGCGCGATTGTAATTCTTTCGTTAGCCATCTTATTATCCTTAAAAGAGAGAACAAATCTCTAAAAATATTGCTGTTCACACTATCTGCGGGGGCATAGTTAAATGCCCCCGCCACAGTGAACTAAACAATTTTACTACTCAATAATTTTGGTTACAACACCGGCGCCTACCGTATGGCCGCCTTCGCG
>UQJU01000018.1 GCA_900541355.1 Candidatus Avelusimicrobium fimicolum | reverse complement strand
ATATGGAAGCTTGTGCAAAAGCTAAATTTCAACGCTTTGGCAGCCGCAAGGTGAACCTGGTCCTGGATCAGATCCGCGGTAAAAACGTGAAAGCGGCGGAAGATGTTCTTCCGTTCGTCGCCAAACGCACCGCTGACCTGGTTGCCAAGACGCTTCACAGCGCCGCCGCCAACCTGGAAGTTAAAGCTGGTAAAAAGCTGGATTTGGGCAAGGTCTTCATTAAAGAAGCGTTTGCCAATCTCGGCCCCAGCAGCCACTTGAAAAGAGTGCAGCCCGGCCCGCAAGGCCGCGCGATGCCTTACAAAAAGAGCATGTGCCATCTGACTGTTATCGTTACCGACGAAAAAAAGGGAGGTCGCTAATTTATGGGACACAAGATTCATCCCCGGTCAATTAGATTAGGTTATATTCAGGATTGGCGTTCCAGATGGTTCGCTCCCAAGAATATGCCCGCGCTTATTAAAGAAGACTTTGATATCCGCAAAATCATTGACGACAAATTCAAAATGGCGGCTGTCAGTTACGTCGGCATTGAAAGAGCCGGTGCGTTCTTGCGTGTGAATGTTCACACTGCCCGCCCGGGTGTGGTAATCGGCAAAAAAGGCGCCGATATTGAAGCGTTGAGAAAAGAATTGGAAGCCCTTACCGGCAGCAAAACTTTCGTCAACGTGATTGAAATTAAAAATCCGGAAACGGACGCCCAACTGGTAGCCCAGAATATCGCTATGCAACTTGAAAAGCGCGCTCACTATGGCGCCGCTATGAAGAAAGCGATTGAAAAGGCCTTGTCCGGCAAAGCGCTCGGTATTAAAATTATGGTGTCCGGCAGACTCGGCGGCGCGGAAATCGCCCGCACGGAGTGGAAACGCGAAGGCCGCGTTCCGCTGCACACCTTGTGCGCCGATATTGACTACGGTTTCACCGAAGCCAACACCATCAGCGGTAAAATCGGCATTAAAGTCTGGATTTTCAAGAGAACCCACTTCGCCAAATCTCCGAAAGAGATTATGAACGAACTCAAGAAACATCGCGACATGGAAAGCGGTTCCACCGAAGGCGCGACGGAAGTTGCCGCCCCGGCCGTGGAAACCAAATAGAGGACTTTGACTTATGTTAATGCCTAAAAGAGTTAAATATCGCAAGCCCTTCAGCGCGCCGCGCATTAAAGGTAATGCCAAACGCGGTACGGAAGTGGTCTTCGGCGAATTTGGGTTGAAAGCGTTGGAACCCAAATGGATTACCGCCCGGCAGATTGAAGCTGCCCGTATTACCTTGTCCCGCTTCATCAAGAAAAAAGGCAAATTGTGGATTCGCATTTTCCCGGACAAAGCCATTACGAAACACCCCGCCGAAACCCGTATGGGTAAAGGTAAAGGCGCGCCCGAATACTGGGCCGCTGTGGTGAAGCCCGGCAGAATTTTGTTTGAATTGGAAGGCGCTTCCGTGGAAGATACCAAAAAAGCGATGCGTTTGGCTTCCGACAAACTGCCGATTAAGACGAAACTGGTAACCAGAAGGTAGTTTATGAAAACGAACGAAAAAGAAGTTTTGAAAAAGAAAACGTTGGCCGAACTGAATGAAGCGCTCGGCAAAGCCCAAGAAAAGAAGTTCAACCTTCTTTTCAAACACAGCACCACTCCCATCGCTAACCCGATGGAAATCAGAGCGGTCAGACGCGAAATTGCTCTTTTGCAAACGCTGATCAACCAGAAGAAAGAGCAAAAATAGAGGTTTTAAAAATGGAAAATCAAGAAACCCGTGCTAAAAGAAAGGTCCTCACCGGCGTGGTTGTGTCCGACAAGATGAACAAAACCCGCACCGTTATGGTGGAACGCCTGGTTCACGACGACCGCTATGGCAAAACGCTCAAAAGAGCGGCCAAATTCCACGCGCACGACGAGGCCAACGAAACCAAAATCGGCGACAAAGTGGAAATTATGAGCACCCGTCCCGTTTCCAAAACGACGAAATGGCGTGTTTCCAAGATTGTGGAAAAAGCCAGAGCTTAGTTTTTAAAAACTACGGAGTTATTAAAGTATGATTCAATTAAGAAGCATAGTCAATGTGGCCGACAATTCCGGCGCGCGTAAAGTCCAGTGCTTTAAAGTGCGCGGCGGCCACCACCGGGATATCGCAACTTTGGGAGATGTCGTGATGTGCTCCGTCAGAGATGCGATCCCTACCTCCGCCATTAAAAAAGGCGACGTAGTCCGCGCGGTAGTCGTTCGCGTGGCCCGCGAAAAAAGAAGAAAAGACGGTTCCTATATTCGTTTTGATGATAACGCTGTTTGCATCATCAACGATAACGGCGAACCCAAAGGCACCCGTGTGTTCGGGCCCATTGCCAGAGAACTCAGAGAAAAGAACTTTTTGAAAATCATTTCCCTGGCTCCTGAGGTGGTATAGAGTATGATTATCAAGAAGAAAGATACCGTGCTGGTTTTGGCCGGCAAGGACAAAGGCAAGAAAGGCGAAGTGAAATCTGTCAACCCGGGCAAAAACAAAGTAGTAGTTGCCGGCGTAAATATGATTTCCAAACACACCAAGCCTACTCAAAATAAGCAAGGCGGCATCATCCAGATGGAAGCGGCGTTGGATGCTTCTAACGTAGCGGTCATCTGCGGTAAATGCAAAAAAGCGATGACGCCCAAAGTGCAAGTTTCGGCCGACGGTAAAAAAGTACGCGTTTGCCGCAAATGCAACGAGCCGATCATTTAATCCAGGTAAGAGAAAATGACTAAGAAAGAAACGAAAAACGTAACAAAGGCGCCCGAGGGATATACTCCTCGCTTGCAGGCCCTTTATAAAGAAAAAGTGCTTCCGGCCTTGCTCAAAGATATGGGTGTAAAGAGCCCGATGGCTGCGCCGAAACTCACGAAAATCGTGATTAACATCGGTGTAAAAGATGCCCGTGAAGACATTAAAGCGTTGGAAGTGGCCAAAGAAGATTTGACCGCCATCGCTGGTCAGGCTGCCCAAGTAAGACGCGCCAAAAAATCTATCTCTAACTTTAAACTTAGAGAAGGTATGCCTATCGGCGTGCGCGTAACGCTGCGCGGTGCGAGAATGTATGAATTTATGGAACGCTTCATTATGATCGCCTGCCCCCGTATCCGTGACTTCCAGGGTTTCAACCCGAGTTTTGACGGCAAAGGCAATTTGAACCTGGGTATTAAAGAACATTATATTTTCCCGGAAATTGATGTGGAAAAATCACCCAAAGCCCACGGTATGAACATTACGTTCGTTACCACGGCCAGCAACGATAAAAGCGGTCGCCTGCTCATGGATTATATGGGTATGCCCTTCCGCAAATCGGCTACTAAATAAGAGGACTAAAACTTTATGGCTACTAAAGCATGGGTTGCAAAAATGGCTAAGGACCAAAAGTTCGCCGTGCGCTATCACAACAGATGCCAAATCTGTGGCCGCGCAAGAGGTTACTACCGCGACTTCGGTCTCTGCCGTATCTGCCTGAGAAAGATGGCACACCAGGGTTTAATCCCGGGTCTTAGAAAATCGAGCTGGTAATTTACAGGAGGAGGTATCGCTTTCGGGCCAACTCCGTTACGGAAAGTGGCTTGGGACGATGACCTAGAATATGGATCCAATCGCAGATTTCTTAACCAGAATAAGAAACGCCAATATGAAGAAAAAAGAAAAAGTGGATATCCCTTTTTCTAAAATCAAAACCGAAATTGCGCGCATCCTCAAAGAAGAAGGATATATCGCCAATTTCAAAGCCGTCCATAATGAAACCAAGGGCGGCGTGGTAAGAGTATTTTTGAAATACACGCCGGAAAACGAATGCGTTATCCAGGGCCTCAAAAGAGTGTCCAAACCGGGTTCCCGCGTTTACAGCGCTTACAACAATATTCCGAAAGTTCGCGGCGCTTTTGGTATTTCTATTCTTTCCACTTCCAAAGGCTTAATGACCGACGCGCAAGCCAAAGCCGCCAAAATCGGCGGTGAACTTTTGTGCCAGGTCTGGTAAGGGGGGAATATGAGCAGAATCGGTAAAAAAATTATCAATATCCCCGCTAATACCAAAGTGGAAATTAAAGAGAACATCATCACCGCTACCGGCGCTTTGGGCACCTTGTCCTACACTTTGCCGGAAGGTGTAACCCCCAAAATGGAAGGGGCTGTGTTGACTTTCTCTATCCCGGAAAACCGTGTGAAAGAACTTAACGCTATCCACGGTACCACCCGCGCGAACGTCTTTAATATCATTGAAGGCGTTACGAACGGTTTCTCCAAAACCTTGGAAATCAACGGTTTGGGTTACCGCGCAAATGTGGCCGGACAAAAACTCAATTTGGAATTGGGTTTCTCTCACCCCGTCAATTTGGATATCCCCACGGGCCTTACGGTCGTGGTGGATCCGAAATCCGGCGCGGTAACGATTAAAGGCAGCGATAAGTTCAAAGTGGGCGATTTCGCGGCCAAAATCAGAAGAATCAGACCTCCGGAACCCTACAAAGGCAGCGGTATTAAATACCAGGGCGAACATATTGCCCGCAAAGCCGGTAAGACTGCGGCGGGAGGTAAATAATTATGGCTACTAAGCAAGAAAGATATCAATTCAGAAAGGACCGCAGCCGCGGCCACCTGTTGAAAAACGGTGCGCACCGCCCGCGCCTTTCGGTGTACAGAAGCTTGAAATACATCTATGCCCAAATTATTGACGACAACACCCACAGCACGTTAGTGTCTGCCACGACGTTGTCCAAAGAATTTGAAGGCAAGTTTGACACCTCCGCCAAGAGTATTGAAGCCGCCAAGGCCTTGGGCGCTGCTATTGCCAAGAAAGCGCTTGAAAAAGGTATCAGCGAAGTAATGTTTGACCGCGGCGGACGCGTGTACCACGGCAGAATTAAAGCACTTGCTGATTCCGCCAGAGAAGCAGGATTGAAATTCTAAGACAGGTGAATTTAATGTCCAATGAAACGCTAGTTAAAAGCGATAACAGAAAAGAAGCGAAAGGCAAAAGAGCCGAGTTTCAAAAAGCAAGACCGCTCGCCGAAGGCAAAACGACGGTCATCCACGTAGCCAGAACGGCCAAGGTAGTAAAGGGCGGTAAACGCTTTGGTTTCCGCGCGTTGGTCGTGGTCGGTAACGGTATGGGCAAAGTGGGCGTTGCTATTGGCAAGGCAAACCAGGTTCAGTTGGCTATTGCCAAGGCTGAATCTCACGCGAGAAAACATATGATTACGTTCCCGATTGTGGGCGAAACGATCCCGCACGAAACCATCGGCAAGTTCGGTGCTTCTTCCGTGTGGATGAAACCCGCCGCCCCCGGTACTGGTGTAATCGCCGGCAGCGGTGTGCGCCTCTTGTTTGAAGCCGCCGGTATCAAAGACGTGCTCGCCAAGAGTTTGGGCAGTTGCAATCCGTGCAACCTCGTGTATGCCACTATGGAAGCGTTCAAACAACTCAAAAGCAAAGAAGTTGTGAACGTTATCCGCGGCAAGGCTGAAAAAGCCGCTGCCGAAGCCCCGAAAGCCGAAGCGCCCGTAGAAGCCGCCAAGGCCGAATAGTTTTGTGGAGAGAATAAAATGGTAACTTTAAATAAACTTTTCCCTAAACATGGGTCTAGAAAAGCCAAAAGACGCTTGGGCCTCGGCCCGGGCTCTGGTTTGGGCAACTACTGCACCAAAGGTATGAAAGGGCAGACTTCCCGCTCCGGTAACAGCCGCAAGGAAAGCAAAGAAGGCGGTCAGATGCCTCTTATCCGCCACACGCCGAAAAGCGGTTTTTCCAATAAAGACTTTGCCAAGCGTTACGATTATGTAAACCTCGGCTCCTTGGAAAAAGTGTTTGCGGCCGGTGCGGAAGTAACCCCCGAAGCCTTGAAAAAAGCGGGCATCATTCACGATGTTACCCGCGTCAAAGTGTTGGCTAACGGCGCTTTGACCAAGGCCTTGAAAGTGTCTGCTCACGGTTTTTCTGCCACCGCCAAAGCGGCGATTGAAAAAGCCGGCGGCACCGTAACCGTGCTTGAACAGAAGACCAAATAATGGCTAACAACACAGTTGCAAATATCTTTAACGCCCCCGAACTCAAGAAGAGACTTCTCTTCTTGATCGGGGCGTTGGCTGTTTTCCGGATTGCGGCTGCAATCCCAATACCCGGTATCAATGCGGATGTTTTGAAACAACTCTTTGCCGCCCACCAAAACGGTATTCTTGGTTTTATGAATATCTTTTCAGGCGGAGCGTTGGGTAAATTCTCCATTTTGGCCTTGGGTATTATGCCGTACATCAATGCGTCCATTATTATGGGGCTTGTTCGCGGGGCGCATATTTTCCCCGCGTTGGACAGAATGCATAAAGAGGGCGAATCCGGCAGAAGAAAAGAAAACCAGATTACCCGTATTTTTGCACTGTTCCTGGCTGTTTTGCAAGGCGCTATGATGACCTTCGCCATCACGAAAGTGGAAGGCGCAGGCGGCGTATCGGCGGTAGTCAATCCGTCTTTTATGTTTTTTGTAACCACCGTGCTGACCCTCGCGGCCGGTACGATGTTTGTAATGTGGTTAGGCGAACAGATTACGGAAAAAGGGGTGGGTAATGGTATTTCGCTCATCATTTTTGCCGGTATCGTGGACCGCTTGCCCAGTGCTATTATGGAAGTCGTCAACCGCGTAAAAACGGACGAAATGGACTTCTTTATGGCCTTGGTAATTTTTGGTGCGGCGATTGTGATTACCGCGTTAGTGGTATGGCTGGAAACGGCCCAACGCCAAATCCCGGTTCAGTATGCCAAACGCCAGGTAGGGAATAAAACTTATGGCGGACAGACCAGTTATCTGCCGCTTAAAATTGACCAGAGCGGTGTGATTGCAGTAATCTTTGCATCCTCTGTTATTTCCTTACCGCTGACGATTGCCAGTTTTAACCAAGAAGCCGCTTGGGCGCAGAAACTGTTGGAGGCTATGAGCCGCAGCAACGGTTGGTATATGTTGATTTTCTCCGCGCTCATTATTTTCTTCTGCTATTTCTACAATTCTATGACGATTAACCCGTCCGATTTGGCAGACAATATGAAGAAATGGGGTGGCTTTATTCCGGGTATTCGCCCCGGAGAACCGACCAAAAACTACATTGAGTGGGTAATGAACCGCTTGACGTTCTGCGGTGCCATCTTTGTATGTTTGGTGGCCGTCTTGCCGGATTTCTTCCGTGCGGAATTTAACGTGGACTTTTACTTCGGCGGTACGGCTTTGCTTATCGTCGTTGGTGTCGCGTTAGATACCGTCGGTCAAATCCAAGCCCATCTCTTGGCCCGCAATTACGAGCCGTTGATGAAGGGAAGCAAGAGAATCAAAGGCCGCTGGTTTAACGTCCAGTAATTTTTACAGATTTTGGGAGATTTCTTTGTTTCCTTTTTCCTCGCATAGCAGTTAGTATGCTTCGGAAAAAGGCGCCTAGAAATCTCCTCAAAATCTTAAAAAATAGTATCCGTTATTTTGTTGCATTTTTTCGCAAATTATTTTGTGTGTGGCTCTGTTGGGGCTACACGCAAAGTTGTTTGAAAGAATAGGAAGGAATTTTTAAAGTGAATATTGTTTTAATGGGCTGCCCGGGTGCCGGTAAAGGCACGCAGTCGGCCAAGTTGCAAGATGAATTTCAGTTAAAGCACATTTCCACCGGGGATGTTCTGCGTGCGGAAATTGCTTCCGGTTCCGAACTCGGTAAAAAGATTTCCGGCATTATTGAAAACGGAAATTTGGTGCCGGACGAACTGATGATTTCTATGTTGGAAAATATCGTCAAATCTACCGATAAAGGTATTATTTTTGACGGGTTTCCCCGCACTGTGGCGCAGGCCGAAGCGTTAGATGCTATGATGGTCCGCCTCGGACGTGAAATTACGGAAGTAATTATGATTGACTTGCCGGAAAGCGAAGTCGTCAGCCGTATTACCTCCCGCCGCCAATGCAAAAAATGCGGTGCTATTTTGCACGTTAATCCAGAAGCCCCGCTTGCCGAATGTCCGTCTTGCGGTGGTGAATTATACACCCGTGCGGACGATACCGCCGAACACGTTAAACGCCGCTTGGAAGTGTATCACAACGATACGTTGCCGGTAAAAAATTATTATCTAAACAGCGGGAAATACGTAGAAATCAAGGGTAACCAAACCCCCGAAAAAGTTTTTGAAGACATTGTAAATGTCATCAAGAAGGCAAAATGATTGAAGTAAAAAACGATAGCGAACTCCAAAAGATGCGTGAAGCCGGCAAAGTAACGGCGGCGGTTCTCAAACTGATGACCGAACTCGTTAAGCCGGGTATTTCTACGCTGGAATTGGATGCCGCGGCCGAAAAGACGATTCGCTCCTTCGGGGCGACACCGCTCTTTCTCGGTTATTATGGTTTTCCGGGCACTATTTGCGCTTCCGTAAATGAAGAAGTCGTGCACGGAATCCCAAAAAAAGATAGAATATTAAAGAGTGGTGATATTATCAGTATAGATACAGGGGCTCGCCTTGACGGCTTCTGTTCTGATGCCGCAATCACCCTCGGCGTGGGAGAAGTTTCTGACGAAGCCCAAAGACTGATGGACGTTACCAAAAAGTCTTTATATAAGGCAATCGGGCAAGTCAAACCCGGCAAACGTCTTGGCGACGTGGAGCACGCGGTGGAAACTTTTGCCAAGCAAAACGGCGTAGGTGTCGTGCGTGATTATTGCGGGCACGGTATTGGACGCAATATGCACGAAGAACCCAGTATCCCGAATTTCGGCAAGCCGGGCACGGGACCGCTCTTGGAAAAGGGTATGGTCTTGGCAATAGAACCTATGCTTACTGCGGGAACATATAGAGTCAGGGAGTTGGATGACGGTTGGACTGTGGTTACAGCGGACGGGAAGTATGCCGCCCACTTTGAACACACGGTGGCCGTTACGGCTAACGGCAGTGAAATTTTCACGGCCTTTGAATAATCTACGCTGGCGCTTTTTGGAAGGTTCAAAAGGGCGCGGCGGATGTTTGTTCTAAATTTATCCGAACTCGGAGTCGTATGAGCGATAAGATAGAAATTGAAGGTAAAGTCTTAGAATCTCTGCCCAATGCGATGTTTAAAATCGAAATCCCGGGCGGCAAAATTATTCTGGGACATATATCCGGCAAAATGAGAGTTCATCATATAAGAATTCTACCGGGCGACAAGGTCAGACTGGAATTGTCTCCTTACGATTTGACCCGCGGCAGAATAACTTATAGGGAGAAATAAATGAAAGTCAGAGCCAGTGTAAAAAAGATATGTCAGAAATGCAAAATCATTAAGCGCAACGGCGTAGTCCGTGTGGTTTGCGAAGTCGCGAAACACAAACAACGCCAAGGTTAATTTAAGGAGTTTTAGAAGAATATGGCTAGAGTCGCAGGTATTGATTTACCTAAAAATAAAAGAATTGACGTCGCCCTGGAATATATTTACGGCATCGGCAAGAAAAACGCCAAAGACGTGCTTGCCAAATTGAACGGCCAGATTGATCCCGCTACCCGCGTGAAAGACTTGACCGAACAGCAGGCCGGTTTGCTTAACACCATTTTGCAGAAAGAATACAAAGTGGAAGGCGAACTCCGCCGCGAAGTGGCGCAAAACATTCACCGCGCCATTGAAATCGGTTCCTATCGTGGCCAGCGCCACCGCCGCAACCTGCCGGTCCGCGGTCAGCGCACCAAAACTAACAGCAGAACCCGCCGCGGCAGAAGAAAAACCGTGGGTGCTAAAACCAAATAACTTTTAATATTAGGAATTTAAACATATGGCAGAAGAAAAAGTAACAACGGCCCCGGCCGCGCAAGCGCCGGCGGCGAAAGGAAAGAAGAAAAACGCCAAAGCGCCGGTATTCGGCGTGGTGCATATTTACTGCTCGTTCAACAATACGATTGTAACTGTTTCGGACGACAAGGGCAACACGATTGCTTGGTCCACCGCCGGTTCCCACGGCTTTAAAGGCACCAAGAAAAGCACTCCGTTTGCCGCGCAAATCACCAGCAATAAGGCTGCTGAAAAAGCCGTTGCTATGGGTATGCGCGAAGTAGCCGTAAAAGTTTGCGGCCCGGGCCAGGGCAGAGAAACTGCCGTGCGCGCCGTACAGCAAGCCGGTTTAACCGTGTCTTCCATTAAAGACATCACCCCCATCCCCCACAACGGATGCAGACCGCCCAAAGCCAGGAGAGTATAAGATTTATGTCTAGATATACAGGACCCAGCTGCAAAAAGTGCAGAAAATTAGATTGCAAACTTTTCTTGAAAGGGAGCAAATGCTACACCAACTGTGTTATTGACAAGTTGGCGGCCGTAACCAAACGCGGCGGCAAAGTTAGAAAAGCCAAAGTGTCCGAATACGGTATTCGTTTGCAGGAAAAACAGAAAGCCAGACTTCAATCTGGTATGTCTGAAATTCCGTTCCGCAATTTATTTGATGCCGCTGCCAAGGCCGAAGGCCAGACCGGTGAAAATTTCTTGCGCAAATTGGAAACCCGCTTGGACAACACCGTCCGCCGCTTGGGTTTTGCCATTTCGCTTAAAGCCGCTCGCCAGTTGGTATTGCACGGATATGTAACCGTAAACGGTAAAGCCGTAAACGTGCCTTCTTACCAGTTGCGCTTGGGCGACAAAGTAACCCTGAATGCCGCCTTGGCTGAAAATGTGGAAGTAAAGCAAGCCTTGACGGATGCCGAAAAGCGCAACCAGCGCCCGAGCTTCTTGGAATACGATGCGGAGAAGATGACCGGCAAACTTTTAAGATGGCCCGACAGAGCGGAAATGTCCTACCCTGTCAACGAGCAGCTCATCGTAGAATACTATTCTAAATAGTTTGGAGGCAATAATGGCTTTTAACGAAATAGTCCTTCCGCAAAAGATTCAACTGGAAGAAAAAACCGCGTCCGACTTTTACGGCAAATTTATTGCCGAGCCGTACGAAAGCGGTTACGGTCATACGGTGGGCAACTCCCTGCGCCGGATTTTACTTTCCGGTATGGAAGGGGCTGCTGTAACTGCCGTCAGAATCGCGGGTGCCGTGCACGAATTTAGCACGATTCCCAACGTGCGGGAAGACGTTATCAATATTTTGCTCAATATGAAACGTCTGCGCGTGAAAATGGAAGGCAAAAACCGTGAATATTTGCAGTTGCACGTCACCAAACCCGGCGTGGTTACGGCTGCGGATATTGAAGAAGCGTCCGGTGTGGAAATTGTCAATAAAGACCTGGCCTTGGCCACCTTGGAAGTAGGCGGCAGCCTGGAAATGGAAATTGAAATTTCCCGCGGCAAGGGTTATGTGCCTGCCGAAGATTTAACCAAAATTCAGCGCCCTGCTGGGTTTATCCCGGTGGATGCCCTGTTTTCTCCGATTGTGAAGGTTCACTATGATGTGGAACCTGCCCGTGTCGGCCAGAAAACGGACTATGACCGCTTGATTTTGGAAATTACCACCGACGGCACCTTGGCTCCGGCCCGGGCGTTGCACCGTGCAGCGGTATTGCTGTCCAGTTCTTTGCATATTTTCACGATTGAAGGCGAAGACGATTGCGTGGCTACCACCAGCGACGAAGCGGTGGAAGAACCCGTGTCTGCTACGGGGGCTGTCGCCGGCGCGAGTGTCAATTCCAAATTGGATGAACTGCTCAACCAGTCCATTGAATTTATTGAATTGTCGTCCCGCTCCATTAATTGTCTTAAATCCGAAAATATTAACACGGTCCGCGATTTGGTTAAAATGACCGAAGATGACTTGAAAATGATTAAGAACTTCGGTGCCAAATCTATGGACGAAATCAAAGAAAGACTGGCCGAGATGAAACTTTCGCTCGGTATGAAAATTTAAGGAGTAGTTTTTAGCGTATGATTAAAAATACCGGATACAGAAAATTGGGCAAGACTGCGTCCCACCGCAAGGCTATGCTTAACAATATGGCCACCAGCATTATTCTTCACGAACAAGTGAAGACCACGCTGCCCAAAGCCAAAGAAGTTAGACGCGTGGTGGAAGGGCTCATCACGCTGGCCAAAGCCAACAACGAACGTGCCGCCAAAGACACCTTGAAGGATGCCACGGCTGTAAAGAAATTGTTTGAAGTGTTGGCTTCCCGCTATGCCAACCGCGCCGGCGGCTTCTGCCGCATTTACCGCGCGGGGCTGCGCCAAGGCGATAATGCCGAAGTGGCCATCGTTAAATTGGTTGAATAGGTGAGCGCTTATGGTAATAGACTATCTTGGGGGGCTTTTCTCTTCTGATTTAGGTATGGACCTTGGCACGGCCAACTGTCTAATCTATGTCAAAGATAAAGGCATCGTGCTTCGCGAGCCGTCCGTTGTCGCTGTGGAAAGAGAAACCGGCGAAGTGAAGGCCGTCGGCGCGAAGGCCAAGCAAATGCTTGGCAGAACCCCGGCTAATATTGTGGCCGTGCGCCCGATGAAGAACGGCGTCATTGCGGACTTTGAAGTTACGCAAGAAATGATTCGTTATTTCATCCGCAAGGTCCACAGCAGAAGCAGTCTGTTACGTCCCAGAATTGTGATTGGCATTCCCTCGGACATTACCGGCGTGGAAAGACGCGCGGTAGATGATGCCGCCCGCCAAGCGGGTGCGCGCGAGGTCTATTTGATAGAGGAGCCCATGGCTTCGGCTATGGGCGCCGATTTGCCCATCGCGGAACCGCACGCAAGTATGATTGTTGATATCGGCGGAGGCACGACGGAAGTGGCCGTTATCTCGCTGGGCGGGATGGTGGTTGCCAAGTCTATTGACGTGGCCGGCGACGAATTAACCGAGTGCATTGTGCAGTATTTCCGCAAAAAATACAATCTGATTATTGGCGAAACGACGGCCGAGGAAGTGAAAATCAACCTGGGTTCCGTCTATCCCTTAAAGGAAGAAAAATCAATGGAAGTAAAAGGGCGCGACCAGACACAGGGCCTGCCCCGCACCTTGACGGTAACTTCGGAAGAAATCCGCCAAGCGTTGATGGAGCCGGTGCGCCTGATTATTGACGTGATTAAAAGCACCTTGGAAGAAACCCCGCCGGAATTAGCCGCGGACCTCGTAGATAGAGGGCTTGTGGTGGCCGGTGGCGGCAGCCTGTTAAGAGGCATTACCGAACTGATTCGCAAAGAAACGGATATCCCCGTTCACCGCGCCGCAGACCCGCTTAGTTGCGTGGCCTTGGGCACGGGTAAGTTCTTGGAACAACTGAACGAAAAAGGCTCCCGCTTCTTCGGCTCCCGCGGTAAATCTTTCTAGCAGACGGTTGCAGAAAACCTTTTAGCGGACACAGTTCTTTAAGGGACCGTGTCCGCTTTTTCGTTTGAAAAGGGGAAATTTCCCCATACAGATTTGAGTTATGTTATCACATAAAAAAAAGTCATCCAAAAAGCAGGAACCCGGCTCACGCCGTCGTTTTTTGCTCCCTTTAATTTTTTTATTAACGTCCTTCCTGCTAATGATTTTACCGCTGGAAGGTTTTGTATCTTCTGTTAAGGCAGTGCTGGCGTATGTTTTCTTGCCGCAGGTGCGCGCGGCGCACGCTACGGCCAAATATGCGGAAAATGTCAACCAAACGGTGCGGGAATTGTTAGACGCCCACCGGGAAAACCGCGAACTCAAACAGGAAATTGAAATGACGAAGTTGCTTTCGTCCCAAGCCGAAGCCATTTTGGACGAAAACGGACGTTTAACCGATTTGTTGAAATTATCCCGCACGCACCGTTGGAAAGGCATCTGGGCGAAAGTGGCCTATCGCGAGCCTTCCCAATGGAACGCCGTTATTATTGATAAAGGTCTAAAAGACGGTATAACCGAGCGCAGTGCTGTAATTTCTATGGAAGAAGGGCAGGAAGGCTTGGCGGGTGTGGTGGTGGAAGCCACAGAAAGTACGGCCAAAGTGCTTTTGGTGCGCGACGAAGATTTTTCCGCCGCTGTTTATTTAGAGCGCGGCAAAGAGGAAGGCCTTTTAACGGGCAACGGGCCGCGCGCTGTGCGCATTAAATATATTCCCCTTTTAACCCGGGTGGAAAAAGGCGATAAAGTCTATACTGCGGCAACCAGCAGTATCTTTCCGGCGGGAATTTTAGTCGGCGAAGTAAGCGGCGTGCGCGAGGACGAGAGTTTTCAAACAGCCCTTACGGTGGAAGTAACTCCGTTGGTGCGCTCATCGGCGGTGCGTGAACTGTTTGTGATTACAGGAAACGGAGGCAACTAACCTATGTGGAGTTTTATTAAACTGCTTTTGCTGTTTATAGTGGCGACGGTGTGTCATTGGGCTTTTTCGTCATTATTTTCTTTTTGGGGATTGAGCGTGAATATTATGTTGGCCTTTACGGTTGCTTTTTGCGCCGTATTAAAGCCTGCGTTTGGTTATCCGGCGGCTTTTGTATGCGGGCTGTTTTTAGATTTTTTCGCCACGAAACTGTTTGGCTACAATGCTTTTTCCTTTACGGTGGCCTCGTGCATTATTTATGCGTTGGCGGAACGGTTTGACTTTGACGGGATTTTCCCGCAGGTTATTAGCGTGTTTGGCTTGTCTGTTTTAGTCAGCGTGATTAATGCGCTTCTTGTATGGTGGTTTGCTTCCGCCGCAATGTGGCCCGGCTTTTGGAGTGTGCTGGGAGGTGCATTTTTCTGTGCGTTCTTGGCTCCGGCGGTGTTTTGGATAGTTCGCCGGGTGTTGGCCTGCGGCTCTGTTTGCCGGCAAAGATAGGATTTTTATATGGCAGTTACCCGGATATTTTTTAATGCGCGTTTAAAAACAATGATGATTCTGGCCGCTGTGGCCGGAGCGGTCATTGCGTTGCGTTTGGTGGATATCCAGGTTTTGCGCCACAATGCTTATTTAAAAATGGCAGAGCGCAACCGTACGCAAATTTTGTACCAGACGGCTCCGCGCGGGCGCGTGTTTACCGCAGATGGCGTAGCAGTGGCCTCAAATGCCCCGGCATTTAGTTTTTATTACCTTTCCGCAGGGCGCAAGGATCCTGAATATTTAAACCAACTGGCGCACGATTTAGCCCCGCATTTAAAGATGAGTGAAGCCGACGTGTTGTCCAAGGTGGAAAAAGGGGTTAAAACGGGCAAGGCGACCTTGCTTGCCGAAAACCTTTCCACCAAAAGTACAATGGCCTTGCAAGAACTCCAACTGTATTATCCGGGCGTGTATTTGATTGAGGAAACCAAACGCAGTTATCCCTATGGCGGCTTTGCCAGCCACCTGATTGGTTATATCGGGAGTATGGACGAGCGCGAGTGGCAAAAGCGCGACCAAAGTATGGGCTACCGTTTAAACTCCAAAATCGGCAAAAACGGCATTGAAAAGAAATTTGAAAAAAAACTTAAAGGGCACGACGGCGGAGTGTTTTTGGAAGTGGATTACCGCGGACGTGTAAAAAGCATTATCCAAGATAAAAAATGGTCTGCCGGGAGTGATGTATATTTGACGTTGGATTTTGATTTGCAGCGTGCGGCGGAAGAAGGCCTTAAAAAATCTAAAACGGGCCGTGGCGCCGCTGTGGCGTTGGACCCGCGAACAGGGGCGGTGTTGGCCTTGGCGAGCGCTCCGGCATACGACCCGAATATTTTTGTAGGATACAGCGATGAGGATAACCCCAAACAATCTAAAAAAATCAACGAATATAACCTGGCGGTACAGGGAATTTATCCGCCGGCTTCTACTTTTAAAATTATTACGGCTGCGGCCGCCTTGGAAGACGGGCATTTAGACGTCAAACGCAAAATCAACTGCCCCGGGCATTATAATTCCGGCCCCCGCGTGTTTAAGTGTTGGAGTACGCACGGCCCGGTAGATTTCTTTGACGGGGTAAGCAACTCCTGCGACGTATATTTTTATGTCGTGGCTTCCGAAACCGGAGCCGCCGCCATTGAGCGGGTGGAACGCAAATTTATGTTTGGCCGCCAAACGGGGATTGATTTGCCCGGCGAAAAAGCAGGCAACTTGTACGGCCCGACCCGTCGCGCGCGTAACAAAACATATTGGTTTATCGGCGACACATTGAACCTTTCTATCGGGCAGGGGGAACTGCTGGTAACTCCTTTAAAAATGGCGCAGTTTGCGGCCGCCGTAGCCAGCCGGGGAAATGTCTATCGTCCGTATTATGTGGAAAAAATCGTCAGCAACCAGACGGGCAAAACCGAAGTGCTGGGCAAGACGGATATCTTGCAGAAGGCCGATTTGAAGCCCCAAACATACGATTTATTGTTTAAAGCCTTAAAACATACGGTGGATGATGGTACCGCGCGGCGCGTGAAAATCAAAGGGTTAGATGTGTATGGCAAAACGGGTACTGCGCAGAATCCGCACGGAAAAGACCACGGGTGGTTTATGGCTTTTGCGGGGAAAGAAGGGGAGGAACCGTCTATTGCGTTGGCGGTATTTGTGGAATTTGGCGAGGGGGGTAGTTCTGCCGCCGGGCCGATTGCGCGCGCTATGTTGGAAGCCTATTTTCATTTAAATAAGCCCGCAGAGAAGAAAGCCACACCCCAAAATAATCCCCGCTCCGCCGAAGATTATGATGAGTTATTAAGGAGCGCCGATTAATATGGCCGTATTTCGTAATTTTACTAAAAATTCCAGCCGCAGCCGTTTGGACTATGTGTTGTTTGGGGCAATGATTTTACTGGTAATACTGGGCGCGCTGTGCATTATGTCCGCCGTCAACAGTTTATCTTTTTCTAACCCGGTTGTCCGCACCCATTTGGTAGCCCTGCCGGTAGGGGCTTTTGCGTTTTTTGTGGGGTGGAGTTTTAACTACCAGATTTTTGACGAACAATGGAAATATCTCTACGGTTTTATTTTGGCTTTGTTAGTGGGGGTATTATTGTTCGGCACCTACCAGCGCGGTTCGCGTTCGTGGTTTGTGCTTCCTTTTTTCTCTATGCAGCCTTCTGAGATTTGCCGAGTGGCGACCCTTTTGGCCGCCGCCGCGTTCTTGGACAGACGCGGACAGCGTATCCGTGATGTTTCCACGCTCTTTGGGTTGGGCGCGCTCTTAGTGCCGGTTTTTGGGCTGATTATGATGCAACCGGACTTTTCGTCCGTAGTAGTTACGTTTCCGGCCATTTTGGTTTTGCTTTATTGCACGGGCGTCAATGTGTTCTATTTGGGTTTGATTGGCCTTTTTGCGGGAGTAGCGGGGTTTTTTACGATTGCCTGGACATATATCTATCTCCACCCCGATTTGCAGGAATACTGGCTGGTGCGTGCGTTTTACGAATTGGCTCACAACGGTTGGTATATGGCCGGATTTTCCGTATTGGTGATTGTGCTGGGGTATGTTTCTTGGTGGTTTTTTAAACAGTTGCGTTTGTTCCTGCCGTCCTTTTACTTTGTGTTGGCTACATTAGTAGTATTGGCGGGATTGTTTGGCGGAATTTTTGTGGACCACCAAATGAAACCACACCAAAGAAAGCGCGTGGAAACCTTTTTGGCCCCCAAATCCGACCCGCGCGGAGCGGGGTATAATGTGTTGCAGGCGCAAATTGCTATGGGGGCGGGGGGCGTGTTTGGTTCGGGGTTATTTTCGGGGACCCAGTCGCGCTTGGGATTTGTGCCTGAAAAACATACAGATTTTATTTTGGCCGTGGTGGGGGAAGAACTCGGCTTGTGGGGAACACTGCTGGTGTTGGGACTCTATTTACTCATTTTATGGAGAATTATCGTAGTGGCATACAGTTCTAGCGACCGCTACGGTTATTTGGTCTGTTCAGGCATATTCGGAATGTTTTTTACCTATATGCTGGTTAACTTTGGGATGCTTATCGGTATAGTGCCGGTAGCCGGAATTCCGTTGCCGTTTATTTCGTATGGCGGGTCCAATTTAGTATCCAGTTTATGGGCATTAGGGGTGGTGCAGTCGGTTTACGCACGCCGCATACGGGCATAAAAAGATGATAAACACGCCAAAAATTTATAAAATGCGTATAGTGTTCACCTGTGCCGAAAAATCGGCGGCACAGCGGAATACATTTAATTCCGTGCGCAGTATGGTGCTCGCCAGCGGGTTGCCCTACGAACCGGCCAAGGTCAATAAGAATTGGCCCCGGCTTGCGTACGGTCCGGCACCGTCTATGGGTGTGCGGGCGGAAAGGGAATATGTAGATGTTTATTTGCTTTCCTCCGTCCCCGCAGAGCAGGTGCGCCGTTCGCTGGAACAGGCTAAACCGCAGGGGCTTACGCTTTTAGACGTACAACGCGCGCCTTATGCGTTGCCTTCGGTGCAGAATTTGGCTGTCGGTGCGGTTTACCGGGTGGAAGGAAATTTTGACTTGTTTGGCCCGGAACAGACAGCAGAAGATTTCTTTAATGCGGCCCGGGTGGATATTACCCGCCGGGCTGAGAGCGGTCTGGCACTTGTGCAAAATGCCAAACCGTACATTTGGAAAGCGCAAACCGTTTCCAATTCGGCTGTGCGTTTGACGCTTTTAAACGTGCAAGGCAAGTGGGAACGTCCGCAAACGCTTATTGCCGCGTGGCTGGGGGTGGATATCCCGGCGCAGGACGATACGTTTACGGTGGAAGGTTTTACATTTATTAGGGAGAGTTTCCTTTGGCAGGACAGCGAAGGGGAATTCCACCCCATTTAAAGGCTTATGAACAAAGCCAAGAGAGGATTTTTATATGAGTAAGAATTTGGAAGGACAGCCCTCCGTGGAAGTCTTGGTAAATACATCGTTTGAAGAAACGCGTATCGCCATTTTGGAAGACGGACGGGTTAATGAGTTGATTTGGGAACGCCGCGGCTCGCTCAATATCGTGGGCAATATTTACAAGGGTACGGTGGAAAATGTACTGCCCGGTATTTCCAGCGCGTTTTTAAACATCGGTTACGATAAAAACGCCTATTTGTATATTTCCGATGTGTTGGGCGGAGATAAAAAGAATATAGATAAAGTGCTCCACAAAGGCCAGGAAGTGATGGTGCAAGTAGTAAAAGATGCCATCAGCACGAAAGGGATGAAGGTAACGATGGACGTAACTTTGCCCGGCCGCTATTTAGTTTTAACGCCGCATCAGAGTTTTGTGGGGGTGTCTAAAAATATTGAAGATTCCGAAGCCCGCCACAAATTAAACGATATTATGCAGGATTTGGCCGCCAAACACTTAAACGGGATGGGCTGTATCGTCCGCACGGAAGCGGAAGAAGCGACCAAGGACGAATTGGAACGTGAAGTAAAATATCTTTACCGCCAATGGCAGTCTATCGTTAAGAAATTTGAAACCTCCCGCTCCCCTAAACTTTTGCACGAGGATATGGATGCGGTCTTGCAGGTGGCGCGTGATGTGCTGTCGGAAAATGCCAAAGTCTATTTGTTGGACAGCAAAAAAGATTACGAACGTGTGTTAGATTTTGTGGAAAAAAATTCCCCGGATTTGGCTGACCGCGTAAAACTTTATAAAGGCAAAACCCCCATTTTTGAAGCATATAATGTAGAGCCGGAAATTGACAACTTGCGCAAAACCAAACTCCCTTTGCCCAATGGCGGCAGTATTATTATACAAGAAGCGGAATCCCTTTGCGCTATTGACGTAAACACCGGGAAATTTACCGGCAACAAATCGCAGGAAGAAACCGTAACCCAGACCAATATTGAAGCGGCAGGCGAAATTGCCCACCAGTTGCGTTTGCGGAACATTGGCGGAATTATTGTCATTGACTTTATTGATATGCGCAAGGCGTCCAGCCGCCACCGGGTGGTGGAAGCCTTGGCCGCCGCCGTGCACGGGGACCGCGCCAAAATCCGGATTTTGCCGATTACGCGTTTAGGCCTGGTGGAAATGACTCGCGAAAGAAAACGCGCCAGCACAGGCAGTTTTATCAGTGAGGAATGTCCCCAATGCCACGGTTCTGGCCGCGTGTTATCCGCGGAGAGTATGCGTATTAAAATCCAGCGCGAAATTTACGACCTTACCAACGGCCGCCCCGGCGGAAATTTGCGTGTTGTTTTGCATCCGGTTTTGGCCGAAGCCATTAAAAACCGTCAAGAAGATATTGAGCAAAATATTCACCGCACGCTTAAAATTCAGGCGGACCCGCAGTTGGCGTGGGAAGATTACAAAATCGTCTTGGAGTAGAATAAGTGCGCCCGGCGTGTGCCCGGGCGCTTTTGTATATGAAACGGTTTTGGCAAATTTTTCTATCGGGTCTGTTGGCCTTGTTTGCATCTTGCCCCGCGCTGGCGGCGCAGGACGAGGCAGGTTTTATCGTTTCGGGTAAAAAGGCCGGAACGGTGCCTTTTGAACAAATTGGCGGCGTGCCGTATGTGGACACACAAAAAACAGCCCGTAAATTTGGCGCGAGTGTGGAACTGTTTGCCAAATCTAAGCAAGCCAAAGTTTCCACCAAGGGGTTTTATGCTATTTTAACAGCCCCGTTGCAGGAAATCGTGGTCAACGCACAAGCCAAAACCTTATCTGCCCCCGTATTGGTACGGGGCGGCAAGATAATGACCCCGGCGGAGTTTTTTACGCTGCCTGCGTTTACGCAAGCGGTGGATAAATTGGTTGAATTTAAAGACGGGGCCTTTTATGTGGAACGATGCTATAATTTATCCTACGAAGATAAAAAATTTGGCGGCAAAGATAATTTGCTGGTTTTTTCAGCCCGGAAAAATGTAACCTTTACCACCGAACAGCCCAATAAACATACCGTGATTATTACGTTCCCCAATGCCGTGGTAAAGCGGGATTTGCACGAACGCCTGCGCACCAGTTATATTGCGTCGGCGGATATCCGCCAAAACCGCGGGGATGCGGTCTTAAAAATAATTTTAGGTAAAGATGCTCGCGTTTGGAGTTTTGATTGGGCAGGAGATAAATTAGTTTTTCGGGCGGGCCTTAAAAATGCCTTGCCCGCGCCCGAGGAGACGGCGGGGACCGAGCCCGTACAGCCGGCCCCGGCACCCGCAAAAGCCGCGCATAAGTCGCTTGTAGAGGGAGAAGAACCTTCGGTCCTGTCGGAAACGGAAAACCTCTCTTATGAGCCTGTAATGACGGCGGCGGCCCCCAAGGCGGCGGTGCTTTCGCCTGCCAAGCCGGAAAGCAAGCCACCCCAAGCGGCTTCTAAAACTGCGCCGAAACCGGCCCCTGTTTTAAAAAGTGAACCCAATCCCGTCAGTATGCGGGAAGCACGCAAGAAAATGCGCGTAGTGGTGGACCCGGGACACGGCGGCAAGGACCCCGGAGCCATACGCAACCGTATGCGCGAAAAAGATTGGAACTTGTCCGTAGGCAAGGAATTGGCAAGACTTTTGCAAAAGGGCGGTTTTGAGGTCAAACTTACGCGCGATAACGATACCTTTATCGCCTTGTCTGAGCGTTCTAAAATTGCCAATAATTTTAAGGCCGATTTGTTCGTTTCCGTACATACTAACGCTTCTAAAAACCGCAACGCAAACGGATTCCAGGTGTATTTCCGTTCGGAAAAAGCCACCGACAAGGAATCCGCCGAAACGGCCGCTTTTGAAAACGAGGCTATGCAATACGAAGAAGTCCACTATAACTTTGTGGATGCCCTGTTGCAATCGTTAGCCAAAAACGAGTATATTAACGAAAGTTCCAAACTGGCGGGATATGTGCGCAACGCGGTGTATAAACAGCCGGGTATCGGCATTGCCGTCAACCAAAACAGCAGTGTGCGCCAAGCCAACTTTTATGTGTTAAAGGGTGTAAACAGCCCGGCGGTGCTGGTGGAAATGGGATATATCAGCAGTAACAAGGACCGCGCCCGCCTGAGCAATAGTGCGGTGCGCAACAAAATGGCCTTGGGTATCTACAACGGCATTTATAACTATGCCAAAAAAGAAGGTTGGATAAATTAGCGTTTTGTACGATAAAAAACAACCCCCGGTTTTATTCGCCGGGGGTTATTTTTTTGTTAAAAACCCATTGTTTTACAAAGGCCGTCAACTTTGCTTTGACACTCGGTTTTTCCCGGATAAGGGGAATTATCTAGCCAAACCACATAATAGGCGGAGGCTTTGTCGTAGAGGTCGGTAGAGGGCATATTCTTTCCGTTATTGGGCAGGCCATGCGTATCAAATAAATTTAAATTTACGTCGTTGCTTTTAAACATATCCACAGCAAAATTATCACACCACAACATATAGCGGGCCGATGTGTCGGCGGTACAACCTTTAAATTCTATGTCTAAATCACCCCAATATTGCGGATAGTTGCCGTTTGCCATATAATATACTTCCATAGCATCTTTTAACGACTTGCCCGCCGTAATCAACTGTGAATAACGGCTTTTGGCCACGGCTTTGGTATATTGCGGCAGGGCCACGCTTGCCAAAATGCCGATAATAAGAACGACTACTAATAGTTCTATAAGGGTAAAGCCATGGCTAACGACCCTAGCGGTAAATCCTGAACTAAATTCAGGATGACCTTCTTTTTTCATAAAGTCGTCATTCCCGAAAGTTGTAGTCGGGAATCTGCCGTTTTCCTTTTTTAGTAACAACGGATCCCCGACAGAAATACTCGGGGATGACGGCAAAAAACACCAATTTTTATCAAATCCTTTCATTTTTCCCTCCTAAAAGTATCTTTATTATAACATAAAATGATGCTTATAGTCCGTGTACTTAAAAGTATCAAGCCGCTATCCTGTAAAGTATGAAAAATACATACACTGTGGCGGACCGGAAATATTTAAAAGCGTTCGGCGCGCGGGTGCGGGCCTTGCGTAAGGCGGCGGGATTTTCCCAAGAGGATTTTGCTTTGGAGATTGGGTTAGACAGAACCTATATGGGCGGCGTGGAACGCGGAGAGCGGAACTTGGCTTTGCTCAATTTGCGCAAAATTGCGTGCGGTTTAAAAATATCCGTCGCCGAACTGTTAGCGTTCCCTGCTAAATAGTACAATATAAAAAATGAAAACGTATTTGATTTTGTTTTGGATATTTGCCAAAATCGGTACATTTACCTTGGGCGGCGGATATGCAATGCTCCCGCTCATTGAACGGGAATTGGTAGATAAAGGCCGGTACTTGGACGAACAGGAATTTTTAGATGCAACCGCTGTGGCCCAGGCCGCGCCGGGTATTTTGGCTATCAATATTGCCATTTTGTCCGGGTATAAGATGAAGGGTTTTTGGGGCAGTGTGTGCTGTGCGTTGGGGGCGGCGCTCCCGTCGTTTATCATCATTTTGCTTATTGCGCTTTTCTTTCATAATTTTAAAGAAAACCCGATAGTTCAGCGTGTGTTTTTAGGAATTCGTCCGGCGGTAGTAGCCCTGATTGCTGTCCCAGTGTTCCGCTTGGCTAAAACGGCGGGTATTACCTATAAAACGGCTTGGCTTCCGGCGGTTTCTGCTCTTCTGGTGTGGCTGCTGGGTGTGTCCCCTGTTTATGTGGTATTGGCGGCCGGGCTGGGCGGTTTTTTATATGGCCGCGTGCAAGGGGGCGCAAAATGATTTTCTGGAAACTTTTTGTTACATTTTTTAAAATCGGGCTTTTTAACTTTGGCGGCGGATATGCGATGATTTCGTTTATCCAAAATGAAGTGGTTTACAAACAGGCTTGGCTGACGACGGCCGAATTTACCGACGTGGTGGCTATCAGCCAGATAACACCCGGCCCGGTGGGGATTAATTTAGCCACTTACACGGGATACACCGCCGCACACAGCGTGTGGGGGAGCGTGATTGCCACCTTTGCGGTGTGCTTGCCGTCCTTTATTTTAATGCTTCTGGTTAGCCGCTACTTTTTAAAATACCGCCACGCGCAAGCGGTGGAAAATGTTTTTAAGGGCCTTCGCCCGGCGGTCATCGGATTGATTGCGGCGGCGGCCTTGGTGCTGTGCAATGGCGAAAACTTTGTGGATTACAAGAGCGTGCTTTTGTTTTTGTCCGCCTTTATAGCGGTGGGAAAATTTAAAGCAGGGCCGATTGCCGTTATATTTGCCTGCGGTGTTTTGGGTTTTCTTTTCTACTAAAATTAGCACAACCTAACTTTTTAATGAAAAAATAAAAATATTTTTTCTGTTTTTTACGACGGAGAAAATATTTTTTAAAAAATATTTGTTAGTTTAGGCTAACTTTTGCTATAATAAATATATCAAAGTTGTGCATAAAGAGGAAAAAGAAAAATGAACTATAAGAATTTTGCAAAAATTTTATTCGCGGCCGCCTGCGTGGGCGTATGGAGTTTATCTTCCGCCGCCACTAACACGGGTAAAAACGGTAATGTTTCCCGTGCATTGGATAACAAATTAGCCGAAGTTACATTGGTTACCGAATTTGAAAAACCTGTTAGGCTCAGCGATATGGTTTCCCGCCGCCGCCCGGGTTTTAAAGATGTGTTGGTAAAAGTGGACCGCCAAACCAAAACTTGCCAAGGTGTTCTTTTGGCGGGCACTCCGCGCGTGGCCACCTTGTCCGCTTGCTTTAAAGGGGGCGACGGATACCAAATGAAAAAGGTTACGCTCCGCTTTGCCAACGGGAAACAGGCCGTGGGTACGGCTAACAGCGTAAGCGTGCAGGGGGAATTTGCCCGCCTGTATGTAAAACGCGCGCTTGTACAAGATTTGAAGGGAGTGGAAATCGCCCATATTGCCGCGGGGAAATCTTTGCAACAGACGTATTCTAATGACGGTGCGGCTATGCTTGCGCAGTTTTTTACGAATCGGGGGGTAATTTCTCCGCGTGCCCGCCGGGCTATGGGTATGAAACCGTCTCTTAAAATCGGTACTCCTGTGTTCTTCCGCAGTAAACTGGTGGCGTTTGCGAACTCGGTTCCAAACAAATTCCCCGTGTCGCTCTTTGGCGGCGTAAGTGAGGATTCTTTGACGGTTGTCCGCCCCGATAACGGGTCTGCCATACTCTTTAAGTAACCATTACTTCCCGGCCCACAAGCCAGGGGTGGGAGGTCTCCTATAAAAACCGCCGGAAATTCGCACCGGCGGTTTTTACTGTCTAATTTTGCGGATTGTTTTCTTGCGGTTCGTCTGTGGGTGGCTCGCGGTAAGCCAGTTCCACCTCGGCAAAGATGGAGCCTTTGTTGTCGTTTAACCAACGGCGGTGGCTTTTGTAGTCGGGGCAAAATTGCGCCACTAATTGCCAGTATTCCTGCCCGTGGTTCATATGCACC
>UQJU01000017.1 GCA_900541355.1 Candidatus Avelusimicrobium fimicolum | reverse complement strand
CTACAATCACCACCGCCAATAACAACCCGATTAACCCCATTCCTTTTTTATTCATAAAAACTCCTTTTTTGCTATTGTAGCAAAAATTTTTTCCGCACCCAAGAAATGCCCCTTTTTCTATTGATAAATGCTATAATAAAATGGGGGAGAAAATCTCTACAAATAATCAGGGTGAGGTATTTATTATGACGCAGAACTTATCTTCGTCTGCCTTGGTCAAACCTTTGGCCAAAGACATACACGCCGAAGCGGATATTCCGTCCGGCTACGGCAAAACGGAAAGTTTTTTACTTCCCAAAGACCCGGCTTGGATGTTCCTGTTTTGGGAAATCACCCAAAACACATTTGATTATCTAAAAAGCCAATACGGAGAGGAAACCTTAAAATCCGCCCGCACCATTATCCGATTACACGATATTACCGGGGTGGAATTTTTTGACGGAAACAACTCCGTACAATATTATGATATGCCCGTCATTTTTGAGGCGCGCAGTTGGTACATCAATGCCCCGCAATCGGGCCGTACTTATCTGGCCGACTTGGGCTACGTTACGGCGGACGGCAAATTTATTTTAGTTTCCCGCAGCAACGCCACGCCCGTTCCGCCCGGAAAAGTATCCGATATCATTGACGACAAATGGATGGTGGTGGAAGGTGATTTCCAAAAACTTTTAAAACTCTCTGGGGCAGATTACATTGGGCTGGGAGCCAGCGAACTGATGCACGTCATTGGCCAGCGTTGGAAACTCACGGAACTGACCCCTTCCGGTGCCGCCAAATCGTCCTGGTCCTCCTTTGCCTTGCATTTGGATAAAGTGCAACCGGAGGACGAAGATATCTGGCTTAATGCCGATTGCGAAATTATCATTTACGGTTCTGCCTCTAAAAATGCCATTGTGTCTATCAATGGAAAAGATATTGAACTCAAAGAAGGCAAATTCTCCCTCCGCCAGCACCTGCCGGCGGGAAGCGTGGTGGATTTGCCCATTAAAGCGCGCAACGCCAAAGGCGATAAGACGCGCCAAATCAACATAAAAGCCCTGCGCGAACAAGGAAAATAATATGGGAGAAGAAAAAGGCTATTTGGCGCTGGTGCTGCACGCGCACCTGCCGTTTATCAAACACCCGGAATATCCGGACTTTTTGGAGGAAGATTGGTTCTACGAAGCAATGGTGGAAACATATATCCCCTTGCTTAACGTATTTGAAAACCTGACCGAAGAAGGCACCGATTTCCGCCTGACAATGTCGCTCACGCCGCCCTTGTGTAATATGATGGAGGACCCGCTTTTAATTAGCCGGTTCCGCCATTATTTAAACCAGCGCGTAGAACTTTCCCAAAAAGAAATTAATCGCACCCAAGGTACTGAATTTGAGGGAGTGGCGCGGATGTATTACAACAAATTCCGCCGCTATCAGGACTTGTTTGAAAACCGCTATCACGAACACGTCTTACAAGGTTTCAAAAAATTCCAAGATATGGGCAAATTGGAAATCATTACCTGCTGCGCCACGCACGGTTACTTGCCGCTAATGGTACATAAAGAAAGTGTAAATGCCCAAATTAAGATTGCCGCTAACGATTACAGAAGCCGCTTTGGCCGTTCCCCGCGCGGAATTTGGCTGGCAGAGTGCGCTTACAATCCGGGCGATGATAAATTTTTGCGCGACGAAGGAATCCGCTTTTTCTTTACGGAATCACACGGCGTCTTGCACGGCACCCCGCGCCCCAAGTATGGCATTTATGCCCCTGTGTATTGCCCGCAGACGGGTGTAGCCGCCTTTGCCCGCGATATGGAATCGGCCCAACAGGTTTGGAGTGCCGAATCCGGCTATCCCGGCGACCCGCGCTACCGCGAATTCTACCGCGACCTCGGTTACGATTTGGATTACGACTACATCAAACCGTACCTCCACTCCGACGGAGTTCGGCGCAATATTGGGATGAAATACCATAAAATTACCGGCAAAGTAGCCTTGAACCAAAAACAAGCCTACAACCCGCAGGAAGCACGCGAAGTAGCCGCCCAGCACGCCGGGAACTTTATGTTCAACCGCCAAAAGCAAATTGAATATTTAAGCACGATTATTGACCGCAAACCGTTGGTGGTTTCTATGTATGATGCGGAACTTTACGGACATTGGTGGTATGAAGGTATTGATTTCTTGGAGTATCTGTTCAAGAAGATTTACTATGACCAAAAGGACATCAAACTGGTTACCCCGAGCGAATACTTGGCTATGTACCCGGAAAATCAAGTGGTACAGCCGTCTATGTCCTCTTGGGGCGACAAAGGCTACCACGACGTGTGGCTCAACAGCGGCAACGATTGGATTTACCGCCACTTGATTAAAGCCGCCGAACGGATGATGGAATTGGCTAACAAGTTCCCCAACGCCGGCGGGTTGTTACGCAGAGCGCTCAACCAACTGGCCCGCGAACTGTTATTAATGCAATCATCCGACTGGGCATTTTTAATGACCACAGGTACGGCCAAAGAGTATTCCACCAAGCGCACCAAAGACCACATCAAGCGCTTTAACGAACTCTACGAGCAAATCCAAGGCAACCGCATTGACGAGGGATATGTCTATGACCTGGAACAAAAGGACTCTATCTTCCAGCAAATAGACTATAACGTTTATTCCTCGTCCGCCAAGGAAGCCGTATTAAAGAAATACAGATAATGCAGTTTTACTTGCCCAAGAACCCGACCCCAAAGGCCGGGTTCTTTTTTCTCCAACAGATCTAGGTCCAAAGGCCCAGGGCTCATTAGGTCCAAAGACTCTTTCGGTGTATCTTAATATTTCTTACACTATAAGTATGAAAAACCTAATGTATGCTTTAATGATAGTCTCCCTCGGGACGACTATGTCCTTTGCCCAAAACGCAGGCAAAGAAATTGCCACCGGCGTAAAAGTTGCCGAAAAAGTGGCTGCCGGAGCCGCTAAAAACGCCTCCAAAGCCGGGATAAAAGTTTTCCCGTGTTTTAAAGGGCCCAAATTGCCTCAAATTTATGTGCCCGCTTTCAACACTACACCCAGTGTGACGCTTTCCGCTGTCAGCCGTGCGCGCATTCCCACGGATGAAAAGGTCGTTTTGAATCAAGTCTATAAAACCACCCAAGAAACCAGACAGGCCTATGCCTTGCTTAATACCTTGATGAAAGACCCGCTCTATTATATTTCCAGTGAAGCAGGCCAGAAAAAGGGATTAGAACTTATTGACCAGACCGTTATCAACAAGAGTCTCCGTTCTTCCTTGCGCAGCAGTTTATTATCGCGCGACGTACAGTCCCTGATAGAAAATTTGGTCAATTACTATACATTGACCCACTCCCCGGTTTTAACAACAACCGCCGGTATGACGGATTTGCTTCATTTGGACGGTAAAGAAGCCTTTATAGATACTGCTTTTAACTACTTGCTTATGCATCCCCACAAAGTAAACCGGAAACTGCGCTATATGATGCAAAGTCCGCTGGTAACCAACGAAACCAAGGGTGTTATCCAACACTTTATCAATATGCCCAAACCGGCTTCTATGTCTGGTGCGGAAAAAATGGTATTCCGTTCCGCATTGGCCGAGGCTTACACGCAGTATGCCCGCGGCGTACAAGCGGCCAAATCGGCTGAAAGCACCATAGAAACCGTAACGGTTTATGCCCGCACCTTGGCCGAATTACAAGAATTTGTAAAAGCCAACGGACGCTTGCCTAAATGGAACTCTACGGACACCAACGAACTGATGCTCCATAGCCGCACCGAAATCTTAATGCAGGATGGCCACGCGAACCACTTTGAACCGGTTGAAAAAATATCGGCACAAATCAAGGCGTTGCTTGCCCAATATGCTCCGGTCTATCCGTCCGAACCCGAAACATTAAATCAATTAAGATCTTTTATTAACAAGAACCACCGCTTTCCGCAGGCCCGCCCGGGTAATCCCGGCGTATCTGATGAAGAAGCCAACTTGTATGATGCCTTAATGCATTGGCTGATTAAGGGGACCAGTCCTTTCAAATCGGCAATGGATGAAATGGTAAACGGTTTATAATTCTCCTCCCCCGGCCCCAAACCGGGGGTTCTTTTTACCCGCTAACAAAAAACTCCGCAGATTCACCTGTGGAGTTTTTTGCCGAGTAAAAAGCCGCCCATTACAAAAACGGGCGGCTTGATTATCCACTAGATAACTACAATATTATTTATATTCCAGTTTTACCAATTTGTATTTTTTCGGACCGCGTGGCAAAATGGCCTCAAAGGTTTCCCCTTCTTTTTTGCCCAGCACTCCATTAGCCAAGGGCGACTTAACGGACAAAAGGCCCTTTTCCGGATTAGACTCCATAGAACCCACCAAAGTATAGGTAAATTCAATATCGGCCGCTTCATCGCGGATCGTTACCGTTGCTCCAATACGAGCTTCGCTTTTATCCACAGTCAAATCGTCCGTAATTTGGGCATTGCGCAAACGCATTTCCAACTCTTGGATGCGAATCAGCGTTTCGGCCTGCTTTTCCTTGGCGGCGTGGTATTCGGCGTTTTCCTTTAAGTCCCCCTGCGCGGCGGCTTCCCCGATTTCGTTGGAAAGTTCCGCCTTTAAAGTCTTCAAATCTTTCAGTTCATTAACCAAAGCCTCATATTTTTTGCGGCTTACATAAAATGCTTCTTCCATACTATAAACTCCTTAACAGATGTCCCTATTAGTGTACTATTTATCCGTTTGCTTTTCAACTTTTCCACCATTTTCTTGCTATAATAAAAATATGAGGAATGCCCTGCTGGCTCTATTTTTTCTGTTTATCTTCGGGGTGCCCGCCCGGGCACAAAACGACCACGTCCGAATCGCTGAACAAAACGCCCCGGCGATTGTTGCCGTAAATGTCATCAAGGCGGACGGTTCTACCTTTACGGGTACTGGGTTTGTCCTCACGCCGGACGGCTTAGTGGCCACCACACGCCACGTTACCAAAGATGCCCTTTATATCAATTTGACCTTTAATACAGGTGCCGTTTCGGGCGAGGCTGTTCCCGTCGCCCAAGCGGGTAATGTGGATTTGGCCCTGCTGCAAATACACGCCAAAAATTTACCGCACGTTACCGTTGTTCCGTCCGATACAGTTCTCCCCGGCCAAACCATTACGGTCATTGGCAATCCGCGCCGCCTGCAAAATACTATTTCCTCCGGTCTTATCAGCCAAATACGCAAAAAAGCCGACGGGGTTCTTTGGCACCAAATCAGCGCCCCCATTTCCCCCAGTTCCAGCGGCAGCCCTGTTTTTGACCACAACGGCAACGTCATTTCTGTCGTTTTCGGCAGTTACAAGGGAGAAGGAAACCAAAACCTAAATTTTTCCGTCCCCTCTAATTACCTTATCCAACTGGTTAAAGCCGCCGGGCTGCAACTCCCCCCCTCCACCGAGGAGGAAAATGCCCAGACCGCCAAACCAACCCAAACGGATAACCCCGTTTGGGCACACCTCAAAAAGTCGTGGTCTATTTTAATGCGCCTTCTCCACGCAAAATAGCCCTTGAAAAAATCCCGTCAAACGGGTAAACTATTGGTAAGAACCGGCAAAGGCGCGTTACGCGCGGCCCAAACCGGGATATTATTATTTATGGAGCCAGTTATGAAGAAAACCATTGGCAAAATTGTGTTAGTTTTTACCTGTGTGGCGGTCATTGTATTTTTATTATTACCCTTTTTAGAAACCACCTCCCCCGCCCCGGCAAATGCCCAGGCTTCTGCCTCTGCGCAAAAAGCCACGCCGCAAATTTTTACATCTAACCCATTAACCGCACTTGTACAGCGTATGGCGCGTTTGCTCCGCCGGAATAATGCCGACTCAAAGGCCCAGACCGCACAAAAGGACGGGGAAACTGCCCAACCTGAACAGTTAGCCGATGCACGCGCCGCCCTTAATAAAACGCCCGCCAATCAAGAAAAGGACGGCGGGGTGGCCACTTCCGGCCGCTACAACTACGGGGATGCCTCTATGCAAACCGAAGACGGCGATTGGGTGCTTATCCGCCAAACCGCCCCCGAAGGTATGGAGCCGGGTATGCACGAGATTAACTCGCAGGAAAACGCGTACGACCGCTATGTAAAGCAAGAACGCGCCGCACGCTTTACCCCCGCCGCCAAGTCCACACGTAAAGAAGATCAACTGCCCGATTCCAAATTGGCGCGGCTGTTTAAACCTATTACCAAATTCTTTGGCTTTAATGATACCAAACAAACCGCGAGCAACCCTGATATCTGGCAGGACGATGCCGAAGCCGCTCTGTTGGCTTCTTCCGATGGTATTGCCCGCGGGAACGGCGGGAAATATGCACCCGGCTTTGCCCGCGCACAAATGACAGATTTTGAAGGGCCCTCTTCCAGCGCCGCTGCCAATAGTCCCGCACCCCAACCGACACAAGACGATATGGTGCGCGCCATTTCGTTCTTAATGCCAGACGAAGCCTTGGCGAAAATGGCAGACGATACCGCTGATGCCTTTTACCCAACCCCCAAAACGGCGGACGAAAAGGAACAAAAGGCCCAATTTATTAGGGATTTTTACGCCAAACACAAAGACCAAATTATTGCCCAAATAAACGGCTTAATTGCGGCTGATGCCGAGGGAAAACAGCCCGTGGACCAAGTGGCCAATATTTTGGATAACTTAGAACAAGGTTCTTGTAATGAAAATGGACCTTCTCCGGCCGCCGTGCAAACCGCTTGCGACCCGGACCCCAGTCCGCAAAAAACGGCCCAGCAAGTAGCAGATGCCCGCGCCCAAAACGCCCAAAATTTCTACCAAGAAACAGGCTTCGCTATGCCGCCCCTGCCAGTTACCTTTGTGGCGGGCCAAGTAAATGCCAATGATGAGTCTTATCCGGCCACCCCAACCGATGACCAGCAGGACCAAACCTTGCAGGAGCAAACCAAGGAGATTTACGCCTTTATGGTGCAACATAACCAATGCGGCGAGGGCAACTGCTTTTGGGTAGCCAACAGCGTGCAAAACACACAAGATTTAACGAATATCGTCCAAGCCGCCAACCTGACGTTTAAGGGCGACCCGCTGGGTAAATACAACCAAATTAAACAGCAGTTTATCCAAGAGAAAATACAAGAAATGGGCGACAACGCGGACCCGCGCGAAATTCAAGCCCTACAAGAACAAGTGCAGCGCGCCGCGCCGCCTTACATCGTGTATTCGGATAAAGACCTCGTCAAAGTGCAAGAAAAGAACCGCCAGGTATCCAAAGAAGCCGTCAATAAGGGTTTGCCGCCAACGGACCTTAACGTAATGTACATTACGTCCGCCGCTGATGGGCAAGCCGTCAGCCAAGCATTGGGCGCCTCCGATATGCCGCCCTATTTCGGTTACAATGCAAACGGCGACATTTTGGAAAAGGGCTCCTTAGCAGAGTCTTCTTCCGAACTAACCGGGGACTTCATCCGTGCCGTCAAATTCGGTAAGGGTATCCTCCAACAAATGAACAAGGAAACCTCGCAGGAAATTTTGGAACCTGCCGTCAGCGCAGCCGCGCAGGAAATGCGCGAAGCCGCAGAAAAACAAAAAAAGGATTTTAACCAAAAAAGTGCCGCCCGGGCAAGACAAACGCGGTCCGGCCGAAAATAATCTCAAAAAGCCCCTCTTTTTACGGGGGGCTTTTTATTTTCCCCTATTTGGTGGATTTTGGTTTATTTTCCCCTAAAAAACGGGTATAATTTCTTATATTGGTTTCACGCGCGCCCGTACGCGGGAGAACTTATTTATCAGGAGCCCGATTTATGAAAAAATTAGTAAGTCTTTTGCTCATTTGCTGTGTAGCCTTTGCCGTGGCCGGATGCCGCCATAAAAAAGAATCCCCTTATAATCGCACCGACGATAAACAGGATTACGAACGATTGCTCAATACGCACGTTTTTGCGGCTTGCCAAAACATTATGAAGCCCTACGCGCTCTACTCGCTCGCTACGCTTAACAAACGCCCCACGGAAAACGATCCGCATTATAAAATTACCTTTGTAAACGGTCCTTGCAAGGGAAAAGTGCTATTTACCAAAGATGTAATTTTAAAAACTGAACCGCTGGAAGGCGGCGCCATTACCAAAGGAACCGTTGTGTTGCGCAATTATTGGAACCCGTCTGACCCATACAACCAGGAAAAAACAGACCGTTGGCATAAGGCGGTCGTCAGCAGTACGGCCCGTATGGATAAAGGTATTATTGATTTGGAATTTCCGCGCGACAAGAACGACTTTATGCCCGCACGCGAAGGAGCGTACTTACACAATGTACGTTTTATCACGCAGCCTGAAATTAAAGACGTCCGCACTTTCTTATTTTAGAGGATAACTATGAAATTAAAACAATTAGCCATACTTGCCGTTTGCTTATTTGCCCCGCTCTTTGCCCGGGCCGCCCAAGGGGACCCGATTTCCTTGGAAACCTTGATTTTAGATGTTCCCACCGCCGAAGTGTTTGACCGTTACCAGGCCTCTTTTTTAACGCGCGCTTATGACCACGGAACGGTAATGGAAACCATTGATTTTGGGGTCTATCCCCGCATTAACATTGGGCTTAGCATTGCCTCGCACGAACTGTTAGGTTCGTCCTCCTCCGTGCGCGTGCTGGACCCGGACTTTCAAGTAAAATGGAAGATTTACGACGGTAATTTATATTTACCCGCTATTGCTATCGGCTATGACGGCCGCCGCTATGGTTACGGTTATGACGAACACCGCAATTATAAGAAAACGAAAAAATTTTTAGATGACCGCAAGGGCGGCTATTTAACCTTTACGCGCGAAATTATTATTCCCGGTTTAAATGCCACCGCCGGGCTTAACTTCTCCGATTTTGCGTGGGATGAACTCTACTGGTTTATGGGTACGTTCTATAAACTGGGCGACAAAATCGGTTTAATGGCCGAGTGGGACAACCTGCGCAATCTCCGCGATTCCCGCTTAAACCTGGGCGCACGCTTTTATCTGCACCCCTCCCTGGCCTTGGACGGCGCTGTACGCCGCGTAGGCCGCGGGGATGAAAGCGAACGCATTTTACAACTGCGCTATGTAACCACCTTTTAGGGGATTTTATGAACACCGCTCCACAACCGCCGCAGTTTAAACGCCGCACGATTTTTATCAAAAAAAATCTGCAAATCCGCTATATGATGCTTATTATTTTAAGCGTGCTGTGCGGCCTTGCGATTATGACGTTTGAACTGACGGCCACGCTGGACGAACTGTTTGACAACTACCCGGTTTTAATGCAACCGCTGTATGACCAATTTCTTCCCTTAGCGGCGGGTTTTGCCTATAAAATTGCCATTTATTTATTACTTGTTATCATTATTTCCGCTATTTTATCACACAAAATGGCCGGGCCTGTTTACCGCATTGAGCAAACCTGTAAGGATATTGCCAAAGGGGATTTTTCCCAGCGGGTACGCTTGCGCCAGGGCGACCAATTCACCGAATTACAAGACGAATTTAACAAAATGATGGACCGCGTAGAAGCGGAAATTAACAAAAACAAACAGCAGTAACCCGGGGGTAGTATGAAAAAAATCTTAATGATAGCGGCCCTTTGCCTTTTGGCTCAGGCCGCTTTTGCACAAAAGGAATACGGACTAACCTTTTCCAGTTTGGTTAATGATAACCTTACGTTGGAAAACGCTATCCGCCTGGGCTTGGAAAATAATTCCAAGTTTCTGGCGGCCAAACAAGAAATTATCATCGCAGAACAAAAAGTAACCGAAGCCAAGTTCCGCTATTTGCCGCAATTTTCACTGCAAGGCACCGCCACCTGGTACGACTTGGATTATCCTATGGTCCTGCCCGATGCCGTGGCTAACCGCTTTCTGCCGGGCAACGGCTACTATGGCGACAAAGACCAATTCTATGGGGTGGGCATTACCGCCACGCAATACCTCTATTCCGGCGGACGCATCCGCAGCACCCTGCGCTTTGCACAGGCCAATTTAAAACAAGTCCAAAGCCGCTATGAATCTGTTAAAAATGCGGTGGTGCTGGACATTAAAAAATCTTTTGCGGCTCTTTTATATGCCCAGCAAAATGCCCAACTGACCCAACGCGTTTGGGAATTGGCGCAAAAATGGAACGCTTCCGCCAATAGCAACCTTTGGGCTAAAATGCGTATGCAAAATGCCTTATTCCAACTGAAAAGTGCGCAAAAACAGGCCGAAAACAATTTAAAACAGGCAAATTTGGCAATGCTCGTCAGCCTGAATAAAGAACTCAATGCCCGCGTTACGATTCGCGGAGAATTTTCCCCGGTTAAAACCGATTGGGACTTGCCGCACCTTACTTTATGGGCGATGGAATTCCGTCCCGAATTAAAGGCCGCCATTTATGCCTTGGAAACGGACGATATCGCCATTGACCTGGCCTTATCCCGCCGCTACCCGGACGTCATTTTAAACGCTTCGTACGAAAAATTAGGGGCCAACACCTTGGAGGACCAAAACAGACAAATTTCGTTGGCTGTCCGCTTGCCGATTTCTTATAATTTTTCCACACAAGTTACCGAAAAGAAAGCCCAACAGCAAAAAAGTTCTTTAAGCCGCGCCGCGATTGAAGATACCATCCGCGTGCAGGTGGCTGAAAACTTTGAGAAAATGTCCTTTTGGCAACAGGAAGTATTGGACCGCCAAGCCTCTTACCGCGAAATGGATTCCTTGTTAAAACAAGCCCCCCGCCAGCCCCAACACAGCGCCGAAGCCCTGGAAGCCTTGCAGGCTTACCTGCAAACGGCCCAACGCTATTTACAGGCGGTTAAAGAAAACCAATTCGCCAAAGCCGATTTGGAGTGGGCTATCGGCCAGGATTTACAATGATGCGCCGGTTCAAGCAGGCCGCCGCAGTGCTTTTGTGTCTGCTGTCCGCGTGGCCGGCATTTGCCATAGAGCGCGAAACCGATGACGTTATTTTGCGCCATTTTTTATGGGATAAATTTACCGCCCTGCCAAAAAATGAACGCCCCAAAATAGGGGTGGCTTTATCGGCAGGGGGCGTGCGCGGTTTTGCCCACGTCGGCGTATTGGAAGCCCTCAATAATGCCCAAGTGCCGGTGGATATGATTTCGGGTACGTCTATGGGTTCGGTGGTAGGGTCGCTTTATGCGGCAGGGCTCCCGACCGAAAAACTGTGGACTATCGGCGAGCATATGACAATGGACAAAATAACGTCCGACTTCAACGTAATCGGCCTCTTTCGCTTATTATTCGCCAAACGGCTGCCCACTTCTTCCAACCTGGTTAATTTCTTTCACGAACAAGTAGGCGATATGCGGTTTGAAGATATGCAAATTCCGTTTTCCTGCGCGGCAATGGATATTAAAACCGGAGAGCGTGTGGTATTTGATTCAGGCCCCTTGGCTATTGCGGTGCGCGCCAGTATGAACCTGCCGGGTATCTTTGCCCCGGTGCAATACCGCCACCGCGAACTGGTGGACGGCGCCGTAGTAGATTATTTACCGGTAGAATCGGTTAAATCTATGGGAGCGGACTACATTATTGCCTCAATCACGCCACCTGATTTTTATTCCGATACGCCTAAGTCTATTGCCGCCTACTTACTGCGCGTGGGTGATGTGCGCGGTGCCGCGATGATTGAAGAATCGGCCCACAAGGCGAACTTTGTCATTACTAACCGCGTATTGGACGTTGGAACCTTAGAACTTGATAAATTACACAAAGCGGGCGAAGTAGGCTTGCAGGAAGCCAACCGCCATATGGGGGAAATGCAGGAGGATATCCTGCTTTTTGCGTTGCCTTATGTACTTAAACCGTAAATTTTTATTATCTTTTTTATTTGCCGCCCTGTGCTTGGGAGGTTGCTCTACCGCCCAAACGGGATTTTTGGGGATGGCCCCGCGCGGAGACAGGCAAGATTATATCCACGCGCGTGATTTGTACAACGAAGGCCATTATACCGAGGCCGTAGCGGAATTGTCCGACTATATTTACAAAACCAAAAACGTCAAACGCCGCGAGGCCCGCGCCTACCGCTTATTAGGAAAAAGTTACGAGCAACTGGGCAATTTAAGCAAGGCATTGGATATTTACTTGGAAGCCTTGGAATTCCACCCGGACAATGTCCCCTTGCTTTTGGCGGCCGCCAGTCTCTACCAAAGGACAGAACTTACCAACCGCTCCATGGACTTGTATAACCAAGTGTTGCAGAGGGAGCCGAACAATTTAGAGGCCCTTACGGGGCAGGCCGTCAACTACAACACCTTGGGCTTCTATTCCAAAGCACGCTATTACTACGACCGTTTTTTTGCCTTAAACCCGCAGGCCGCACCGAAATACCGCGCCCGCTATGCCAACACTTTTTTGAGCCAAAGCAACTACCAAGAAGCCTTTATCCATATTACAATGGCGTTGATGCAGGACAATTCTTCGCCCGATTTTTGGCTGGTAAGCGCCAAGGCGGCCCGAGGGCTTCAACTCTACCATAAAGCATTAGAGGATATTAACGCCGCCTTGTTACTGGCTCCCCAGCGGGAAGATTTACTTGCCAACAAAGCCCTGTGGCAAAATGAAGCCGGGCAATACAAAGAGTCTATCCAAACAGCCAAGGAAATCCTAAAAATATCGCCTAAAAACCAACTGGCCTTTTTTATTTTGGCAATGGATGAATATAACACCGGAGACCCCAAAAATGCCCGCCGCCATATGCAAGCCGTAAAAGAGCAAAATCCCGAAACCTTTATCGGGCGGGTGGCCAGCAAACTGCTTGCGGACAATCCCTTGTAAAACCACCGCGGTCTAGCCGGCTGATGAGATAACAGCCCCCAGATTTCCGCCTGCAATTATCGGGAATATTTCCTATTTTAAAGCACAATCCCCCAGTATCGTCCTGGGGGATTGTTTTAACGCATAATGGAATTTGCACATTACGGACGGGCAATAAACGGTTTCCTGTCCGGGCGGCGGTCGCTGGGCAAGAGTTCAATTTCATCTACAAGCAGCGCAGGCGTAATCACATTGGAATAAACATCACTCTCGTCCCCGGCGGCTAAAATATCCCGCAGGGCACGGGTCGTCAGGTTGGACACCTCCAACCCGGTTACGGGTTCTTTGCGTCCGTCTGCCGTATAGATACGCTGAACCATCGTCCCGGTTCCGCCCATATTCGGCACAATATAGCAGTAGTCAAGTTCTAACTCTTTGCAGCGCGCAAGCAGTTTGGCTTCCAATTCTTTTTCGCTCAAAGGGTTCTTCGGCTCCACCACCACCGTTGTCAGCCTTTCGCGGGGGTATGAATTGAAGAAAAATGCGTGCCCGTTGCTCTTTTCTCCTTTTTTAACGGAACGGCGGGAAGAGGGCAACTGCACCAGTTTACCGCCGGACACAATCGTTAAATCCTGCGTGGCTACGCCCTCGTCATCCACCGGGGCGAAGTTAGGCAGTCGGCGGCCTTTAAACTCGCGCAAGTGCGGTCTGTCGTACACGTCCGCCACCATAGACATTACGCGCATTCCCACTTTGTTACGCAGTTCCCCCGCTTCGGGGTCGTCTTCAAACGCGGCAGAAAGCAAAGGCTTATTTTTTTCTACACCCCGCACCAAAAGGCCCATAAAACTCCCGGCGGCTTCCTTTGTAAACAGCACCGGCCCCAAATAAGCCGTGCCTTTTTGCGCTTGGTAATGCTGCTTAATTTTCTCTAAAAATTTATCCGTTTTTTCTTGCAACCGTTTTTCATTATCCGTGGCGTTCCAAGACGATAAAGGCAGCCACTCGCTTTCAGTATCTTTATACCCGTTTTTAGTGCGCAAAACGGCGTTCCAATAGACATTGCCCGCCGGATAGAAAGTTTGATAAAACCCGCCGTCGCTGTTTAGATAATAAGTCCCGGTTTGGTAAAATTGGGCAGACACCTCTAACTTTTCCACATATGGCAAGTCTTTCCCTTGCGAAGACAACTTATTTACCACTTCCTGCCAAACCTGCATATCCGGGTATGGCAACGGGTTAAGTTCTTCCACATACGAAGATTGCGCAGCCGGAGCAAAGTCGGGCGTTTTTTCGTTTAACAAGTTCTTTTTGCGTTTATAGGCTTGTTTTTCTTTATACACTTCGTTTACTTTGACAAACTCCGTATTGGTAGCGCCCCATAAACCTTGCCGGATACCGTCATATCCGTTAGGCATAATACTTGTATTAGTAGGGGCATAAGGCTCCCACCGGCTATTACGGTCAAAACCTAAACTATCGTGTTGGCGGGACCCTACATCCACCAAAACATCTGCCAATACAAAATTGCCAAAAGAGAAAACAGGCAAGGGGCTTCCCATAGAGGCCGAAACGTTATACCCGCCCAAATCCCTCGTCAATTTATAGACCACATAAAAGGGCTTTTGTCCGTCCTTTTCTTTGGTGCGCAGTTCCTTTACGGTACGTTTCATTTCGTCCTGCATGGCGCGGAAGTACATATTATCCGGCAACTGACCTGCGGCAACTGGCATCGTGATAAATAAAGCAACAAAAAGTAGCAATTTCTTCATTTGGATACTCCTTTATGCAAAGAATACGGCGGAGGCAACAAGGGTGGCTTTTCCGTGCTCTTATTCTTTTTCTCCATTTCCATAGATTCTAACAGCACACTGGGAGCAATGGCCGATACCGGCACCCAGCCGGATTCAGCGCCGCACGAACCATTAAACACCTGGTAATCGTCCGCTGCGGCAAGCACTTTATTAAAACTTACCTGCGGTGTGCCCACCATATCCAATCCGCGCACAACTTCTTTGCGTCCGTCCGGATATACGCGGTACATCAAGGTCGGCTCCAATTTAAAGGCTTGCGGGCTGTAAGTGTCCGTCATTGTAAAGCCGCCGGATAAATCTTCAATCATAAAACCGTACGGTTTGTTTTGGCGTTTAATTTCCTGCAAGAACTTTTTTTCCAATTCATCATAAGTAACGGTCTGCTCGGCAAGCGCGCGCGTAACAGCCATACGGGCTACCGGACGAAAGTAATGGTTTCCGCGGCCGTGCCCGTTGGAAGCCGGGAAATTTTTAATCGGGCTGCTGCTCATTAAAAAGTTTTTGAGCACGCCTTTTTCCACCAGCGTAACCGGGCGGGACTTTACACCTTCGTCATCATATTCGTAAAAACCGCGCATCACTTCTCCGTTAAAATACGATAAAGTGGCATCATCTATGATTGTTAAGATGGGAGAAACCACCTGCTGGCCGATTTTATCTGTAAAAGTACGTCCAAAATCTTCCATTTTTTGGCGGTGGCCTTCCATACGGTGCCCTAATATCTCGTGCACGAAAACAGCCATCGCGCGGCCTTTTAAAAGGGTCGGGGCTTCAAAAGGGTCTCCCTCGGGCGCATTAACCAGTTGCTCTAATTCTTCAATGGACTTGCGGGTATCGGCTAGTAACTTTTCCTCGCTCGGCAGTTCTTCGGGGCGCAAAACATTATAGTCATTAAAGCGGGATACTTCTTGCCCGTTTTCCGTTTTGCCCGATACTACATACGACAAGCGGACTTCTTGGTGCGGAGTTTTTAACTGTGTACCGCGGGAATCCACAAAATAGCGGTAGCCCACTTCCCGCTCAAAAGAAAAATTGGAGGCTAAAATGAACTTTTTTCCCTTGGTAAGCGTAGAGGCTTTGACTAACATCGCCTTGATTTTATCATAGTCAAATGTAGCAAATTCAGCCGTACGGCAAAAGCGCTCCACGGGCGGATAAGCAAAATCGGGGGAATCGTCAAAGCGTGTGGGGGCCGTTAATTTTTCGGCCTTTACGCCGTCCAAGTCTTCCTGCGCTTTTTTTACAGCCGCATCCGTCGCACGCCACAAGGCCGTAGAAAAGGCCTTTCCGTCGCCCTCGGCAGCCGGCATATCTTCCGTCGTGAGCCTGTCACTTACAGAACTCATCTCCGTTAAACGCCGGGTATTATCTAGCGCAGGCGAACCGACACGGGGAAATACGGTTACACTAGCGCGCTGCCGGCCATAGTATTCCCGCGCCACGCTCCCCTCGGATACCGATATATCCGAAAGGTCGTTGGTATAATACTGGTAGGACAAGTAATACAGGGGCGGATTTTGCTTTTGAAAGGTTTTGAACCCGCGTTTTATTTCCGCTGACATTAATTTTATGGGAAGTTCGTCAGCAATATTGCAGTTATTCTGGGCAAAGGCAGACAACCCGAATAACAGGGAAAGAGATAACACGATTGTTTTTTTCATAAATTCTCCTATGCGTTTATTTTATCATATACCTGTTGGATACAAGCAAAAAAAATGATAAGATATATTATCCGTAAAACGCCGAGATAGCTCAACTGGCAGAGCAACGGTTTTGTAAACCGTAGGTTGTGGGTTCGACTCCCATTCTCGGCTTATTTTTTTGTCTTTTTTTCCGTTTATACCGCGAAAGCAAACAAACTGCTTTGCTTGCGTTGGGAGGCGAAGCCCGGAGCGATGTTTTTGTTTGCACACTTAACAGTTCCGCTGTGTGCAAGGCAAAAACCGCGAGGGCCGGCCCGAAGGCATTTTACGTCAGTAAAATGACCGCAGGGGACTTCCCTTCCCGGCTTATTGTTATACACTCATTTCCAAGGTCGCAGTCGGGCGGCTGTTGCTTGTTCGGGTGTTGCCCCGCGTTTTCAGCCGTACCCGCATAAGCATATCCCCATAAATTGCTATAATTTTTATTATTCTTAAACTATATTTTTGGAGAAATAATGGAACCCGTAACTACTACTGTATCCGTTGCTATGTGGATTGCCTTTTGGGTAATTGTACTGGCGGCATTGTTCATTGATTTAGCCGTATTAAATAAACATCACGGCAAAGTAAGTATGAAGGAAGCAGCCTTAATGGTTTGCGCGTGGGTGTCGCTTGCGCTTCTTTTTGGCGGGGCAATTTGGTTGGTGGAAGGCCCGCGCCACGCGCTGGAATTTTACACAGGCTATGTGTTGGAATATTCTCTATCCGTAGATAATATGTTTGTGTTCATTATGATTTTCGGTTATTTTGCTATTCCGCACAACTTACAACCCAAAGCCCTTTTGTGGGGTATTTTGGGGGCAGTTATCTTGCGCTTTTTGTTTATTTTTCTGGGCGTACAGTTAATTTCGCTCTTTTCTTGGACGATTTATGTTTTCGGGGCCTTGCTTATCTTTACGGCGGCCAAAATGCTGTTACAGAAGGAAGATGATAATTTTGACCCCAGCCAATCTTTTATTTTAAAACTTCTTAGAAAAGTTATGCCCATCAAAACTGATTACCACGGAGAAAATTTCTTTGTGCTGGAAAATGGCAAACGTATGGCCACCCCGCTATTGGCGGCGGTAATGGTGATTGAAATGTCCGACCTGATTTTTGCGGTGGATTCTATTCCGGCAGTTTTGTCCATTACGCAGGATACCTTTTTGGTCTATTCGTCCAACATTTTTGCCATTATCGGTTTGCGCTCGCTGTACTTTTTGCTTTCCGGTATGGCAGGCAAATTCCCGTATCTCAAATACGGTATTTCCGTTATTTTATTCTTTGTAGGTGTTAAAATGCTCCTGTCGCATTTTTTCCCTATCCCGATTGTGGCTTCGCTAGGGGTAATCGTAGGGATTTTGACGCTGTCTGTTTTGGCCAGCAAAATCTTTCCGCCCAAAGCGGCCTAGGACTAGACAGAACGGCCTTTATTTACTAGAATATAAGAGCGAAATTTAATTCAGTTATCAAGGAAGGAACCTATGGCGTATAAATGTGCAGTGTGTGGCAAAACCCCGGTTTCCGGCGGTTCTTACAGCCACTCCAATATGAGAACCAAAAGAAGTTTTAAACCGAACCTCCAAAAGCAGAAAGTAGTGCTTGAAGGCAAAACGCAAACTGCCTATGTTTGCACTGGCTGCATCAAGAGCGGTTTGGCGAAAAGACCTACCAAATAATCCAATTTTTTGGAAAAACCAGCCCGTGCTTTCCTATGAGTGCGGGCTTTTTTATTAAAAAACAGACCTGAGGACTACATGACATTTTCCAAACGCTGGGCAGTTTTGTTACTTACCGCATTGACGGCTTTTTCGTACGCGCGCGCGGAAGATGCCGACATCCAAGAATTAGACCCCAACGGGCCGTGGATGATTTGCAGCATAGAGGCTGACGGATTAAAAAATATCCGCAAAAAAACCATTACCAAAACAGGACACGCTAAAAAAGGCGAACTGTACGAACGTTACACCGTTTCCGACGATATCCGCGATATTTCTTCCTTAGGCGCGTTTGACAGCGTGGAAATAGACATTTCCCCCGTTTCCGGCACACGGAAAGAAAAAAACGGCTCCGAACTTTATCCTTGCCACCGCTTGACTTACATTGTCAAGGAAAAACCGATTTTTGACCGCTTAACCTACGAAGGGCGCAAACACCTGGGCAAGGGCGCCATTACACAAGCCATGACGCTTAAACTAAAAGACCCCTTCAATGAGGCTAAATTACAGGCGGATTTGGACCGCATTAAAGCCAAGTATGCCGAAAAGGGATACGTCAACGCGCAAATTACCTACGAACTGACTACCGACGATAAATTGGGTGTGGTGTCTGTGAAACTTCTCATCCGCGAGGGCGAGCGTGTGCGAGTGAAAGACGTTACCATTAATGGCGGCGGCGAACTGCCGGCGGAAAAAATTTTAAAAAAAGCCTCCAACCGCCCCGGCAAAGTCTTTAAACCACAAAATTTACAGCGCGACTGGGTAAAAATGATGCTCTTCGGCCGCAATAAAGGGTACAGCGAATTTACCCTTTCCGAGCCGAAAGTACAACTAAATGACGACAAAACCGAAGCCGCTATTTCCTACGATTTAACGGAGGGCGAAAAAGTGGACTTCGGCACCGTTTCTTTTGCGGGAAACAATGTTTTTACACCCGAAGAACTTAAAAAACAAGTATTCTTCCGCGAGGGGCATCTCTATAACCAAAAAGATTTTGACGATACCATTTCCGCTATCCAAGAACAATACGCAGACAAAGGCTATCTGCAAGCGCGCGTCAACCCCGTAAAAAATATTGAAAACGGCAAACTCAATTTGACCTTTGATATTGCCGAAGGCCGCATTTTTTACATTGATAACGTAGATGTTACCGGCTATGAACATACCAAAAAATACGTTTTTACGCGCGAACTTTCCATCCACCCGGGCGATTTGTACGATAATGCAAAAATAAAACGCAGCCAGACCAAAATTATGAATTTGGGCTTTATTAACGACGTGCAGATAGATTTGCAGCCCACTGCCGACCCGCAAAAAGTAGATTTAGGATTTAACGTCGTAGAAGGGCGACCGGGTATGTTTACGGCAGGCCTCGCGATGAGTTCTATGGACGGCTTGTACGGAGAACTCTCTATCAACCATATGAACCTGTTTGGCCGCGCCCAACGGTTATCCTTACGCACAATGTTCGGTAAAGAAATTTTGGATTATACCGTCAGTTGGTCCACCCCGTGGATTTATGACAAGCCCACCTCGCTGGGTGTGGATTTATTCAACACCCGCCGCTACCGCTCGTTCTCCGATGAAAACCAGGCCTATACGGAAAAACGTATCGGCGGACGGGTAAAAGTCGGCCCGCGTTTTAATGATGATATTTACCAGTTGTCCTTTGGTTATTCGTTTGAAAACATTGATATTTACGATATTGACCAACGCTTCCAACCGCCGCAATCCAACCCCGGCGACGACAGTTATTTGGAAAAGGGCAAAACCAATCTTTCCACCCTCAGCGCGGATTTCGCCGTAGATACCCGCGACAATATGTGGGACCCCACGCAGGGCTGGCGCAACTCCTTGGGCCTGGCCTTAGCGGGCGGCCCAATTGGCGGAGACCTGGATTTGTGGTACTTAAATGCCCGCTCCATTTTCAACTACACGGTTCTTAACGTAGGCGGGAATTACCCGATTGTCTTTGTATTATCTAATAAATTCGGCTCCGTGCAAGCCTATGGGCGCACCACGGAAGTACCGCCTTATGAAAAATTCTTCTTGGGCGGCGCGGATACGATTCGCGGGTACGAACGCGCGGGCGAAATCGGCCCCGAATACGGCGGCGATATGTATTATGTAATGAACGCCGAGTTGCGCTTCCCGATTGCGCGCGAAGGCAGAAGAAATATGGCTCAATTTGCCTTCTTCTTTGATATGGGCAACTCGTGGAACAAATTTAGCGAGTTGGACTTTTCCTTAGGGCCGGACCGCAACCAATTTAAAGCGGGTGTAGGGGTAGGGTTACGCTTTACTACGCCGTCGTTGCCTATCCGTATTGACTGGGGCTACGGTTTGAATCACGCCGCGAACCAAGACAGGTCGCATTTCTATTTCAATATTTCCAATATGATGTAAGGAGTGTATGAAAAAAGTTTGGCTGTTTCTACTGGTTTCTTGTCTGACAGGACTTCTCCAAGCGCAAAACGCACCGGAGAAAGAGCCTGCTTTGACGGATAAAGAAGCCGCCGCCGTGGCCTCTATTTTAGCCAAATCCGCACAAGAAACCGCCCAACCGGCCCCATCCTCCGACAAAATTATTCTGCCGGAGGAAACCAAGAGCGAAGCCTTTGCACAAGCCGATACACACACGGGGACCAATGCCCCCGAACAGCCAATGACCGCCGAGCAAATGGCAGCCGCCGCCGATAAAGAAGCCCCTCTCTCCCCCTCCGTACAGGACGAGCCGGCAGAGGAACAGCCCAAAGAAATGCAAAAATGCTTAACGGTGGCCTTTATTGATATTGACGAGGCCTTTAACGAACATCCGCGCACGATTGCCGTTAAAGAGCAAATCCGTTTAAAAATTTTATCCAAAGAAAACGAAGTGCAAGGCGCGCGGCAGTTAATAAATGTTTTGACCGCCGAAAACGACCGTTTAGCGGCACAGTTGCGCGAGTTAAAACCGTTTTATGAGCGTATTGTAGTGGAACCCACAAAATTACAGCCGCAGATTCAAGAAAGTGCGGACTCTCTGGTATTGGGCAACTTGTTAAACCGCCTGACTTTTTCGGGTGCAGAAATTTTATCCACCAGTCCCTTAAACTCGCCTGCGGAACTGGACGATTTGACGGCGCGTATTGCTTCCAATAAAAAAATTATTGCGGAGCGCGGCTTTTTTATTGATAATTATAAATATACCACGCGCGAAGAAATTTTAAAGTTGGAAAAGAAAGAAGTAAACGCAATTTTGCAAGACATTTACACGGAAATAAAATCCTTCGCCAAAAAGCGTAATATCGGTGCAGTGGTCCGCAAAGACGAAATTTTATACGGAGACCGCCCGGTAAACGTTACCAAGGATTTTATCTCCCGCCTGAAAAAGGCAAAAAAATACCGCCACCGCGGAAAGTAGAGGTTTTTATATGTTGAAATTAACCGTAGCCGAAGCGGCTAAGATTACCGGAACACAAGACGTTTCCAAGCCGGATACCGCCATTACCGCCCTTTGTTCGCTGGAAGAAGCACACGAAGGAGGACTTTGTTATTTAACTTCTTTGGAAAAAGCAGACCTGCTGAAAGATTTAAAAGCCTCCGCCCTTATCGTACCCGAAAGCGCCAAAGGGCAGGATATTTCTTTCAACGGGGCGCTTTTATATGCTAAAAATCCCGAATGGACCTTTATTCTTTTAATGAAATATGCCGATGCCCAAAAACAAAAACATACATCCGGCATCCACCCCACCGCCGTTATCAGCGGGTCTGCCAAACTGGGGGCAAATGTTTCTGTCGGGGCTTATACCGTTATTGAGGACGGTGCGCAAATCGGCGACAATACCGTTATTTTCCCGCAATGTTACATTGGCAAAAATGTATCCGTCGGCAAGAACTGCTACATTTACCCGCAGGTCGTTATCCGCGAGGAGTGCGTACTGAAAGATTACGTTATTTTGCAGGCCGGGGCTAAAATCGGCTCGGACGGCTTCGGGTTTACATTTCACGACGGACGCCACCAAAAAATCCCGCAAATCGGCAATGTGGTTTTGGGCAACGATGTAGAAGTGCAGTCCAATACCTGCATTGACCGCGCCAAAATTTCCAGCACGGTCATTGGCGACAATAGCAAAATTGACAACCTCGTCCAAATCGGACACAACGTACACGTGGGGATGAGCAGTATTATGTGTGCCCAAGTCGGGGTGGCCGGCACAACGGAAATCGGCAACGGGGTCATTTTGGCAGGCCAAGTGGGGCTGGCCGGACATATGTCCATCGGCGACCGCGCCCAGGTCGGCGCACAATCCGGCGTAATGACATCTATTCCCGCCGGACAAACCTATTTCGGCTATCCGGCTATGCCCCAACGCGAGGCTTTCAAATTGCAGGCTATTTTGCGCAAACTGCCCGAAATGCACAAAGAATTTAGAACTTTTAAAAAGCAGTTGGAAGAAACCAAAAACTTATCGTTTTTCGGAAAACTAAAAAAATTGTTAGGATTATAATATGAGAAAAACCCTTTCTGCCACCGCCGTTGTAACAGGCAACGGCTTACACACGGGCGTACCCGCCACACTTACGTTTAAGCCCGCAGACAACGGCATTACCTTTTTACGCACCGATATCCCCGGTGCCAAACCCATTGCCGCCTTGGCCCAAAACGTCAGTTCCACCTTACGCGGTACCAATTTAAAAAACGAAACTGCCGAAGTTTGGACGGTGGAACACGTTATGTCTGCCTTGCACGCTTTGGGGCTGACAGACGTTACCGTAGAAATGGACGGCCCAGAACCGCCGGTAACCGACGGAGCAAGCGACGTATATGTAGAGGCCCTTTTAAAAGCGGGCTTAAAGGACTTGCCCGCCGAGCAACCGCTGTTAAACATTAAGCAAAAAATCACTTATACAAGCGGACGTATTGCCTATTCGGCCGAGCCAGCAGACAAATTAACTTTTACCTTTGTCTTTTTGCACAAACACCCGCTGGTCAGCCACCAAGAATTTACTTTGGAATTTACACCGGACAATTATATCCAAGAAATTGCCCGCGCACGCACCTTCGGCTTTGAAGAAGAACTGGCCTTTTTAAAGGCGCACGGCCTGGCAAAAGGCGGAAATTTGGAAAATGCCGTCATTGTCGGCAAAGATAAATTTATCAACGAACTGCGCTACCCGGACGAACTTGTCCGCCACAAAATTTTGGATATGGTGGGCGACCTGTGTTTAACCGGGCGCAAACTGCCGCCGCTTAAAATTACCTGTACCTGCGGCGGGCACAAACACAATGTAATTTTCGCCAAGATTCTCTTGGCTAATTCGGAGGACAAATGAGCGTTAAATCCGCTAGTTTAAAGGACTTTTTAACACTTCCCGCCGTAGAGGTTTACGACCAGGAACGCATTAAAAAGAATATTCCGCACCGCGAGCCTTTTCTGCTTGTGGATGAAGTAAAAGTATTGGAAGAAAAAAAGAAATATCTCGGCAAGCACTTTGTACGCCCCGACGAGTATTACTTTAAAGGACACTTTCCCGCCAGACCGGTTATGCCGGGCGTATTGGTAGTGGAAAGTATGTCCCAAGCGTTTGGCGGGGCCATTATGGGCTATATTACGCAAGGAAAAGGCGGCCTTCCGCTCTTTTTAAGCATTGAAAATGCCAAATTCCGCGGGATGGTACAACCCGGCGATACGCTGGAAATGCCAATTGAAATCTTGCGTCTGGGCAAAATTTCCAAAATCTATGCAGAAGCCTACGTTAACGGCAAACTGTGCACGCAGGCCACCCTTAATTTTATTCTAGGAGAAATTCCCAATGTCTAACATACACCCTACGGCGGTAATTGACCCCTCCGCCCAAATTGATCCCTCTACCCATATCGGCCCCTACACCGTCATCGGCAAGGGCGTCATCATCGGTAAAAATAACAAAATCGGTCCGTTCTGCGTAATTGAAAATACAACGATGGGCGACGGCAACGATATTATTGCCAGTGCCTTTATCGGTGTAAAACCGCAAGATTTATCTTATAAAGATGAACCAACCCGCGTGCAAATGGGCGATTACAACCAAATCCGCGAGTGCGTAACCATCCACCGCTCCACAAACTTGGAAAAGCCAACCACTATCGGCAATTACTGCCTGTTAATGGCTAACTCCCACGTTGCGCACGATTGCCGCCTGGGCGACCACATTATCGTAGCCAACAGCACGGGAATTGCGGGACACGTCCAAGTAGAGGACCGCGTGGTAATGTCCGGTATGGTGGGAATCCACCAGTTTGTCCGCGTGGGCACAATGGCTATGCTCTCCGGCGGGGCGATGCTGCCGCTGGATATTCCGCCCTATTGTATTGCCCAAGGCCAGCGCGCCCGCTTGGTCGGGTTGAATCTTGTCGGGATGCGCCGCGGAGGCCTTTCGCGCGAAACCATTATGGAAATCAAACGTGCCTATAAAGCCTTGTTCAGAAGCGGCAAACGCCTGCAAGATGCTATGGCAGAATTGGAAGCCACCCACCCCTGCAAGGAAGTACAGCATATCATTGATTTTTGCAAAACTTCCCCGCGCGGTGTAGCCACAGCCAAAACCAAACTGCACGATGATGACTAATAAAATAGGCCTTATCGCCGGCGAAGGCAAAATGCCCGTTTACATTGCCCAAAAAGCAACCGCAAAGGGCTATGAAGTTTATGTAGCCGGTGCAAAAGGCAACGCCAAAGAAAACGATTATAAAACCTGCGCCAAAGTGTTCCGGGCTTTCCGCCTGGGACAGTTGGGCGCGGGAATCCGTTTTTTTAAAGAACACGGCGTAACCCGCGTGATTATGGCCGGGCGCGTGCAACATACCTCTATTTTTACTAATTTAATGCCTGATTTACGCGGGGCGAAGTTTTTGGCTTCCTTAAAGAATATGCAAACCAAAAATATCCTCTCCCGCGTAATGGACGAATTTAAAAAGGACGGCATTGAATTTGAACACTCGGCCCTGTTTTTAGAAGATTTTATGCCACAAAAAGGCGTTTTGTCCGCCAGAAAACCAACCGAGGAGGAACAACAGGCGGCGGAATTTGGCTATAAAACCGCCAAAGCCATTGCGGCTTTGGACATTGGGCTTACCTGCGTGGTCAGCCAAAATGCCGTAATCGCCGTGGAAGGGATGGAAGGTACGGACCGCTGTATTTTGCGCGCGGGAGAACTGTACCGAGAATCAGCCGAAAAGAAATCGTCCGTAGCGGTGG
>UQJU01000016.1 GCA_900541355.1 Candidatus Avelusimicrobium fimicolum | reverse complement strand
AAAATACACCCGCAATTCCAAGTGCGGTTGCCGCTTTGGCCAGTACGGGGGCTAATTGGCGGTTGCCGCCCGTGGCAGAGCCTAATGCTCCGGGCTTTTGCACGGAGTGGGTCGCGTCAAAAATAACAGGATAGCCAAACTGTTTCATAACTTCCAACGAACGCATATCCACGACTAAATCTCCGTAGCCGAAACTGGCTCCGCGTTCGGTAAGTAAAATTTTGTGGTTGCCGCGGGATTCAATTTTTTTGATAACCTGTTCCATTGCCGCCGGGGCCAAGAATTGGCCTTTCTTTACATTGACGGCTTTGCCCGTATCGGCGCAGGCCAATACCAAATCGGTTTGGCGGCACAGGAACGCCGGAATTTGCAAAATATCGGCTACTTGGGCCACTTCTTCGGCCTGCCACGGTTCGTGGACATCTACCACGAGCGGAAGGCCGGTAATTTTTTTGGCTTTGGCTAAAATTTCAAGTCCCTTGGCAAGCCCCGGCCCGCGATACGCATCTACCGAGGTGCGGTTTGCCTTGTCAAAGGAGGCTTTTAAAATAAAGGGGTGTTTTGTCTTGGCGATAATGGCTTTGAGTTTTTTGGCGGTATCTATATAGTGCGTTTCGCTTTCAATCACGCACGTCCCGGCCATAAATGCCAAGGGTAAAGTGTTGGAAATCTTGTAATTACCTATTTTAATGATTTTCTGCATACCCATATCATAGCAAATTTTGCCCGCGTTCTATATAGAAATACGCCGAAAAAACTTGTATTTTTGCGCCGGGTATTTTATACTATATCCGTAGTTATCCCTTTTAGGAGGATTTTATGAACAGAGGTTTTACGTTAATTGAACTCTTGGTAGTGGTGCTGATTATCGGTGTGTTGTCGGCTATTGCGTTGCCGCAATATGAAGTGGCGGTGGAAAAGAGCCGCGCTTCCGAAGCGTTTGTAAACGGACGGGCGATTGTGGATGCGATGAACCGCGCCTTGAACGAACGCCCCAATGATTTGCCCAAAACGCGCTATGACCTGGATATTAAACTTTCGGGTGGGTCTTGGAATGCGGCAGGAAACCAATATACCACTAGTTTGTTTGCATACGATTTGTCCAATGGCGACCGTGTGGAAGCCACACGCAATTTGGGCGGGTCCGAAAAGTATGTATTGACGTTCTTCAATAACTACAATGACGTTGCCACCTTGCGCACTTGCACGCCGACCGGCTCCACCGCCGCGGACTTGTGCAAATCGTTTGCGGGTTCCGGCTTCACCGTTAAATAAAGCAGTAGTTAATTTTTATTTTTCCCGGGAGAGTATTTTATAATACTCCCCCGGGTTTTTTGTTGTTGTCGTTCCGGGGCAAGAAAGCCGCCCGCAGAGTGCCGTCATCCCGTAGAGTCTTTAACGGGATCTGTCGTTATTCAAATAAGAAGGTCATCCTGAATTTATTTCAGGATCTACTGCTTGTGTAGTTAGTTGTTGCCGTTGTTTTTAACAACCCATAAGGTAGATTCTGAAACAAGTTCAGAATGACCCCCAATTTTTATGACGACTTTGTTGTATTTATTGTTGTCCTTTCGTTTGCTTGCGACAATGCAAAAAGTGTGTCGCCTAACTAATCGCCACCTAGCGCATAGAGTAGCCGCCCGCAGGGCAACTAACCCATTTCCGCACGTTTAAAATGTACTTGATTCGGGTAGAATATGAGTAGATACCCGGTCTGTTTGTTTATGGGAGGACAAAATGACAACTGCGCTAAAAACGAAAACAATGTGGAAAAAAGCCCCTGTCGGGCCTTGTTTGGTTATCCGCCGTCTGATTGACCGCCGTAATGCCGGGGCTATGCTGCCGTTTTGTTGGCTTGCCGTTTGCTATTGCAGTCCAGATTTTGAGCGGTCCGATATCTTGCCGCCCTCAGCGGTAGCGGGTATGGACCGTTTAAACTATTTGGTAACCGGGCCAAGCGAAGAAGCCGAACTGCTAGACGAATTAGCCGGCCAAGGGGGTGTTTCCCGCTGGATAAATACCATAGGCGGGCTTACACGCCGTACCCCGGCCAAAACCGTTTATGTTTTAAATGCGGAACTGTGGCTTGCCTCCGCTGATATATCCAAAAAGCCTCAAAACTTGCAGACAGAGAGCGAAAATGTCCCTTTGGTGGTTGGATACCACGGAGCAGATGTCCGCGTGCTCTGCGGTAGTTTTGAGGGCAAAACCGGGCCTTTTACCCCCTCGTGTGGGGAAAGTTTAATGTTGGATATTACCTTGTCGCCGGGTGCCGCGTTTACTTATCCGGTTCCGCCCGAAAATAATACCTTGGTATATGTGTTTGGCGGGCGGGCGCATTTTGGCGAAGGGGAAGACCTATTTTTCGGCAAGGATTCTTTTTTGCATATGTACGGCGGAACAGTAACGGCCTACACCTTGCAGACGGGCGCGCGCTTTTTACTTCTTTCTGCCGCTGCGGAAAAGACAAAGAACTTGAATTTTAATAAAATACCATTAAAGTAAAAGGAGGGAGAAAATATATATGAAAAAATGGATACTTGTGTTATGCTGTGCGTTACTTGCAGGCCCGGCGGCCGCTCAAATCCAACGGTCTTACCATTATGGCGTGGTGCCGACGGAAAATATTACTACTTTTGAAGTTAATCCCTCGCTTACCACCATTGACGACAGCGCAGGTATTTCGTCCAGCCAAGTTACCTTAAAGACATACCGTGTGATTAACCCGCGGTATAACTGGGGGGTGGAAGTACCGCTTGCGCGTTATGAATCACCGGAAAAATCGGTTAGCGGTTTGGGTGATGCGCTTGTCAGTATGTCGTGGCTGAATCCGCAGGCGGACGGCGAGTTTGGTTATGGCGTAAAAATGGAAATGTTTGTGCCCACGGCTACCGATAAACGCTTGGGGACAGGTAAGTTGCAGGCCAGCCCGTCCGTGTTTATTTTGCGTAAATTTTTTGACGGTGCTTATGCGGCCTTGGGATATAAGTATTATATTTCTGTGGTGGGGGACCACGCACGCGACGATATCAATATGGGCCGTGTGCGCCTGAATGTGGGGTACACCTCGCCTAATGAGTGGTGGGTGCTGACAAACCTGTATTATTATATGGACTATGAACACAGCGGACTGGCGGAGTTTATCCCCGAGGTGGAGGTGGGTACGTTGGTTAATGACGGTACGGCCTTTTATGCCAATGCCAGTACGCACGGTTCGGGAAATTGGAAAACGAAAGATTGGAGCATAAGTATTGGTTTTAAATTGTTGTATTTATAAATGTAAGAGAAGTATAAAAACAGCCCCGGACAAAAATGTCCGGGGCTGTTTTTCAATTCAGTTAAGCCATTAGTCGGCTTTGTGTTTGACGGGTTCGCCGTAGTACGCTTTCAGATACAGGTCCTTAATTTCGCTGATAAGCGGATAGCGCGCGTTGCCGCCGGTGCACTGGTCGTCAAAGGCCAATTCGGAAAGTTTATCCAAGTTATCCAAGAATTCCTTTTCCGGGATGCCGTATTCTTTGAGCGATTTCGGAATATCCAATCTGTTTTTGAGGTCCGTAATCATCTCAATCAATTTTTCCACTTTGGCATCTTTGTCATCACCCATATTGTTATGGGGGAGTAAGAAGTCCACAATCTTGGCATAGCGGCCCTTCACAAACGGGTATTTGTATTGCGGGAACAAGCCCTGTTTGGTCGGTTTATCCGTGGCGTTGAACTCAATTACATAAGTGAGCAGGAGCGCGTTGGCCAAACCGTGCGGAACGTGGTACATAGCACCCAATTTATGCGCCATAGAGTGGCACAAGCCCAAGAAGGCGTTGGCAAAAGCCATACCGGCAATGGTGGCCGCGTAGTGCATTTTTTCGCGGGCATTTACGTCTTTGGCACCCAAGGTATAAGATTTTTCCAAATATTTGAATACCAAGCGCATCGCTTCTAAGGCTTGCCCTTCCGTAAAGTTCGTGGAATAGACGGAGGTGTAGGCTTCAATCGCGTGAGTCAATACGTCCAAGCCGGACCAAGCCGTCAGTTTTTTGGGCATACCGAGTACAAATTCCGGGTCAATGATAGCCATATCGGGCGTTAAAGCATAGTCCGTAATAGCGTATTTGGTGCCGGTTTTTTCGTCGGTAATAATGGTAAACGGCGTAACTTCGGAGCCGGTGCCGGACGTAGTCGGGATAGCAACCATCGTGGCTTTTTTGCCCAAGGGCGGAGCCGCGTAAATGCGTTTGCGGATATCCATAAAGCGCATAGCGATATCTTCAAAACTGGTGTCCGGGTTTTCGTAAAGCAGCCATACCATTTTTGCTTCGTCCATAGCGGAACCGCCGCCGAGGCCGATGATGATGTCCGGCTGCCAGGAGTTGGCAATAGCCAAGGCTTCGTTTACGTTGGCAATGTTCGGGTCCGGCAGTACGTTGGAAAATACGCGGAACTTGATGTTCAGGCTTTCCAAAACGTCCGCAACGGCGCGAACGTGGCCCAACTGTTCCATCGTTTTATCCGTAATGATGTACGCACGTTGTTTCCCGGCCAGTTCGGCCAAGGCTTGCGAGAGCGCACCGCGTTTAAAATAAATTTTGTGCGGTACTTTGTACCAGTACATATTTTCGCGGCGTTCCGCGACGGATTTCACGTTCATAAGATGTTTTACCCCAATGTTTTCGCTGACGGAGTTGCCGCCCCAAGAGCCGCAGCCCAACGTCAAAGACGGAGCGAGTTTGAAATTGTACACGTCGCCGATAGCACCCTGGGAGGAGGGAATATTAATCAGCGTGCGGGCAGTGGGCATATCCTTAAAGATGTCAATGTGTTCTTCGTTGGATTCGTCGGTATAAAGTACCGAGGTGTGGCCTGCTCCGCCGTAGAGAATCAAATCGCGGGCGAGTTCAACCGCGTGGTTAAAATCTTTGGCGCGGTAGAAGGCCAACACCGGGGAGAGTTTTTCACGCGCAAAGACTTCTTCGTCGTTTACTTCGCTGGCTTCGGCGATTAAAATTTTGGTTCCGGCAGGAACTTTAATACCGGCCATTTCGGCGATTTTCATAGCGGACTGTCCCACAATGCCGGAGTTAAGTTTGCCGTTTACCACAATGGTTTCAGCCAATTTTTTGCGGTCTTTGCCCGTTACAAAATGGCAGCCACGGGCGATAAATTCCGCTTTGACCTGGTCGTAAACGGGTTCTTCCACCACTACGGACTGTTCGCTGGCGCAAATCATACCGTTATCAAAGGTTTTGCTCATAATAATAGAACTGACGGCCATTTTGATATTGGCGGTGGCATCAATGACGGCCGGGGTGTTGCCCGCGCCTACGCCCAAGGCCGGTTTGCCGGAGGAATACGCGGCTTTTACCATACCGGGGCCGCCGGTGGCGAGAATCAGGTTAATGTGCGGGTGGTGCATTAAAGCGTTGGAAAGCGGCATTGTCGGGTTTTCAATCCAACCAATGATGTCTTTCGGCGCGCCGGCTTCTACCGCCGCATCTAATACAATTTTGGCCGCGGCGATGGTGCATTTTTTAGCGCGCGGGTGCGGAGAAAAAACGATACCGTTGCGGGTTTTTAAAGCCAAAAGACTTTTAAAAATGGCGGTAGCCGTCGGGTTGGTGGTGGGAACGACACCGGCAATTACGCCGATAGGTTCCGCCACTTTGCGGTAACCGAAGGCGTCGTCGTCGGACAGAACGCCGCAGGTTTTGGTATCTTTGTATTGGTTATAAATGTATTCGGAAGCGAATTGGTTTTTGATTACCTTGTCTTCCATTACACCCATACCGGTTTCTTCCACAGCCATTTTGGCTAACGGAATACGTTGTTGCGCAGCGGCAATAGCGGCCGCGCGGAAAATCTTGTCCACCTGTTCTTGCGTATAAGTAGCATAAATGCGCTGGGCGGCTTTTACCTTATCCACGACCTGGGTCAAATGTTCCATTTCTTCGGGAGTGGCAACAGCCGGAGCAGCGGCAACTTTCTTTTCCGCCATAATTTTTTATTCTCCTTTAAGTGTTTAAAATACCTGTTATAGATATTTCGTTATCTATATTTTAACTTTTGGGGAATTTAAAGTCAATAATACCTCTGGAAAGGCTTTCTTTAAGGCTTGACAGAAACAATTTAAAAAAGATAACATAGATATCAAGATATCCAGTAACTTACGACGGAGAAATTTTATTTATGAGCCTTTTTCACCGCAAAAAAGAGATTAGTGCCCAAACCATACGCCGCCTGCCCCAATACCTGCGTATTTTTTACAACTTGCATACTTACGGGCGGGAATTGGTTTCTTCCACCACTTTGGCAGAGGAAACGCAACTGCTGCCGATTGTGATTAAAAAAGATTTACAGGCTGTCGGCGCACCCAGTAAACTGCGTGCGGGGTTTAAGGTTGCAGGGACCATAGCGGTTATTGAAAAGTTTTTAGGCTGGAATAATCTAAACAAGGCTTTTCTGGTGGGTGCGGGGCATTTGGGGTCGGCTCTGTTGGGGTTTGCCGGGTTTAAAAACCACGGCCTTGAAATTGTAGCGGCGTTTGATACGCATCCGGAAATAGTGGGTAATTTCCTGCACGGTGTGCGCGTGTATCACACCGCGCAACTGGCCAGTATTATTGAGCGGGAAAATTTAAAGATAGCCATTTTGACAGTTCCTGCCGAGGCTGCCCAAGGCATTACGGATACATTGGTGGCGGCCGGTATTAAAGCCATATGGAATTTTGCACCCGTTAATTTAACGGTGCCGGAGGGGGTAATCGTGCAAAAGGAGGATATCTCTTCGGGCTTAGCGGAACTGTGCGCCAAGTTGAAGCGTTAAGCCGGTTTTTCAGCGGAGATAAAACAGCCCCGGGCATTTTCCCGGGGCTGTTTGCCAAATACTTATTTATATAAAACTGCGCGGAACTCGGCGGTTTTATTAATGTTTTTAAACATCCAGCCCTTTTGGTCCTCATCGTAAAGTGAGTCAAAATTTTTAAAGTTGCGCCGCACTGCTTTATCCAAATTATCAAACATATTTTTGCGGTCTTTTTTGGCTATCCAATATACGCCTGCCAGGTTTACATACGGGGTCGGGCTTGTTCCGTCCAAACGGATAGCGGTTTCCAAATCCGTCTTGGCACCGTTCCAATCTTTAAGTTGCATTTTTACAAAGCCGCGGTTGTTGTACGGAATAGCCCATTTGGGCGAAAGTTCTATGGCGCGGGAATAATCTTCGGCCGCGTGTTTAAAATCTTTCATTTCTTCATAGACAAGCCCCCGGCGATTAAAAAAGATTGCTTCGGGCTGTAATTTTAAAAGGGTGGTATAGTCCGCCAGAGAGGCTTCAAAATCACCCATATCTTTAAATGCTCCTGCCCGGTAGCGATACGCAGAAGCATAGGCTTCGTCGCGGTTGATTGCCTTGCTGTAAGCGGAAACAGCCTCGTCTAACCGGCCTTGTCCGGAAAAAATGCGCCCCTGCCAATAGTGTAAATCAGCCGAATCGTTACCTGCCGCCTGCTGGGCAGATATCAACTTTTCTGCCGCCGGATAGCGGTATGCTCCTAAATACACCGGGATTAATTCGCGCCCCAGCGTTACGGACGGGGTGCGCTTGCCCAAATATTTTTTATAATCTGCAAGAGCCAGTTCGTACTTGTTTAGGGCCGTGTTGGCCCGAGCGCGCGCTAAGTAAAAATCCCGGTGGGCAGGTTTTAACGAAATGGCTTTCGTCAGGTCTGTTTGTGCGAGCGACGCCCGCCCTGCCTGCATATAGGCCAATCCCCGGGCATAATAGCGGAAAGGATCCTTGGGGCGGAGCGATACCGTTTTGGAATAGTCGGCCAAGGCTTGGTTGATTTTACCGCTTGCCAAATACGCATCGGCGCGGTAGTGATAAGCATCCGCCAGTTTGGGTGCTTTGGAAATGGCCTTATTTAACAATTTAATTTGTGCGGCGGGGTCCGTTTGTTGTTTGGCGCGGTTTAATAACTGCAAGCCCGTTTCCGCCGAGGCTGAAAGGGAAATAAACGAAAAAAGAAGTAGCAGTAAATATTTTTGAATCATATTATTTTAACCAAAACACAAGTAAAAAATTAAGTATAAGGGCCACTATGCCCAATATATATAAGAATATCAAAAGTAAGGTGGAAAATAAACGCAAATTAAGAAAAATCGCGCCCACCAAGGTAGCCCTTCCTGCAAATAATTTTCCCAGTTGCACCGTTTGACCTGAAATTTTAACCAAGCGGGAAAGCAGTACAGAACGCATCGCCAGCGAAGTTACCCCTAACAAAAGCCGTGTTAAAGCGCGCCCGAAAGAGGTTTTGCGCCCTTGGTTAAATTCGCCAAACACCTCCCGCACACTGCCGGATATAATTACCTTAGCCTGGTCTTTTGCGAGACTTTCGTTCATATCGTCAATTTTATGGGCGGCGGCTTGTTTAACTTGGTCCAGCGTATTATCAATAAATTCTTCCCAAGTAGCACAAGCGATGCGCAGAGCAAACGCGCACGCGGTAATAAAGGAATAAGCAAAGGCGGCTAAACCGTAGCCCAAAAAGAGCGCGCCGACGAGAATAAACTCCGCCGGAGGGGGGAGATGCGCAGGTGCCAAAATAAATGAATAAATACTGTAAACCGATATAATAAACAGCCCTAGCCCGGCGGCTAGATGTGGCAGAAAAACTTTGCGCAAAACATCCGCAAGCCCCTGCAAGGCTTGTGCAAATAAGGCTCCCACTGATGGCTGGAAATTAGTCATTATTCCCGTGGCAACAGCCACAGCATCCGCCGCAAATGTGGCCTGCGGATTTTTTTACCGACGGAACACGGTCGGATACTTTTACGACTTTTCCTAATTTTTTATCGTACACATAGGTACCTGTTTTTGCTTCGTTCATACTGTTATTATAGCAGTTTGGAGTGTTTATGCGAAAAGAAAATGATATAATACATATATAGATTTACGACGGAGAAATAAGTTTTTATAAAACCCGTTGAAAACTACAAACAAAAATGTTAAAATAATTAGGTAGTAATTAATCCGCGAAACAAAATCCGATTTAAGCGCCCATAGCTCAATGGATAGAGTGTCAGCCTGCGGAGCTGAAGATACAAGTTCGATTCCTGTTGGGCGCACTTTTAGAAACCACGCGAAAGCGTGGTTTTTTTGTGCGCACAAGCAAACTTCTCTCCCTGTAGTATGCGGGGGGAAAATAGAACCCGTTTTAATGGTAGATATTATAAAAAGCGCAAAAAGCGAGTTTGTGGCAGAGGTAGGCCGGGTGGCCCTCCTATTGACATCCTGTATTATAACCATTACAATAAGAATAAGGAATTCTCTATTATGAAAAAACTATTTATTTTACTGGTAGTTTTTTTTGCTACCTGCATAAATACTTATGCGTCTAATCATTCTGCCGGAAAAAACTCGGATGCAGAATATGCGTCTTGCAATATTCAGACTATGTTGACCGACCCTAAAAGTACCCAATGGTTTAGGCCCCAATGTGTACGGATATTAGCCACGCGAGTGGAACGGGGGAACCTGAGTCAAAACGAGAAAGAACAATTAAAAAAAGTGCTTGTTCCCGCCTTTTACAATATTATGGAGCAGTATGTTTATTTAACAGGGGATAGAGCAAAAGAAAAATCCCCTCATTTTATGGATTTATACAAAAGTCTTGCGCAGTTGGCGGACGCAAAAGGCACATACGGTTTGGTGCGGAGTGATGGTTTTATGTTCCTTGAAAAAGGAAAAAAGGTAGAAGTAAGATCCACCCAAGCGGAAATTGTCGGGAAAAAGCCTGTGTTTAAGTTCGCTAAATTAACTGATGACGTCTTGCATAAAAAAGTAGAGTTAAAGTTAGCCCAAAAGGAAGTGGACCCTTTTTGGGGAAAGAAAAGAGCTCCCGGCGAGTTGACGGCGGGTTTATCCGGCGGGAAAGACGGGGGAATTGTTCCCGCGTTTGATGTAAGCCATTTGGAAAGCGTATTTTTGTTTGAACAAGATTCCAACTTAGAAGAAAAAGATTTTGTTTTTGATGTTCAAATTCTAAATAATATGTTAAAAGAACGTCGTGATTTTAGGCCCTTGTTAACTTTTATGGCCGAAAACGCCTCTTTTAACAAAAAACATATCAACTATATACCGCCCCGCTTTGTGCGGTTGGTGTTGGCATATTATGCGGAAAGTTTGTTCCCTGCCGAGCAAACCAAGTTGATGGATTATGTTACCAACCCTAAGTATTCCAAGCCATTCCGATTTTTGGCCGCTACCGTAGCTGCCGCTTATGCCTATAATGACGATTATAAGGATTTTTACGAAGGAAAATTCAGTTATTACCCGCAAGAAGCCGTTGCTATTCTTGAAGCCTTGCGGACCGGCAAAACCGGCAATCCGAAGGAAACCGTACGGCTTGAACTCTTGGGTAACCGGGTATTCCCGTATGTGAAAGGCCAACTGCTTCTTCCTGTGGAAAAAAATAAAGAAGCCTATGCTACGGTAGCTCTTTCCATAGTGTTGGACAAAACGATTAAAAGCAAAGAATTTATTTCTTTGGCGAAGGCCAGCGCGCCGGAAAGCCTGCTTGTCAGCGGGGGAATCTTGGTCATTGTTGGCGCTGCTCATACCGTTTCTGATGCCTTTTCTCCCTTGTACTACAAGCAATTTCAAGACCAGTTGGAGTTGCTCACGTATGTGGAAGTGCCGGAAACATATGTGCCGGAAAACCTGAAAGCAAAAGCGGCTCAGTATCCAATCGTAAACGGAAAAATTCTTGTTCCTGCGAAAGAGGGCTTCGCTCAAACCTTACCGCCCCCTTCTTTGCAAGGGGAAGTTTTTGAAAATATAGAATTGGACGAGTTGGGCGAGCGTGCAGCCGTACAAAATTTCATCGTTTGGTCGGAGGCTTATTATACTAAGATTGGTGAGAATGCCCGGTCCGTTTCAAGAACGTCAAATAAAAAAAATATTACTTGTGTTTACGCTTATACCCCGCCGGGTAGTCCGTGGCAGTTGAATCAGTTATCTGCGGTGGCAAATCCCGGGGATACTCTTTCAAAGGTCCGCTTGCAAAAACTGTACCAATGTATGAGCGGAACGAGTTATTGTAAGGGGCAAACCAAAAGAACCGCACGGAAAAACAAAAACTCTAAAGGCAAAATTGATTTTTCTGAATGTGCCGCGGTAGATCTTGATAAAATACAGGCACCGCCGGAATGTCAAAAAGACTTTAAAGAATTAGCTGCTGCCTGGAAAGTTTCTCGCTCCTTTCAAGAGCCTAGCGGCCTCAAGTTATATACGCGGGCCATTTATAGGCCCCTCTATGGAGGGTGGGTGCCGGAGGCAGAAATTTCTATCAAAACGCTAGATGGACTCCATAAAGTGCTAGCGCAGTGGATATATGATCAAATTTTTGATAAGTTTAGTATTCTTATAAAGAGTGAAAAGCCTCTTTCTTTGGGAAGAAATGCCTTCTACCGCAATGGGGCCCATGAATGGAGCAGATGGTATGACGAAAATTTACAGAGTGTATCTAGAGATAATTCCACATACCAACATTTTCATTATGAAGAGATGAAAACGTATCAAAACAATAAAAATTATGTTTGTAATCATGTGATTTTTGTGCACAAATAAGCCCCCGTGGTAGTTTGCGGTGATAAAAACGGTTTAGAAAGGGGTTTTGTCTGTAAACGACCTGTCCTTGCTATGATTGCTTGCCGTTGATTACATACACGTTAGGTATCCCTTGCTTGCGGGGTTCCTCTTGGGCTTTATGTGCCGAACGGCTCGCAATACGGGGCAGTTTTATAGTTAAATCCGTCTATACTAAATTGAATTTACGCGCTTTTTGGCACGGTTTAACTTTTGTTCATCTCCAAACAGGTGTACATATTATAACGAAAAGTGTTATATTGTGTACACCTTTCTTTGGGATAGCCCATATACGAAATTGTGTACCTCGCTCGGCCTGCACCTATTAACCTACGGCTAGGATTACATCTAAATTGTAGTAACTTGTACTATAATCCCTTCTATCAGTGGCAGTTGTTCGGAAAATCCGCACAACTGATTATTTCCTTCTTCCAAGATATGCTTACTAATATTAGATTTGCTTGATTGAAATAACCCTACCAGTTGAACTTGGGTCAGCCATACAGTTTTATTGGCCAAGGTTGCTTTTTGTTTGGTTTTTCTATCTTTGGCTTAATAAATAGGAGACCCTTTTTTCCCTTGGTGCGGCATTTAGCGGGTTTGAGGACGGTCAAAAAGAGGTATTCGGCAAGGCCGTACGGAAAAAGGAACTCACCAAAAGCAAAAAACTTAATCAGCAAAAAATTATCCTATTTAAAAGTTGGGAGGACTACATAGAACGGTTTAACGCCGTCAAAAAGGATTGCTTCCAGAGAATTTTTTTCTCCTCGTAAGGGCGCGACGCATGGGCGGGGCTAGTGGAGGGGAGTAGTACGCAAATTTTGCCGCCGTCGCCAAAGGCGCGTTTAAAATGGTTCCGCGCGGCCTGCCCGTTAAATAATAGGGTGTGTACGCTGGGATATTTTTTAAATAAAGTGGGAAAATCGTTGGGTGTGGGTTCCGTTATATTCCCGTCTAAACTTCCCTCTCGTTGGCAGGCGGCCAAGGCATCCCATAGGCCAATGCTTTTAGCGAGCAACACTTGTTTTTTATCTTCATAGTTTTGGGGTATGCGCCCGCCGGCGAACAGGTCAAAAATAATTCTCCAAAATTGGTTGTATTTGTAAGCGTAATATTCCTGCGCTTTTAAAGAGGCTGCTCCCGGCATACTGCCAACCACCAGTACGCGGGTTTTGGAATTAATAAGTGGGGGAAAACTGTAAAGCATAAAATTCCCGGGGCTTCTAAAAACCCCGGGCAAAAGTTATTCTTTTGTTACTTGATAGGGCGTTAAGACAAGCGTTTTGCCGTCTTGGCCTAGGCTGGCGCGGAACCAAAGCGGAAAACCCATAGGCCCTTTGAGCAAGACCGCTACCGCTGTAAATTGTTCGGGTTTGATGTCTTCTTTAAACGTGTAATAGCCGGACACCGGGTCCTTGTCGCGCATACCGTGCGTAGTTACCACCACAGGCACTTTGCCTTCTTTAAAACTGTTATTTTGGGCATAGTGCGCGGCTTCCTGAGCATCAATCGTAAAGTTAATGGCTTTGGCTTCGGACATTTTATCTAATAGCGATTGGGACATCCCCGGCGAGGCAAGGCCGCCCATCGCCAAAGCGGTGTTATACCAGTCAGAAGCCCCACCGGCATCTTCCAAAAGGACGCCCTTTTGTAATACCTTTACCAAGCCTTCTTCCGTCAGCCCCATACCGCGGTGCAAATAAATGTTGCGGTTCGGGTGCGGCAGAGCGGGAATGGCACCCTTGTACCCGTCCAATGTCAAATCTTTAAATGTTTGCGTGTGAATAGATCCGTCGGTTTGCAATTTGGGCCAAGCGGGTTGGGCTTTGTTAGCACCCAATTCCACGGCTTTGCGCAAGGCTTGCTGACGAGAAAGCCCTTTTAATTCATAGGCTTTTACCACCACGCCTGGGAACTGCTGGGCTAAACGCGTGGAAAAGGATACCGTGCTTGCGGCGGCTGCGGCTTTGCCCGCGGATTTGGCCCCCGCCTCACCGGCTTTTAGGACGGTAGAGGTGGCTTTTTCTGCCCCTTTGCTTGCCTTTACCAAGTTTTGCGCTTGAAGTGGCGCAGATAAAAGCAATGCGGCAACAATAGGCAAAAGAAATAGGGTGCGTTTCATAAAAAACTCCTTACTCGGGATTACTTATAGTATAAGGGTCCTCGGCTAAAAAACCATAGGTCTTTGGACCTATAATCCGGAAACATCAAACAGATACGGGTTAAGAGTAAAGCCGTCCTCTTCTGCTTTTATCCGGCACCATACGGTTCTGACGCCGATTTTTAAAGCGGCGATAACTTCTTTAATATTTTCTGCCGGGATATCTCTTCCCACGTGTATGACATTTCCGTGTTCTGGCAATCCTTGTACGCGAAGCACGACGATAATGTCTTTGCTGTGGTGCTGTTTAGCATAGTAAACAGCGGTGTTCGGATTGCTGGCCAAAGAGTTAAATTTCATAGAAGAAACCGTTCTGACCATACGCGGGTCCCCACTGACATAAGCCATTGTTCTGTTGTTGCTGAACTGGCCCACATCTTTTAACAGGAGTCCGTTTTCCATAATGTTGCGCAAGGCCGCTCCGTCTGCGGGCAAACTTAACGCGCGGTACATATCCTGCGGAGTTTCTTTCCACGGGGTTTCGGCGGGGAGAGTTTTTAAATCGGTTTTGTAGGCCGAGAAATCATTAATTTCTAACGATAAATCTGTGTGCAAAACTTGTGGCGGCAACTGGACGGCTGGGGTTCTGCCCATTAAGCGTTTTAAAGTGCCAGTAATGCTAGACAATCGGGACGTCGTTGCCTTGGAAGTCTGTGCGGGCGTGGGCGTAGAAATTTTAATTTGTTCGGTAATCTGCGCCAGTTTCGCCTGTTGGAGCATCACTTTCGGCATAGCATTGGCTACTCCGCTGGTAACCGCTCGTCCAGCCTTGGCGGCGGAACTGACCGCGACTTCGCCCGCCTTTGCACTAGCCTTGGCGGCGCCTTCAACCAACTTGCCTTGGGCAAACGCCAGATTTGCCGTGCAAGCGGACAAAACAAAAATCAAAAAAACAGTTAATTTTTTCATATATATATTATATAGAAAACAAGGGAATAAAAAACAGGGTCAAAGGACCTATCCACTCGGTGGGTCCTATAACTGAAACGCTTGTAGTCGGGGAACGGACATTTTTGCTCCGGAAGATTTACGAGCGTACCAGGTTTGTCCGTTCATTGCTGTTGCAGAAATACCGTTAAAAAGTGTCTGCCCGGCCACGCGATAACTGCTTACCTGCGCCGGGTAGCATTATTACTAAAACCTACTGAGGTAACACCAATAGAAGTAAAAGTGTTGGAAAATGGCGTTGAATACCAAGGAAAAATCTATAAAAGCATATCCCGCGTGGCGATGGATATCGTCAAATGGCTGATTTTTTGTTAATGGGAAAAGAGTAATGGAATGAACAGGCAGACTTTTGACCTGGTATTTGATTGTGCAATTTATCCCCGCGTATAGTGGGTGATATTTTAAAATACAAAAATCCGAATAATTTAACATTGCGCGAGTTTATGAATCTGGCGGAAAGACAGGTGGATTTTGAGGGGCAGGAAAAGGTGTGGAGTCCGTGAGGTGGATCCTCTTAAATTTCTCATTAGAGAACAAGGCCCGGAAACGGGCCTTGTTCGTTTCCACAAATACCACTCTAAAATGGGTTGCCGCTTCTTAGACGGAGTGTTCTTTTCTACAATTCCTTGTTTATCAGACAATTAACAGGCAAAAAACAGGCATTTGAAAAATTTATCCATTGGATTTTGTGGGCTTGTTGAAATTCCCGCTCTATTGAGAAAAATAGCTGCCTAAACACTTCCAATTCCCTACTTAGAGTAATAGGGAATGTGCAGGGAATTAAAACACTTTTATCAGGTTTTGCTTGTGGGTGTAACCGGATAAATCATTTTGACGCACGGGATACCATTTGTCTTTTTTTTCTTCTGGCCAACCCCATACATGGGTTTTATCCGCTAGTTGGCCGATGATTTTGCCATTGGGTTTTTCGCGCAGGGTGGCCGGTCCGTCTATGAGGTAAAGTACAGGAGTATTTTTTTGTGTACGGTCAAAGGATAACACTCCATTTACAAGAAATTCCGCAGATAAATCCCATTGCGGGGTATAGTCTTGGCGATTAACCGTATAATATTCTTCTCCGTAAAATGCTTCTCCGTCAAAACAGCCGACTGATTTGAACGGACTTTGCACGATTAAATTAAAACTTTCAATCGGCCCTTGCCAATTATTAGCGGTAGTGAGGATGTATTCTAAATAATTGCGTGCCTGAAGATGATCTAGGGAGTATGTATTTTCATTTTCCGGTATGTAAGCAAATGATTTATACGGTTCACTCTCTCTGTTAATACATTCGGAAAAGGGAAAGCCCACATTATTATAAATGGCAGTAGGAGTATAGGTATGGCGTACAGATACTGTCTTGTGTGCCGGGAAATTTTGCTGCCAAGAATAAGAAATTTGTTTTTGCCACGCGGTGTGGTCACCCATAATCCAGGCGGGAAATTCTCCTTTATCCCAATCAACCAAATAATCCCATTCAACGATTTTGTTATCTTGTAATGATTTGCGGGTTTCTTCGGGTAGCATAGCAATGCGTCTGTCTAGTTCTTGGTCGGTAATCACTTCTTCCGGGTGATAAAATAGTATAGACACATCTTTGGTAATGTCTTTATCATTTTGAGTAATCGTCCAATGTGTTTGATAGGGTTTAGATTTGCCATTAATCCATAATTTGAATTTATAATCATGGGATTCATCTCCTAGGTATTCTTCAACAGCGGGCATTTCCGGTAGCGGGAAGAATATTTGTGTGTTAATATCTTTATCTGTCGTATTTTCAAACAAATAATTCACTTCTATTTGGTACGGACGGATATAAAGTGCTTCTACTTTCATTTTGATACCGTCTTGTTTTTCAAACACGACCCCGCCTGTTGGCAAAATAGTACCTGCTGTGTCGTTGGCATAAACAGACAGAGATATTAAAATAAAATAGAAAAGACATAGTATCTTTTTATTCATATTACCCTCACTGTTGGCAGCCGGAAAAAATCCGGCTGCCTGACAGATATTTATATAGGTCTTTTGAATCTATACACTTTGTATTCTATATTATTTTTGTCCTTTGCCTGCCAATGAATGCTAATTCCTTCGGCTTTAGCTGGCTTCCCATTAACGCTTCCATATACCTCAGGTACTTTGCCTTTCCATGTACCTGATTCCACTTCTTTTCCCGTTAATATTGCGGCGTGTCCATGTTCTTTCCCTTTTTCTGTAGCAACTACAATATATCCTTCTTTAGCTAATTTAATTGCTTCTTTATGATCAGGATTGCCCTTTTTATCCGTAGGCAAATTGGCCCAATCGCCGGATTTATCCATGCAGTCAATCACATCATTCATAGAGGCGTCTTTTTCTACATCAATGCCCAGTTTCGACAATTCACGGCCAAAAGTGGTATTGCAGCGTAATTGGGAACCAAGGATGTTGCCGTCTTTGTCTTTGCGCGGAGTGTTACGCCATTCTTCGTTTTTCTTATTCCATTCTTCCGTAGAGGTTCCGTTTGATTGTGGAAATTTGTAAAAATCACGTTTGGCTTTATCGAATTCAGAAATACTTTCCGGAGGATTCTTGGGGTCGGTAATACCCAACCGCTCAAAAGCATTGGGTTCGTTGGCGCGCACCACGCTTTGACCTTTATGCTGAGATTTTTGAAATTCATCCCATTTGTTTTGCTCTTCCCATAGTTTTTTACGTCGGTCAAAATCAGACGGTTCATCCGGCGGTGCGGGTGTAAAATTTTCTTCTTTGGAGGCTAAAGGAGTCTTATTTTGCTGACTGGTGCGTTCTTGTGTGGAATTTCTGTTTAATTCGTTGATGATATTATTTTTTTCTTCCGTGTAATCTTTTTTGCCATACATCGCTGTAGTAAAATTATCCTGCATAGTCTGCGCGCGTTCTTGGTAAGAAATTTCGTTTAGGCGGCTTTCCAAGTATTGTTTGCGAAGCGGATGTGGTTCTTTACTCGCTTTCACAAAATCCGAAGGCTCTTGCTCTTTATTTTTTGGGGTGAACCAATATTTTTCTCTTTCATTATCTTGGTAAAAACTTCTTTTCATATAGTGTTCATAATATTCTTTGGGGGTCATTCCCAGAGGTATGGAAACAATTTGACCATTGATACGGTATTTAGGAGGTTCTGTATACAAGATTTCTATAGTTGGAGTATCTTTTGGTGGGATACGATGGATAAAAGCTCTTTGACCGGGATTTTTCTGTGTATTCCACTTATCGGATTGAAAATAATTGTTACGACGAATTTCTATTTTCATTTTAGGACTCCTTTTAATGTGATATAACGGAAGTTTTGAGAAGCAAAATACCTACGCCGGACGGCGTAGCTAGGAACGATAAATTGTGGTTTGATTTACAGCGGAAATACTGCTTATATAATTATTCTACTATAAAATAGCTATTTTTGTCAAGTTTTTCTTTAAAATGAGAATGAAAATATTTTAAATTTTCTTCTGACTGAATATAAGCAAAGAAAAATCTTCATTACTTCTTTTTAATTTGTTTCTTGGGTGTAAAGTCCGGCAAGGAACTTTTGGAAGTAACAACCTTTGTTCTGGTGGCCTCTTCAAATTGCAAGCGTGCTTGCTTGGCTAACTTGCCGCCTTTGCGCCCGGTTTCTTTATTTTCTTGCACGCCTTCGGCTTGGTTCTTTTCCGCTATTTGTCGGGTAGATAATTCAGCCAACGCCCCGTAAACAGCAGTTCAGCTTCGCTCATGTGCTCGCGCAGCTTTTGATGTTCTAACCCTTTGAGCTTTTTGTGCTGGGCAACCGATAAATCACTCCATTCTTGGTGGGTAACGTTTGTAAGCATGGCAAAATCATCTGATTTGGTTACGCCATGCGCTTGCCAGTAATCGGTCGGCTTGTTGCGGGTTTTCTGGCCCATCATGCGCTGTTGTATCCACTTTTGGCTGCGTCCTTGTGCTTCCCAATGGTTGCGCGTGGTCTAGTGCCTTAGAAGGGTTCGCAGTTTCTTGGATGCGTTCATAGCCCACTTTGGCAAGCCACATCTTAAAAGGCTCGGCCTTGGGGCTGGGAATGGATTGGATAAGGCGCAAAAGTTGTTCTGGATTAGCTACATCCGTCAGGCGCATTTTTCCATCTTCGGCGGTAAATTTCAACTGGCTACAATTTGTAGCCGTTTGATTTCCTTCATTTTTTAAGCGGGTTTTTAGGACACTCCAATATTTTCTAGGATTATTACTTTGCGTAAGCGCATAAATCACATCCACAATAGAAAAATACCACGTTTCCATTTTTTCGTCATACTGGCGGCGGATTTTGAAATCTTCAAAAATCGCAAGTGCTGATTTAGTCATATAGTATCCTTTAATTCATTCTCACAAGTTTGCCTAAAATCTGGACGGAATCATCTGCTAGGAACAGTTCGTATTTGGCTTTATTGTCTGATACCAAGCGGTAGGCGGGGCCATTTTCCGTATTATACCGTCCTAAACGCTTAATTTTAAGCCCGTCTGCTTTGCGGCACAATACTACGCTGCCCACAGGGGGCAACTCACTCGTTTTACGGAACATCAGCAGGTCGCCCTCGCTAATAGACGGCTCCATAGAGTCGCCCTTGGCCTTAATGAAAAACAAATCCTGCGTAGGAGTTGGCAAAAACTTGGTGGGCATATTCACATAGTCCAGTATATTTTCTTCGGCAAAAATGTCTGTATCCCCGCATTGGGCAAGGCCGTAAAAGGGAATAGGGGTAAACTCATCCACAGGTCTATGGGTGGCAATCAGTGCGTGCCCGTTACGCTCCAAAAAGTTCTCTTTAATCAGTTTGCGGATATGCACGTGCACGGTGCTGACCGACTTTAAGCCAACAGCTTTAGCCAGTTCTGCCAAAGTGATTTGCGGGTTTTTCTGGACGAGTTCTAAAATTTGTTTTTGTTTTGCCGAAAGCATATATCGGCAAAGAAATTAAAAAACGAGGGATAGACTATGAAGGAAACAATACAAACATAAAAGGAGACGTATATGATTGACAATGAAGTAAAAGAAGTAACCGCGCAAGCGGAAGAACCTGTCACCGCCCCCAAACAATACACAGTAGGGTATGGCAAGCCACCTAAAAGCACCATAATTCAAACCCGGTCAAAGGGGTAACCCCAAAGGACGAACCAAGGGCAGTAAAAACGGTATTTACACCTATATCCAACGCGAATTAAACTCGTCTATTACTCTTACGGACGGCTCTAAAATTACCAAAGAACAGGGTTTTGCAAGACTGTGAACCAATAAAGCACTACGTGGTGCAAAAATTACTTTTTAGCATCCACCAAAAGGGGCAGCGCAAGGATAAGGCCGAGCTCTTTATTGGTCGCCTGATAAAAGAGGACTATGTGACGGAAGAAATGATAGATAACTTCCTCTATCATAATAAGATTATATCTTCTGCCAAGCCGTGCGACCCGATGAAGTGTGATCTCAATTTAAATGCTTTGTTTAAGCAAATCGGCGGACGGAAGACGTTTGGTACTTCGTTTATCCTGTCGGACTTACTATGTACCTATGCGTGCTTATTTATTTTGGAAAACCTTTGGGAAGAAATATTCCAGGAGTATGCCTATTGGCAAGGGGTAGAAGATGCCATCTCCAATCTTGATGAAGAACAAAAGGAAACGCTCTACCAAACACTAACCGAAAACCGACCCATACCACGAATTACGGATGAGCAAGATGAACAAATCCAAAAAGTAATAGAACTGGTACGCGTTGGATTTATGCGTCAATTCAAAGAGTATATGGACTTGATGGCAGAGAAAAGTGAGTATGCCACTGTGGAGTGGGAGTTTAAGCGCGGCGATATGTTAACCTAAGCGCTAAAAAAGACGCATTTTCAATGGGAAATGGAAGAACTAAACGACAGCTACGAGCATTTCAAAGGTACATATCAATCGGCTCAAACCTTGCCGAGCGCGGGCCAATGTGCCCAGTACATTGACGAGCGAAATATCCGCGAAGAAGAGGTCATGAAAACAATAAGGGAATTATTGTTGCCCTTGTTGTATAAATCATAAAAAGGATAATACTGTTTTTGCATAGTAATCGATAGTGTGAGTACAGAAAAACTTACTTAAGAAAAGTTTTGGGCACCAAGAATAAAAATAGATTTTTCTCAAAAATTATATGTGTTTTTTTCGTAGAATAGAAATGGAAATTTTTTCTAAAATATCAGATTTTTTCAAGGAGTAAAATTGCGAGAATGCAAAGTAAAATTGTGATATGAAAAAATAGGTGTATAGAACATAAATATAAACTTTGTAATTTGGAGCATTTTCCTTTCTTAAAAATGATGGAGAAAAAAGTTTGTAATTGATATGATATTGCTATTATTCCAAACCTAGAATAAAAAGCTATAATATGAGGAACTGAGGTTTTTATGCAAGGGTATCTTACTACAAAAGAAGCAGCTGAAAAATGGAATATTTCTCAACGACGGGTTTTGGTGTTCTGTCAGGACAACCGTATCCCGAAGTTAAGCCGTATTGGGAATATGTGGCTTATTCCCTCCAATACGACCAAACCTGCCGACCACCGGCATTTACGCTATGTTGACAAAAGAACTGTTGCCAAACCATTCCTAAAATGGGCTGGTGGTAAAACGCAGCTCCTTGAAGACATCAATAAACGCATCTCCAAACTATCTCATTTTGATAAGTATGCAGAACCGTTTGTGGGTGGCGGGGCCCTTCTTTTCCATGTTCTTGCTAATTACCCTGTTAAGCAGGCATACATTAGCGATATCAATGCCGACCTTATAAATACCTATGTGATGATTAAAACACAAGTAGAAGCTCTACTTAAAAAGCTTGCCGGCATTGAAAAAGAATTTTTAAGTAAGAACGAAGCACAACGCAAAACATATTACTATCAAAAACGAGATAGATTCAACACATTGTTAGCTAAACAACCATCCCAAAAAATTGAAAAAGCGGCCTTATTTATCTTCTTAAATCATACTTGCTTTAACGGATTGTACCGTGTGAACCGTAAAGGTAAGTTTAATGTGCCAATGGGCTCTTACAAAAATCCTCTCATTTGTGATGCCGATAACTTGCGCAAAGTATCTAAACTTCTGCAAAAAGTAGAAATCGCATATGCGGATTATAAAGAATCTATGGCTTTTATTGATAAAAAAACCATGGTTTATTTTGACCCACCTTATCGGCCCCTTACTCAAACGGCCAGTTTTACGTCCTACACAAAAGAAGAATTTGATGACAATGCGCAAATAGAATTAGCGCACTATGTGGAAAAGGTCCATTATAAGCATGCTAAAATCTTACTGAGCAATTCTGACCCGCATAATGTAAACCCTAAGGACTCCTTCTTCGATAAATTATATAGTGCCTTTAACATTGAAAGAGTACTTGCCTCCCGCATGATTAACTGCAAAGATACTGCTCGCGGCAAAATCAAAGAACTTTTGATTGCGAATTTCTAGGAGAAAACAAATGACTCGTGATTTTAATACATGGTTGTCTAATTTCAAAACTTCTATCGCTACTTACGATTATTACGTGGACTTTCCCAAAGTTTATCAGAATATTGATTCTATAAAGGTGGAATTAAATATTTTAAATGCACTTATTGGGCATCCAGATATTGAGAATGAATTTGTTCGTTTGGTAGAGAAATACCCAGAAGTGTTAAAATGCGTTCCTTTGCTTCTTGCTGTACGCGGAAAAGAAGTAGAAATTACGGATGAAAAAGGCTCTAGTATCTATCGGTTTGATAAAATTGCCGCCACTCCACAAGAATATGCCGAATTTATGCGAAAATCGGGTCTTTTTAGTCTTTTACAGCAACATTTAGTAAGTAATCTTGTAGATTATACAACCGGAGTAGAAACGGGCCTAGATTCCAACGGACGCAAAAATCGTGGCGGTCATTTAATGGAACACGTTGTAGAGTCCTATTTACAAAAATCCGGTATTTCCAAGGGAGACGATAATGCGTCCAAGTCCCATTATCCGGAAATGTATATAAGTGAAATACAAAAGAAATGGGGCATTGATTTATCGGCTATTTCTAATCAGGGAAAGGCCGAAAAGCGTTTTGATTTTGTAGTTAAAACCCCCAAGATGATTTATGGCATAGAAACGAACTTTTATAAAGGTGGGGGTTCCAAACTTAATGAAACCGCTCGCAGCTATAAAACTTTGGCTTTAGAAGCCGCTAATATCCCAGGATTTGCGTTTGTGTGGATTACTGATGGAAAAGGCTGGCTTTCTGCCCGAAACAATTTAGAAGAAACTTTTGATATATTGCCGCATTTATATAGCATTAAAGACATGGAAGACGGCATTATGGACAAACTGTTTAAATAATATGGCAAAGAAGAAAAAAGAAAAAGCCCTAGAACCGAAAGATTTTGAATTAGAGACCAATACCGTGTGGAGTTTTAAGAAACGCGGCGATTGGGCTACCCATGATGCTAAATATCGGGGTAATTGGTCTCCGTTTATCCCTAGAAACATCATCCTGCGCTATTCCAAACCAGGGGATATGATTTTAGACCCATTTATCGGTAGCGGAACGACCTTAGTGGAAGCCACACTCTTGGGGCGCAACGGAATCGGGATTGATATTAACCCCGAAGCTACTAAATTTACTCGAAAACACCTAAAATTCGAGTGTAAGAAGCCAGGCAAGGTGGTAGTAAGATTGGGTGATGCTCGAGATTTGAAGGGTGTAATGGACGAAAGTATTGATTTAATTGCCGCACACCCACCTTATGCTAATATCATTCGGTATAGTGAAGATATAGATGGCGATTTATCTCACTTCAAAGTAAAGGAATTTTTACCGGAAATAAAGAAGGTGGCAGATTCCTGTTTCCGGGTGCTTAAAAAAGATAAGTTTTGTGCAGTTCTTATTGGTGATACGCGTAAAAATGGGTGTGTAATTCCTCTTGGGTTTCAAGTGATGCAACAGTTTTTAAGTGCAGGTTTTACACTTAAAGAGATTATTATTAAAGAACAGCACAACTGCAAAGCCACAGGCTATTGGAAAACGAATAGTATTAAATACAATTTCTTACTGCTTGCCCACGAGTATTTGTTTATTTTTAGAAAATAATATAAAATACAGGTCTGTTAAATTAAAAGAGGAGAAAGAACTATGATTTGTCAAAAACGACATCGTTTTTTAAACGAATTTAAGCAATTATCAGATTCTCAAGATGATCAAAAGAGTGCTAGACATAAATGTGCAGGATGTGCATTTTTAAGAGGCCTACAAGATGCTTTAGGAGGAGTTCAAATGGCAACTTCTTTAGATAATAACATTCCTGATAGTCAAGCTGGAACAGTTAGACATAAAGATGCATATGAAGCATATAAACAAGGATATCAAGAAGGCATGAAATATATGATGTAGATTAACGGGTATTTTTTCTGGTTGCAATATATGTCTGAATTGTATATATTCAGATGTTTTAAGTTTAATATATAATTGTAATCGCTTGGAGGCATCAGGACTTGACTTATTTCCCGATAGTAAGCGCGAATGTAGTACGAAGTAAAAATTGCTTACTTAAGGAGATAAGTTATGAAGAAAAACACCAAAAAATCAATACTAAAAACTAAACCCACGCAACCTGCTGTTTTGCGGGTAGTTAGTCCTATCACTACCGAAGAAGAACCGCTTGAAAACTTGCCGGTCCGGCCACGCGATAATCGCTTGCCTGCGCCGGGTAGCATCATCACTAAAACCTACCGCAGTAAAACTATAGAAGTAAAAGTGTTGGAAAACGGTTTTGAGTACGAAGGCAAAGTATTCAAAAGCATTTCTCGCGTGGCCATGACGATTGTCAAACGCCCGATTAGCGGTTATGTATTCTTTGGGCTTACCAAATGACACCGCGCCATTTGCCGCCAACTTCGGGGCGATTTGTAAAGGGCCGCTCGGGTAATCCTCATGGACGGCCTCCCCGAAATTTTCGCGAAAGGGATATTGTCTTGTTAGTCGCTAAGTTCTTTGAAACTTTAGCTAAGGCCTATTCTAATCCAAGCCGTTCAGTGGAAAAAATCCGTCACATTAAGGACATTTTATCATGAGAAGAAAGTGCTGTTTGCCCAAAATTTACGAAGAATTAAAAGGCCTATCCCCCAAGGAATTGCGGTTTTATTGGAATGCTTTCTATAGTTGTCCTTTGAAAGGTGTTAAAGTCAAGTTACGCCCACTATGGTACACCATCCAATGTGAGCTAGGGCGTTGTAAATTGCAAGAAAAATACATCACGCGGCTTGACTGTTATGCGGGCAATCCGGACAAATATATTGAGCATGCACATAAAAAGCGTTACGCGCTTGCCGCCGGAACGATACTGACTAAAACCTATAAAGGTCGGACGTATCAAGTGACCGTAAAAGGGGAAAACGCCTACGAGTGGGAAGGGAAAATATATCCTGATTTAACAGCACTTGCCGAAAAAATTGTGCGCGCCCACGTCAGCGGTCCCAAATTTTTTGGATTAACGAATCATTAAAGAAATAAATCAGTGTTGACTTTTAAATCACAAAGGATTTGTTTAGTAAGGCCCCAATCATCCGTGTACTCTAAACTGTTTCTGCGAATCCCGGAATTGGATACAAATCCTTGCTTTGATAAGATTGTTTTTAATTCTTTTAATGCTAAAGCACAAGTTGATTCGCCAGGAAATTTTGAATAATCAATTATCTTCCCTAATATAATATTCTTTAAATCACTGGCATATTTTAGTGTTAAGTCGGAATATATCATGATACTGCCCAGTTTGAACTTATTTTCTTCAAACAGTTCCGATGGCTTAGATTTACTTTGTAAATTATGACCAATTCGTTCGGTACGGTATTTTTTGATATGTTGCAGTAATTTATGCTTGTGTGTGCGTGAAACTTGTTCGATAATTTGTTTGGCTTGTGTATCGGTTATTCCATCACAAGGATAACGATTGATGATAAAACTTTTTAGAGTGTAATTTTTATTTAAAATGGCAGAGACTCGAGACAAGCTATTAACATCTTTGTCATCGTCCCATATCCGGAATAATATTGATATCATATCTGAAATTAAAATCGTTTGCGTATAGTGGGCAAGATATTTTCCGGATATTGTTTGTTTTCTTAATTCCCATAAATAGGTTAGCGTGTTTGCAAATTCAACATCAAATAATAAACGCCATAGGTCCTCGTCTAATGCTTCAAGTATTTGGTTGATTTGTTTGAAATCTGCCTTATCATTTGTATTTAATTCGTCCGTTATTTCAATGGCTTGTTCCATTGTAAGATTTTTGGCCATAAATATTTCTCCTTGACTTATCTCCTCATAGTAATTTGTGATGTAAATATACAATAATTATAATACAAAATAATTATTTTTGTAAACAGACATATGAAGAAAATTAATTGTGCTATATACACCCGTAAATCTACTGAACATGGCCTGGAAATGGAGTTTAACTCGCTCTAAAATCATGAAAATGCATAAAAAAGCCCCGCTTGAGTGAGGCGTGGTAAATCATTCATCATCGGCAAAAAATTCCCAGTCTACCTCTTTAATATAGTAGGTTTCTTTGATTCTTACGCCGACGTTATGTTTAAGCAATAAGGCGGTTAGTTTATTTCCATCAATCATAATAATGTTGTTGCGGGTGGCAATGTCTTGGGCGGTTTTGTCAAAATAACTGGTCGTAATAAAAACACCGCGGCGGGTTT
>UQJU01000015.1 GCA_900541355.1 Candidatus Avelusimicrobium fimicolum | reverse complement strand
CCCCTATTATGTGGCGGACGAGGTGGAGGGCTCTCTGCGATTGCCGAAACACAAAAACTCAGGTAGATATCTTGTTAAAAAAGAAGTCAACGGCAACGATTGGTATGCCCTGTATAGCGATGGCTGGCTTGAACAGGGAGGGTATTTTGCTAATCCTCAAACGATTGGTACAACGGCTATTACAGAAACCTTTTGGAAACCATACGCAACTCCTCCTACGTTGTTGTTTGGCAATATGTCAACTAGACACCAAGCCGCATACGATAGTGAACATTACCCTTATAATGTTACGGCAACTGGGTTCACACACGAGAATGTGCAACCAATAGGACAAGGGACCCGCTGGTATGCTTTCGGTTACGCGGCCGCTACTCCTATGGAAAATATCAAGTACCCTTGGATAGTATCTTTTACTGCGGCGGTGCCCGCTAGTACGGCACAGGCGGCAGAGTTTACAGGGGCGCTTGCCGGCAAAGCCAATGCGGACCTTTCCAACTGTCCGGCCAATTATGACTATGTGGTGGATAGCCAGATACTCAGTGATGGCTCTTGGTACCGCAAATATAAATCAGGTTGGCTGGAACAAGGTGGTAAATCTGCTGCGGTTGCGCCAGGCGGAAACACTATCGTAACTTTTTCAAAAGCGTTTGCTAATACCACATACACAGTGCTTGCACAGGTATGCGGAGGCTATACCGCACGAGCCGAGGCGAATGCCCCGATAACAGCACAAACCAAAACAGGTTTTACTATTTACAGCGGGTCCTATGCGACTTCTACTTTTAATTGGCGGGCTATTGGCCAAGGAGCGAACTAATGAACAAATTTAAAATTGGACAGACTTTTAAAAAAGAATACCCGCCGGAAGCGGCGGTATGGTGCAACGCAAACGGAGCGCATATTGAACTGGTAGGTGGTAAATACACCATTTTAAAAAACGAACCTGCACCAGAGCCTACGACGGCAGAAAAGGTGCAAGCATTAGAGCGGGAAAGTGGTTTAACCCGCGCGGTGAGGGAACTGGTCCTTGCCGACAATAGCGGCGTAAGCGACTATGTGCGGGCCAAGGCGCAGGAAATTGAGTCTTTGGCTAATCTATTGCGTGGTGGGCCGGCTGAGTCCGCTCCGGCTGAACCCCAAAAAGAGGAGGGCCAATAATGGAATTAGACTTTAATGTGCTTTGGAAAGTGGCGGCTGTGGTATTTGCCGCCGGCGGGTTATGGAACGAACTGCGCGCTATCCGCAAAGACCTGTCCCGCTTGGAATCCAAGCAGGATAAATATAACCATCTGCAAGAACGTGTGGCCAAGTTGGAAGACAGTTGCGCTAACGCGCATAAGCGTATTAGTGAAATGCATTATCGCAGGAGGGATGATTAATGGATAACGTAAAAGCCGCGGCCTATATTCGCCGCTATGAGGGCTTTTCCAAACTCCCCTACAAATGCCCCACGGGCCATTTAACCATTGGCTACGGGCATAATTTGGAAAACGGTATCAGCGCAAAAGTCGCCTTGTTTATCTTGCAAGAGGATTTAGCGCGCGCGGAACGAGCCGTCAAAGACGCGTTCCCATGGTGGTGGAAACTGGACGACGCGCGGCAATTTGTGCTAGTGGATATGGCCTTTAATATGGGCCTTGCGGGCTTAAAAGGCTTCAAAAAAATGCTTACCGCCGTGGAACAGGGCGACTATCAGACCGCCGCCAAAGAGATGTTGGCGAGCAAATGGGCGGTGCAGGTGGGCCGCCGAGCGGCAGAATTATCAAAAATTATGAAAAAAGGAGAGTGGTAAAATGGAACACATCAAAGAAGCAGTTGTATGGTTAAAAACCAACTGGGACAGCGTACTGGCCTTGTGGACGTGCTTAATCGGCGCGGCGGAAATTGTCGTCAAATGGACGGACAGCAAAAAGGATGACGCAATCCTTGGCCGCGTGCGTGCACTTGGTGTAAAAGTGATTAGCCTCCTCACCAAATTTGGCTTTGAACAGCCCAAAGTCAAGGCAGGAAAATAAGAAAAGGGGCGGTTTATTCCGCCCCTTTTAGTTAATTGATTTTAGTGTTATCTGGGAGTTCAAACATTCCCTTTTCTGGAAGGTTTTTATTGAGTATGCGCTTTTCTTCATTAGCCTGTTCTGTTAATTGGCGCAGACGTTCAAATTGGGGAACCCCTTTTTTGATAAGTTCGGCATTTTTATGTTCCAAATTGCTGATAATGGCCAGTTCTATAGTGGAAGCGTAATCGCGGATATTTTCCGTTTTTTTGCGGTTTTTGTTTTCCTTGCGCCATTCAGCTGCCGTTTTTCCGAACATAGCCATATTTACGACATCGGCTTCTTTTGCGTATTCAAAGCCTTCCCGTTCTTTGGGAACTTTAACTAGTGGGAGAATGTAATTTTTTATGGCATCAGTTTGTAAACGATAATTGACTTTGGCAAGAAAGCGACCGGTTTGCCATTCTACTTTAGCTCGTTCTGCCTCTATGTATTTTAAGCGTTGAAACTCTTTGATAATATAAAGTTTTAATTCTGGACTGAGCCAACTGGCAAATTCAAGGGCGATATCATAATGAGCAAAAGTTCCGCTGCCATAACGTCCAGTTTTGGAATAAAGGCCGATGGCATTGGTACGTTCTACCCATTGTTTAACGCTAATACTAAAGCGGTTTACTCCTGAGGCATTTTTAATTCCGTCGAATTCGACGGAATTAAAATTCATATTGTTAATACTCTCCCAAACACCAAGGAATTCTAGGGTGTTTTTGTTTCGTAACCACGAACGAATTAAGTCATCAGCACCTGTCTGCTGTTGAGCGAATTTATAGGCAATATCAGAGATACAAATATATTCTGAGCCTTTTTCGCCAGTTATATTGCGAAAAGTAATATTTTGGACAGTTATTTCTCTGGTGGAATTTTTTGGTGTCATATAAATCCCCTGTAAACTATTTTAACCATTTGGTTAAAATGGTCAATTGAATCAAGATCGTGTACTTTTAGTATAGCAAAAGGAGTAAATAAATGAACAGCAATACAATTAGTAATAGGAGTCATCAATGACTCCTTGGGCCATCATTGGGGTTATCTGTGGTTTATTTGCGTTCGGGGCGGTGATGTACCGCTCCGGGCGCAAAAGCGCGGAAAATGCGGCCTTTAAGGCCAAGGAAAAGGAAAATGCAAAAGTGGATGAGGTACTTCGCTCTGTTAGTCGTCTTAGCCGGGTGGATTTGCTTGCTCGGTTGCGCGAGCATAAAAAGTAATGCGGCGGTGTGCCGGATTCGTTTTGATTACCAAGACTCGGGCATTGAGGCCTTAAACGACCAAAACCTGCGAGCCTTGGTAGCCTTTAAAGAGGTTTGTGAGTGAGCCCGCGTTGTAAGTATGCAGAGTATGACCCCTATTTTGGGGAATCTCTTTGCCAAAAAGTTGGTAAGCCTTGCCGGATTATTTGTAGAAAATGTAAAACAGGTAATAAAGTGCGTAGGATTCTTTGTTTTTGAGTTCCAAAAAATGACAGAACTCTGACAAAACTCTGACACGGACCCCGCTTTTTGTTGCGCCTACCGCGCCTTTCGTAATATCGTTTTTACGACGAGAAAATGATAAAAAAATCACTTTTTAGACATAAAAAAGCCCTCCGACGGAGGGCATAAAAAAGAGCCAAGACGGGGTCTATGCTATTCGTCTATACTCTGACAAAAAGTCTGTCATTATTTTATGGGTTTATCTGTTTGGCGGGGGGAATTGGAGGCAGGTTTACTACCGCGGTTTGCAGGTCCGCCGGGGCAAGATGTGCATAAATTTCGGTCATTTTAATGGAACTATGCCCCAGTAATTTGCTTACGCGGTACAGATCAACGCCTGCTTGTACCAAATGGCTGGCAAAGGTGTGCCGCAATTTATGTAAGAAACAGCGAAAGGGTAATTTTTCGGTATGCTTTTTATAAGCGGCTGTGATAAAGTAGTTGGAGTTACGGGCCGACTCTTCCCCTACATGTACGACAAAATCGTCCATTGACGTGTTTTTGGCGGTTTCTAGGGCTAATCGTAAGTCTTTCGCTAGAGGGACAAAGCGGTGCTTATCTGTTTTGTTGGGGGCAACATAGATTTGGTTATTGGCAAAATCTATGTCTTGCCAACGCAGTTGTGCCATTTCGCCACGGCGCAACCCTGCACGGCAACCAAGCAAGATAACTAATTTCCAATTGGGCGTCATCCTATCTAGCAAGATTGCTATTTCCTCGGGAGAGTGAAACTCTACGCGGCCTTTTGGTTCGCGCAATTTATGAACATTGGACCATCTCTGTTCACCAATTAAATTCCACGCTTCCGCCTGGCGCATCAAGGTTCGGATTGCCCGTACATTGCGGTTGATTCCAGCAGCCTTTCCGCTGGTAGAAATACTTTTTAAGAAAATTTGAAATTTTTGCAAAAAATCGGGGGTTACCTCGTTTATCGTTTTAGGTAGGCCAAATTGTTCCAAGCGATGATAGGCGGACATAAAGCGTCCCAAAGTTCCAGGCTTACGCAAGGATAGTACTTCGCGTTTGTAGCGTTCCACTAAGTCTATGAAGGGGCAGTTAGGGTAGTCCCCTTTTCCTACTGGGTTTTGTGCCAGCATACCGGCTTTAAGGATTGCAATGCTCTTTTGCTTCGTTTTTAAAGAACGACGCACTCGTTTGCCGCCCTCTGTATAATCGGCATAGTAAGTACCAAGTTTATCTTTGTAAATGTTCATAGATTGGTGAAATTAACAATAGGTGGTTCGCTTACCTATGCTGGGTTGAACGACACCTGCTTTTTTATGTCCGTATGATATCTTTTAAAAATATCCGTTTACTTGTCCACCCCCAACAATTACATAACGGTTACATAAGATTTAAGCCCAAATTGGTCAATTTTCAGACTCTTCCAATTCTGCTAATTTATCAACAATGCATTTGTATAGTTTTTTATAATTCGGGCGAGATTGTGCTTTTACAGATTGTACATTGCATTCCGCCGCCAGACGCGCCAATTCTGCTTTTGCAGGAGAACACACCACCACCTTTTCACGTTGCGCTAGGTCGGCATCCGTAATTTCACGGAATGTTGGCTCTTTACTCCAAATAGAACCAAACCCGTCTGTATAATTTTTTGTTTCTACCAAATAAGTTTTTCCGTTAATGGTTGCAATATTATGGTTAATGCTGACCCCACAACCGTATAGGGAGATTGCAAGAACGAAAAATAAAAGTTTTTTCATTTTAATGCTCCAATCAGTATTTTTGAATACTATCAACAATGCAGTTAGCGGCTTTTTGAGGATCAGAATTATATACCGCGTTGCATTCATTTATTATTTTTTTGATATATTGTTTTGCTAAGGAACGCCCTATATCTTGGTTGCGTAATTCTGTATACTTAGTTTTTTCTGTCCATTGAGTTAGGCCCAACGCATTACGGTTATGAGTTTCAATTAAATAAGTTTTCCCATCGAACTGCACCACATTATGATTAATTCCAGCCGCACAACCGACCAAAAAAAATGCTCCCAAAACTAACAAAAATTTTGTCATTTTATTCTCCTTAATTTTTGCCCAAACGGAGTGGTCTTAACGAGAGAGCAAGGGCTTTTTATTGTATTTATTATGCGTCCAATTCATTCCAGTTTTCTTTATCGTCGCGACGCCAATGGCCAATGATCAGGCCTACAATAGTTAGTTCCTGCGGAATAAAGGGCTTATACTTGGCGTTGGTGGAACGGAGTTCAATCGTACCGTCTTTTAGTTTATTGATTACCTTCATGCAAATTCCGTTTTCGGTCTTTACCACCATAGCCCGTCCGTGCAACGGTTCTTCCGTCTTGCGTATCACGCAATAATCCCCCAAATGCAACTTGGGTTCTAAACTGTCGCCATTACACTTTACCACAAAATCTGCGCCCGGAAACACCCAGCGGGGGATGTCCCAGAAGGTTTCTACGTCGGCTTCCGAAAAGTCCGGCAGGCCCGCCGGTACGTCGGCCAAAATGGGCAGGGAAATGGTGTTTTTGTCCGTCAGCGGAATGGCGCGCATAGAACGGGAAAATTCTTTATCCTCAATGGAAAAGGCGTTTTTAACTGTTTTTTCAGAAACCCCAAACAGTTTTGAAATCTTTTCAATCTTATCGGCTTGCGGATTTGCACGACCAGCAACCCACGCAGAAACTGTACTATCATCTACATTTAATTCTCTTGCTAATCTTATTTTCGCGCCTCTTAAAACGCCATTATTCCACTTCTGCAATAATTTTTCTAGTTCAGTCATTTTATATTTTCCTCGTCGTAAAAAATGGGCAATGCAAAATACCCCTTGACATATCTTATAAATCTTATTAAGATATTTAAGACAAGGCGCAAGCCTGATACAAAAGAGGTCTTTTATAAAACAGCAACACCTGGAGGTGCTCCTGTGTTTATCCTAGTTAAGAAAAAAGGAACGTATATTTGCGCTATTAATCTGCAAGATGTAGCGGAAATACACCGGAACGCGGAGGAAAAAATCCTCTATGTTCACTTCCTTACAGGCAACCGCTTATTGCGTATGCCTGGACTGACCGCCGAAGAAATTGAGTTTGTTTTTACTCAAATAACAGCGGCCCAAATAAAAGACCTTTAAAAATGCGGCGGGTGCGTGAACACCTGAACGCATAAATAAAAAATCCTGTTGGCAACAGGTGCTATCCACAAACAGAAAAATTTTGCAAAAGGGGACGATATCCCCTTTTGTGGATAGCATAAACCGAGTATCTAACAGCATTGGGCAAGCCTGCCACGCAGGAAAGCCAACAACTCCGGCCAAGAGTATGTTTTTGTTAGACCTCGGTTTTATTTTAGCAATTTTCCGCGTGTTTTAGTATGTAACGCGCAAAGAGGATTAACCCAATGAAAGATAGATTTTTAACCGTAGAGGAAACTGCCCGCATTTTTCGGCTCAGTCCGCGCCGCGTGCAGGAACTTGCCCAATCGGGGGTATTGCGTTCCTGTAAGCCTTTTGGACGAGTGCTGATTGAACGGGAAGCCGTTGCCGCCAAGTTGGGGGTGCGGGTGGAGGATTTATGAACTTTTTTAGAACCTTTTACCACACTTTAACCACGCCGGAAGAGTGGAGCCTGGTTTCCATTTTGCTGGTGGGCGAAGCGGCGGCGTTTTTGATAGCGGTACTGGCCGTAAATGCGTTTGATGCGCAGTTTTAGGTTGTATTGATTAGGACGCGCGAAAGGCCGGGATAAATTGCCCCGGCGCGTACAACCCGGGTGCGCCCGTTATAGCGCACCTTTTGGAGAAGATATGGCAAGCAAAAGAACCGTAGTAATTAAGAAACTTTCCGACTTGCAAAAGCGGTTAGAGGAGCAAATGAACTTTGACCGTTACGAATTTATGGAGCGGCCGGAAATAGCCTCCGTAGCCAAGGGGCGCGCGACAGCCTTCCAGGCGGCGGCCTTACTGGTGCAGTTGTGCCGCCAAGAAATAGAGGCTAACTGGCCCGAAAAGGCCAAATAGATTTGAACAGGGGGTACAGAAGCGCCTCCTTAATACAAGCCCCGCGGCTCCGACGGCGTATCGGAGCGTTGGACGGCCCAACACCCTGTGCCGGTTGTTCTTTACAGAGCAGTAAGTATGGCTTAACCCTTGACGGCGTGGACACACTGGCACACCCGGCAGAGTGAGGGGGCGGCCCGCCCCCAAGGTGCTACCCGCAGTATGGCGAGTGGCACTTTTGGGGCTGAAAGTCGGCCCGGCGGCTATGAGGGGAAACAGTCAGAGTCCGGGACGTTTTAAATAAGAAGAAAAGGAGAATGTATATGGAAACTAAAAGAATTATTGAAGTAAATGGCGTAAAGATGGAACTGGATGCGCGTACTGCGGCTATTCAGAACGTGGATACTTATCGTGTTGGGGATAATGTAACTCTTTTATTAACTGAAAACTCTTATGGTTTGCCAAAAAGAACTAAGGCTCTTTCTGGTGTTATCGTGGACTTCGCTAATTTTACGGGAAATCCAACGATTGTAGTGTGCTATTTAAATGATAGCTACCCTATCGAATTAAAAATGGCCTACATCAACAAAGAAAACGCAGAAAATCAAATCGTCCATGCCGAGCGCGGTAGTTTTGATGCCGGAGCTGGGTTATTAAAACTGGAAAAAATGGTGGGCGAGGCAGAGGCCAAATTGCTCATTGCCAAGCGCAACTATGAAACATTCAAAAAATATTTTTATTTGGCCCAAAAAGGAGAGAAAATCAATGGCTGAACAAAACCAAGATATGCAGGCTGTTATCGCCCAAGCGTTGCAAGGTGCGATGGCACAGATGAAGCAAATGCAGGCTCCGGCGGCTGTTCCTATGCCGTCCGCCGCGCCTATGGCTCCGGCGGCGCAGAGTTTTGGCGTTCCGGCTTTGACGGGTTGGAGCGTGCCGGTGGAACAGGAAATCAGCGGTATGACGGTAACGTTATATCTTAACTTTCCGGCAGAAACATTCGCACAGGCCCCGAACATTATTATGACGCTGGTAAACCAAGGGTTCCAAGTCCGCGCGTTCCAAAAGAATAACGGCGGTTGGGGTGGCAATAATAACGGCTGGGGGAACCGCGGCGGATACGGGAAGAGGTGGTAAGTATGTGCAAACAGGAAACAAATCCTCTTTCTGAATTTATGGCCCTTACCAACGGGTTAAAGCATTTTTGCTTTGACATTGAAACGGGCAATGCCGCGACCGCCGACATCAACGAAAAAGCGCAGGAGGCCAAAATCCCGGCCAAAGCCAAGACGGAGCAAGACATCCAAGCCGCCAAAATTGAAGCCTACCAAAAAGCCGTGGATAAAGCCGCATTGTTAGACCGCGCGCCGATTATGTGTTTGGCGGCGGCAACGGATGCGGGGAACGTAGTGTGGAGTTGCATTCCCGACCCGTGCCCCGTTAAGACGATGCCGAATTTGGACGGAGAAATCCGCAACTTTAAAACGGAAAAGGAAATGCTGATTGACCTGCGTGCGTGGCTGGCGGAGCGCACCTGCCCGACTACGGAAATTATCGGGTTTAACAGCCGTGGGTTTGATTTGCCCAAAATGCGTAACGCCTACATCCGGCACAAACTGCAAATGCCCGCGTTGTTTATCCCCGGGCAGAACCCGCACTTTGACGTAATGCGCGAGTATCTGCGTAACTATACAACCGAGTTTAACGGACAGCTGTTCGTAAAACTCAAAACCGTGCAAAGCCGGTTTGGGCTCCCGCAGTACAAAGAGGTAATCAGCGGGGCGGACGCGCCGAAACTGGCGGCCGAGGGCAAAAGCAAACTGGTCATTCCATATTGCTATATGGATACGATGACGACGTACCTGGCCTACAAATTTATGACGGGCCAACTGGAAGACATCCAAGGAGCGTAGTATGACGAGAAAAAAAGTACAAGCCGAAGAAATCAAAGCCGCAGATATTCCCGCCGAAGTGCAGGTGGCGGAGCAAGACATTGAAAAAGTGGAAGAAACGAATGTGGTGCCAGAAGGCGCGCCCGTGGCGGAGGGGGAAATTCCGGCAGAAACGGAACAAAAAACCGAAGCCCCGCAGACGGAAGAAGAGGGCTGGCAGCCCTTTGCCTTGGAAAAACGCCGCTTGATTCACGAGTTCACGGAAGAAGATAACAACGTGCTAAACGAAAAAATCGCGGACTTGGCCGAGAAAGAAATTGAGATGGACGAAAAAGTCAAAAGTTACCAAGCGATTTTAAAAGGTACAACCACCGAGAAAAAAGAAGCCCTTAAACTCCGCGCCGAGGGGTACGAAGAACGGGAATTTGAATGTCCCGTGCTTGTGAACTATAAACTGGGCAAAAAAATCGTAAAGCACCCGGAGACTGGGGAAATCATCAGCACCAGTTTTTTGACGGCGGAAGAACGCCAGCGGCCTTTATTCCCGGAGGAAGAAGAGCCGCAAACTCCCGCCGAGGAAAACGGATCGGAAGATTTGGCCCAGGCCGAAGAAATGCAAGACGGGGCGGAGACGCTCCTTGATGAAGCGCACGCGGCAGATGAACCCGCAGAACCGGCGGAAAACGAGCCGGAAGAAGAATGAAACTGTATATTTATGTGCCCGCGAGGCCGGAGCCGCAAGCCCGGCCCCGGGCCAATTTTGAAAAGGGATATATGTATTCCACGCACCCGGACTTCTTTTACAGTGTGGCGCGTGAAGCCGCCAAAAAGCGGCCTGCAAAGCCCTTTTCAAACGCGGTGCGGCTCTGTGTCCGCTTTACTTACAAACGCCCTGCTTCGCGGCATTTTGAGATTTACAAAACCACCCGCGCAGACTTAGACAACTTGGAAAAAGCGGTGATGGACGCGCTGACGCAGGCGAAATGGTGGATGGACGACTGCCTTGTGGTGGATAAGCGCACCGTCAAAGTTTGGGGTGAGCGGAACGGGTGCGAGATTTTGGCCGAGGGGCTAAAAAACGTAGTGAATTTTGGGGACGGTTGGAAATGAAAATACAGAAGACTGGGTATATCAAATTGCATCGGCGTTTTTTAAATTCCCACGTACGCAAACTCAACAGTGCGACCGTCTGTTTCTTTATTGATTTACTTTTGTTGGCGGATAAAAACGGGCAGATTATAACCAGTTTGACAGAGTTGCAGGCAGTGCTTGGAATCGGCTCCAAACATACAGTTTTGGATGCGCTGAAACAGTTGGAAAAAGTTAGCGCAGTAAGCGTTGTAAGGAAACCAAATTTGCAAATCAGCGTACCAAATTGGAGCCTTTATCAAGCCCGTTCAAGCGGTGCAAAAAATGCACCGAACGGTGCAGAAAATGCACCGGGGGTGGTGCAAAAAATGCACCGAAGCGGTGCAGAAAATGCACCGGCACAAATACATAAGGTACCCGTACACTATTTAGATTTTAAGAATAATAAGAATATTTTTATATACAAAAAACTTAATTTCCAAAATCCCCAAACAGACCTGGAAAAGTTGGCGCTGTTTTATCTGAAAGGCACTGACCACCCAGGCTTAAAGAAAGTAAACAATAACGAAATTTTAAACGCGGCGGTTCGTATGGACCTCCCTCATTTTGAAACGGTCTTGGCTAACTGCCGGGACTTGGAACAGGCCAAAGCGTGCGTGGCGCACTATGTGCGGCAAGCCAAAGGCACATACTCGATGTACTATTTGGCCTGTCAGATAAATTCCATCCGGCAAGAGGTGGAAAGCAAGGAGTACAAACGTGGCTAATTTTAACGGAGCCGAAGAGGCGATGGGTGCGGCGTTCAAAACGCCAAACAATTTGCTTTGTCCGCGTTGCGGCCAGTATGGACGGGTAAGTTTCCCCGTTTTTGTGGAAGACCGCAACGGGCACAATGTACACGCGGCAAACAGCGTGGTCTGCGTTTTTTGCAAGGAAGGCGAAAAGAAAGGACGGCTGATTACGCTGTTTACGGGGCCGGTGGCAAAGCCGGACTTCTGCTGCCGGGACGTGAAACTGCCCGCGGGGTGTTCGTTTGAGGGCTTACGGCGGGCCCTGGAAAAAGAACCTTTGCGCCGGTGGTTTCATTACGCGGAACTGGGGCGGAATCAACTTTTTTAGGAGGATTTATGTTCAAAATAAACACGAGAAATATTGACAAAACGCAGACGGTGTATTTATCCGGCCCGATGACGGGTCTGCCCGATTGCAACCGGGCCGCTTTCAATATGCGTGCCGAAGCGTTCAAAGCACTCGGCTACAGCGTGAACAATCCGGCCGACATCAGCGTAACTCACGGGACAGACAAAGCGTACGGCTTTTATTTCAAACGCGCCCTGCGCTTAATGCTTGAAAGCGATGTCGTGTATGTTTTTGGCGACACTAGCAAATCCGCTGGGGTGCAAATGGAACTGCAAGCGGCTCAACTGGCCGGAATGCCCATAGTGCGGGAGAACGAATGAGAACGGCGGGTCCCTGGGATAAACTGGACAACGAAGGACGGGAGCACTGCAAAAAATACAGTGCGTTTAGTGATAAGTGCCGTCAATGTGCTATGCACGGGGCGTATCGGTTCTGCAAAGAGTTTGACTCTACGCAAGGACCGCTACCAAAGGGAGGATTATTCTAATGGAGTTTTACACGGAGTACGAATATGAAGCGCAAGAAAGAAACAGAAAAACTGGACCCCGCTTTTGAGCGGTGCCAACATTGTGGGGAAGTATATTTCAAAACGGACGGAAAGGCCACAAAATCGGGCTTTGTGTGCGTTTTATGTGTGGATAGGGGTTATTCCGCACTCGGCATTTAAACGGCGAATTTGGAGCAATTATGAAAAAACAACGAAAGACTTGCAAAGATTGTGGCATTTGCCAACCATTTGGGGAAATGGGCAAGTGTCATTTTGGCGGTGGATTTGGCGCGGTGGTGGCTCTGCACAACCGGGCTTGCAAAATGTTTGTGCCGACGAAATCAAAGGAGAAAATCGTATGATTACACCTATGCAAATGTATTGGTTATTAAAATTAGATGCTATTGGTGGTTTTTCCCTGATGTTGGGCGTGCTGTCAAGTTCTACTCTGTTGCTTTGTAGCATCTTTTATTGGACTTCTAGGGATGTTGAGGAAGCCAGGAATGAGAATCTATTTTTTGCAAGGATGATAAAAATTAGTTTTATAGTTCTTATTTTAAGTGCTATCGTAACTACATTTGTTCCCACGACAAAAGAGATGTCGCTCCTTTTGGATCTGCCTAAGATTGAGAGTGCGGGGGATTAAATGCCTAAAACCCTGCATTTAACGCTTACTTACCACTGGTGGGATAAGGTGGTCAGCGGCGAGAAAAAAGCAGAATACCGCCGCTTTACGGAGGGCTGGCGCAAACGCTTAAACGGCTTAAAACGCGGGGATTTGGTCGTATTCCACCGGGGCTATACTAACCGCACGCTTACCCGCCGGATAGAGCAAATCCGCGTGATTGGCGGCTGGGACTTGCCTAACGAGGTATATCAGTTTTTTAAGTGCCCCAATGAAAGCCAGTTCTTTGAAATACAATTTCGGTAAATTTTGAGGTTATGACTGTTTTCCGCCGCCACAAGCGGCCAGTTTTGCCCGTCCGGCAGGCGGACAAGACATAAACACACAAGGAAAATAGTTAATGAGAAAAGAAGTAATCGGGAAACAAACATTGTATTGCGGCAATTCGCTTGAATTGCTGGAATTGCTCCAAGACGGAGCCTATGGGCTGGTGCTTACGGACCCGCCGTATATGATTAACACCAAAAGCGACGGCAAGGGCAAAATAGACCCGTGGGGCGATTATATGAACGCCGCCGTGTTTTATGCTAACTGGATCGGCAAGGCGCGGCAGAAACTAACGGCAGACGGGGCGCTGATGTCGTTCTTGAACTGGCGTTCCGTTGCTACGTTTACCAAAGCGTCGTGCCTGTTAGGTTGGCCGATGGAAAGTTTGGTCGTGTGGAACAAAAAGTATTTAGGCACCAATATGCGTGGATTTCGGCCGATGTACGAAATGATAGCCCTGTTTACCCAGCCGGGCTTTAAGTTGGAAAACCGCTGTTTGGGCGACATTGTAGAGGAACCGCGTTTAACGCGCAAGCCGAACCACCCCGCCGAAAAGCCTGTGGCCTTGCTGGAGTTTTTGCTCCGCGAGGCTAAAAAGGACAACGTGCTGGATGTATTTATGGGCTCCGGCACCACGCTGGTAGCGTGTGAAAAACTGGGCCTGTACGGCACGGGCATTGAAATAAACGAAAAATACTTTGACGCCGCTTGCCGCCGAGTGGAAGAGGTTCTTCGTAAGGGCTAAATGTGAAAGCACTCCCCCGGCCTTGCCGGGGGATAAATATTGACTTTACTAACAAGATTTGCTATAATAAATCATTAAGATAAGCCTAAATATCCTCTTTATTTTCTATTGCTCTGTAGTTGTCTAATTATTTTCCTAACTTGTCAATTTCTGAAAAAATCCCTATAATATACTTAGAGAAATATAGGAAGTATTGTTCATTTGAGGAATTATCGGAAGTTTTTAGTCCCGCTTGCTTTTTAAGAAGTAAACGGGCTTTGTTGTCTTGTGTCATATTTAGGAGGTAAATATGGCAAGTGTATTTGATGTGGCGCAGTATATATTGCAACAATTAAAAGGAATTCCAGCTATTAAAATGCAAAAATTGGTGTATTACTGTCAAGCTTGGTATTTGGCTTGGAATGAGGGTTCTGCATTATTTAGTGAACCTATTGAGGCTTGGATTAATGGCCCGGTAGTGAGGGATTTATATAATAAACATCGTGGACAACTAATGATATATACTCTTCCAGTAGGAAGAGCTGATTCTTTGGATTATAATCAAAAATCCGCAATAAGACAAGTTCTGGATAATTATGGAGAAAAAGATATCTCTTGGTTGATTCTTAAGACGCATGAAGAAACCCCTTGGAAAGATGCTCGGCAAGGGTTAGCTCCTATGGAGCCGTCTAACAATGAGATTACTCTTCAAACAATGTTTGATTTTTATCATAATAAAGATATAAGCGAATGTGTTAAATAAGAAACTATGAATGATATTTTTTTAACAAAACTTCAAGTTGTTTTTTTCTTGCAAAATCCCATTTCTGTTGATTCTGCTTTGGATTTTGCTCTTATATTAAAAGATAAGTTTAAAGCAGGAAAAATACAGATTAATAGCACTTTTTCGGTCCCTCCAGGAATTCCGGCTCCATTTCCATTGTTATCGGCCAAGCTTCCCGATAATTGGCAAATAACTGTAAATGCTAATAGAATTGATTGTGTCAAAAATATCTTGCAGCCGGGAGTAGACATTGCAGAGGAAAAATATCAATTATTGGAAAGAGTATATTCTGAGTTGTTAACGGGTTTTGCGATTAACCGTATGGGGTCGGTGGCTCAATTTCAGGATATATCAAAAAATGCTGCAAGTAAACTAAAAGTACACTTGCTGAATAAAAATTTTTCGGATACAAATGATATAATTTCTATTGCGTTTGTAAAAATACGGGAAGAAAACGAAATTACGTTTTATGATAACTTCCAAATTGCTCGTGAAACTATGTTGCGTCCGAATCTCAATATTGTACAGCCCGAACGTATTTTGAAAATTGTAAGAGATTTGAATACGGGCGGATATGTGAATAGTTTTAGTCCGGAAATATTAAAGGAGTTTTTTGCGGTTTCTAAAAACTTGTTTTCAATAAATTCTATTACAGAGGAATTATATGGAAACAACAACTAATAATAATTTTGAAGAAAATGGAGATAATCCGCATTCTTCAGGCGCTTTTTTACCTTTAGAGGAAGCACAAAAAAAATTCCTTGAATGGGAACGACAGATTGCAGCTTTATCCTCTAGGTTAGATTCCTTAGATCGTCAGGCCAAGGAAATTAAGAAAAATGAAGATTTGGTCACTCAATTCCAAGCCTCTGTTAATGATATTGGTGCGATGATAAAGGAGACTCTAAATAAAACAAATGAGACACAAAAGGCATGGCGTAAAATAGAAGACAAACAAAAAGATTTATCAAGTAGATTTGAAGAGTTGGAAAACCGGGAAAATGAACAAACAAGAAATAATATTGAAATATTAGGTGTATTTATTACATTGTTTACGTTTATTTCTGTTTCTGTTTCCATTGTCTTGCAATTTGAAACGGTTTATCATGCTGCGTTTGTATTAATGGTGTTTTTGACGGGCTTAATGTGTTTTATATACATGTTTCATCATGTGCTTAATCATAAACATCGTCCATTGAAAAAGCTGTATTATTTTAATAGAAGATTTTCTTTAAAAATATTTTTATTACATCATTGGCGTACTGGCGGCTATTGTTTTTTAATTCCTTTTGGACTTGCGGTTTTGCTGGGGCTTGTTTCCCTACTGTTTGGTCCAGAGAAATCCTTCTCATGTAAAACAAATGAGCCAGCTAATGTAAACTATATACAAAATATGCCAACTTCTAAAATTCGTTTAGATGAAAATATAGAGCAATATAACACTTCTCCTACTTCAACTTTGCCTAAACCTCCCATAAAGAGTAGTGTTGCTAAATAATTTTTATTCCTTTGTTTGGTGGAAAATTTTCTAAGGATCTATATTTTCTAGGTCCTTTTTATACTTGACAAAATATAACCAAATGGATATAATATAAATATAGAACAGGAGGAAAACACAATGCCCGAAATTACAAGATTTTACGGAATACTGATTAAAATGTTTTTTAGTGAACACAATCCGCCCCATTTTCACGCTATTTATGGGGAATACAATGGAACATTTGAGTTAGACCCATTAAAGATGACGGAGGGCGACCTCCCAAACAAGGCCCAAAAACTAGTTATGGAGTGGGCTGAAAAGTACAAAGACGAACTTTTAAAAATGTGGAATGAGCAAAATATCACCAAACTTCCGCCCCTTGAATAAGGGGCCGAAGTAAGGGGGCAAATATGGAATTTAAAAAAGCGCGAAAGGTGTATCCGTTGGACGGAATGGTCATCGGCGTATTGTTTGAGGGTGGCGAGTTCAAAAAGTACGATTTGGAACCTCTTACCCGCAAATGGCCTGTTTTTAATGCGCTCCGCTACCGAAACTTGTTTGAATCTGCTCGGGTAGAAGCCGGCGGACACGGTATTGTATGGAACGAAGACATAGACCTTGCCACTGAAGAAGTTTACTTAAATGGCGTTCCGTGGCCGGATGCCCCGCGCGAGGATGAAGAAGTGGCGGAACTAGTCGCACGGTTTGTGGATTTGCGCAAAAAGGCCAAAATGACCCAATCCCAAGTTTCCGCTAAAACGGGTATCAATCAATCCAGTATTGCCCGTATGGAAAACGGCGGACGTGCCCCGCAACTGGCTACCATATTGCGTTTATTTGACGCCGTCGGGTATAGTTTGCAACCCGTGGCAAAATAAAACTATAGCGGGAGAGAGCGAAAGCCCTCTCCCAAACCTCTGGCTTACTTCGCCAAATAATAGGCAAAGCTGAGGATATTTATAACATCCCAAACGTCAGGGAGTCTAAAAAACTTCATACTGACGAATCTCCTTTGAAGCGGTTTTTACGAGTTTGTCCATCCTCTAAAAATAAAAATATTTTTATTAATTTCATCGTTTGATGCACTCCAAAATAAGGGTTCCTTCCTATATAACCTAAATGTTCGATTGAGGCTCTACGTAATACAAAAATGTAAACCTTTCCCGGCTGACATAAAAATACCCGCTATTACCTAGCGGGCCTTGAAATCTTATAGTTTTTAAGTTATACTATTAGTGCTATCTACAAAAGGAATGTCTCCTAAACCAAAAGGGGTCGTTCCTTTTTGCGTTTAGAAGCGGATAACGTCCCCGGGAGTTCCCGGGTGCAGACAAAAAATTATCTTTCCAAAATAAACCTTTCCGGCTTGGGGAAATGGAACAAAACCAACCGTTCCGTTACCCTGGCTACTTCGTTGCACCCTACAAACAAAATCCAACCTTTTTTAAAACCATTATTTTGCACTAGGGACGCCCCTTTGTGCCAGTTTCGGCAAGGGGGTGGCTATGCCTAAAAAAGAACGTGTGGGCAAAAACGGCAAATTGCCGCCCAAAGAGTGCCGCTTTTCGGCTACCAATCAGCCTTCGCCTGCGGCCAAAAGCGCGGGCCTGTACAAGTGGCACGAACGCAACCGCTTAAAGGATAATTTAGCGCACGTGTTTGCAGAGGTAATCTCCACCAAAACGGGCGAAAAAGTAGTGGCTATGGAAGCATTAGCGCGCCGCCTGCGCACCTATTTGTTAGAAAAGAATCCCGCCGGGATGAACGGCAAGCAGGTGGATGCGGCCCTTAAACTTGTAGAAATGTTGTCCCCGGCAGAAAGCAAGGTAGATTTGACCCTTAAAACCGAGAAAATTTCGGAAAGCGACCTTAAAAAGATAATGGCGGAGCGCGTGTATGTTGCAAAGCAAAATGCGCCGGGCGCTACAAAGTGATTTTTATTTGTTCTACCGATACGTCAGCGGCGTGGAACAAAAAACAAACTGGTGGGTCAAAGCGTTTTGCGATTTTTTGCAGTACCAAGTGTATTGGCAGTTTTTAAATGGCGGCTTACCCGTCGCCACGGTGGAGGCACCCGTCCAGCACGGCAAATCTACCCTTATGCGGCATTTTTTGGCGTGGTTGGTAGGGTTACACCCCGACAAACGGTTTAACTACTATACTGCCTCAGATAAATTGCTCTTTGAAACATCGCTTGCTGTAAAGATGATTTTACGATCCCCGCGGTACCAGTCCATATTCGGGGCGCGTACCGGTGGCGGACAGACGGAAAACATCCAAACGCTTGTTTTGCTAACGCCGGACGGAACGGCCGGCGGGCAGGTGGATTTCCGCTTAATGGGGGCCGGAAATATTGGGCACCCGTCTCACGTGTCTTTGATTGACGACCCTTACCGCAACCGGGAAGAGGCATACAGTCAAACAATGCGGGATAAGATTTTAGACCGTTTCCGGGCCGATATTGTCAGCCGTCGCCAAACGCCCAGTATGATTGTGGTGGTGCACAGCCGTTGGCACGTGGACGATTTAATCGGCACGTTAAAGCGCGAAATAAAAGGCGTGCTTTCGTTTCGTTATCCGGCTATTGCGCCCGATGGGAAAGCCTTATTTCCGGAATTGCGCTCCTTGGAGTTTCTGTTAGCACAAAAGAAAATGTTGGGGCCCTTGGCTTGGGAAGCGCTTTACCAACAAAGCCCTACGGTGGCAGGCGGCAATGTGCTGAAACTGGTGTGGTTCAAACGGTATAGCGAACTGCCCGCCCCGCCTACGCGGGTGATAATCGTGGCCGATACGGCGCAAAAAACGGGACAAAACAACGATTTTACCGTTTTTCAAGCGTGGGGATTGGTACAGGGCAATGCTTATCTGCTGGCCCAAATACGGGGCAAATTTGAAGCCCCCGAATTGCTCTCCACGGCCCGGGTGTTTTACCAACAAATCCGTATCCAGTTTGGCACGGTGGGCGCGTTTTACATTGAGGATAAAGTCAGCGGAACGGGTCTTATACAGGAACTGGCACGCGAAGCGTTGCCGATTGTACCGCTTACTCGCCAAAAGGATAAGTTTTCCCGCGTGTTGGACATTGTGCCGTATGTGGCGGCGGGAAAAGTGTTTGTTCCGCAGGAAGAAATGGATGACTTTTTAGACGAGTGTGTGGCGTTTCGGCAGGATATGAAGCACGCGCACGATGACCAGGTGGACTGCCTGGCCGACGGCGTAAACCAACTTTTAAATGACAATACCCCGGTGGTGGTGTGGGGATAGAGGAATATGAACATTAAAAAATTATGGAAAAGTCTTTTTAAGAAAGGGGATTCGGACGAAACTCCGGCGGCCGCACAGGTTTGGCAACCGCTTGTTGGTTCCAATATGCCAAGTGCCTTTGCGGAGATTCCCGAAGTCTATCAAAGTATTTTATTTATTTCCACCAACGCCACCCAGGCCGAACTGGGCTATTTTCGTTTTAAAGACAATGCCGAAGTCTACCGTGATAACCCGCAGGTACGCCCACTCTCGGAACTGTTGGACCGCCCCAACCCGGAAATGGATTTAAACACTTTCTTGGAGTTTGTGTACGGCTTTTTGGCTTACCACCGCGAGGTTTTTATCCTCAAAGTAAAATCCCGCGGGCAACTGGCCGGCACTCGCAATCTACCCGCCCAGTTGTGGCCGGTTAATCCCAAGGAGTGCGTGGCGGCCTCTTTTGACGCGTGGGGTGTGTCGGCTTGGAGCATTAAGGGTGTGATTTATCCGGCGGAGGATGTTATCCATATCCGCTACTTTAACCCGGTAGATATGTTCCGTTCCGTTTCGCCCTTAACGCCGCTAGACGAACTCATCAAGGCCAATAAGGCGGCTATGCGGTCCAACCGCGCGTTTTATGAAAACAATTCCCAAACGCCCTTTATTTTGGCGACAGAGCGGGATTTAACCAAAACGCAAATGGACGCTATCAAAGACGCGTGGGAAGCCGGGCATAAAGGGAGCGAAAAGCGCGGCAATACAGGCTTTTTATCCGGCGGGCTTAAACCGTATTCTATCAATACCAACAACGGTACGGCGGAATTTGTGGAAAATTCCAAAAACACAAGCGAGCGCATTTTATCCGGCCTGCAAATGCAAAAAGCGCTGCTTAACATGACAGACACCACTAACTATGCCACCTATATGGGGCAGTTGCGTACTTTTTGGCAGAACGTCATCCGCCCGATGGTGCGCAAGGTGGAAAGTGCTCTTAATACGTCAGTTGTCCGCCCCTTTGCACCGGAACTGGAACTTCGCTTTAAGTACGACAATGTAGAGGCGTTCCAAGCCGATTTTGCCGAAAAAGTAAAAACGGCCCAAACGCTTGCTTCTATCGGGTATCCGATTAATAAAATCAGCGACCGCCTGAATTTGGGCTTTGAGCCGGTAGCGTGGGGAGATGATTGGTGGATTAATTTTGGCTTAGTGCCCGCTTCGGATTACCGCGCCGGGCTTATGGCGGAAACGGACGACACCAAGGCCTGTACTTGTACCCATACAAAAAGCACGCAGGAGTTGCGCAAAGAGACCGTTTGGAAGCGTTTTGACCGTACTCAAATCCGTACGGAAATGTTAATGGCGCAGAAAATGGGGCGCTTCTTTTTGGAGCAGGGCAGCCGCTTAAAACGCGCCGCTAAGGACGGAACATTAAACGCCTACGACTGGGGCGCGGAGGATAAAGCCCTTGAAAAACGCTTTTTCCCGGTGGTGGCTGATGCGGTGCGCGTAGGCATTGGTTTTGGCCGGGAACAGTTGCAAAAATCCGTTAAAGCAGAGGCGGAAGAGGCGGCCGAACGCCGCTATTTGGGCAAAGTGGCTACGCGTTTGACGGGCATTAACCGCACGACGCGGGCTAAGGTAGAGGACATTTTGACGCAAGGTCTTGCCGACGGGCAGAGTAATGAGGATTTGGCCGAAAAGTTAGCCACAGAGGTTCTAAGTGGTTTTAAAATGCGGGCGCGCAACATTGCCCGTACCGAAAGTACCGGGGCGCTTAATGGCGGCACGGTGGAATATGCGGCCGAACTGGGAGCCACCAAAACGTGGCTGACCGCCCGCGACAGTGAAGTGCGTGAATCACACGCGGAACTGGACGGGGAAACCCGGGCCGCGAACGAGGTGTTTTCCAACGGGCTTTCCCACCCGGGCGACCCCGCGGCCATAAACGCAGGCGAGGTGTGCAACTGCCGCTGTACGATTTTACTCAACTATAAATGAGGAACTTATGAACGAAAAACAAAACCTATCTTTTGAGGTAACCGTCAAATCGGTAAACGAAGAAGAAAACAGCATTGAGGCCATCTTTTCGCACAAGCAGAAAGACCGCGCCGGAGATGTCTTGCCGCCGGATGTGTTGTTGGACGGGGCAAAGAATTTTTTAAAAAACCCTGTATTGTTGGATTCGCACAATTATAACAGCGTAAAAAACATTATTGGGCGCGTGGAAGATTTGCACATAGAAAACGGCGGACTGGTTGGAAAATCCGTTTATTTTGTAGGAAAGGGCAACGACGCGGCCGATTGGGCCTTTGCCTTAGCCAAAGAGGGATTGGCGGCGTTTTCGGTAGGGTTCCGTGCCTTGGAATACGACTATATCAAAGAAAAGGACGCTATGGGCAACGAAATGGTAACGGGCTACCTGTTTAAAAAGGTGGAACTGTTGGAAATTTCGCAGGCGGCCGTGCCGTGTAACCCCCGGGCGCTTAAAAAGATTTTTACCCCCAAAGCAACTGCTCCGGCGGCACCCGTGCCTATGTCCGAAAGCGGCAAAGGGGAAAAAGAAACCATCGCCAAAGCGTTTAAAAATGCCTTGGCCGAAATTAATCAAGAGGTAAACAAATGACTGAACAAGAAATCAAAGACTTGGCGAAAGCCGTGTTTGATAATGGCACGAAAGACCTTTCCGCGCAGGCGGAAAAGAGTGCCGCGGCTGTTGAAACCCTTAAAAAGGACGTCAACGGCAAACTGGATGCTTTGACGGAAAAAGTGTCCAGACTGGAAGCCGCCCCCGTGGGCAATCCGCTTCAAACCAAGGCGGATTTTGGCACGCATTTGGGGGCCAACGTAAACGAAATCGTTTTCGTTCTGCGGGAAAAAGGCTACTTCCAAAATCAAGAAAAATCTGTGGAAGAGAACCGCGCTAACGCGGCCCTGTTTACGAAATGGGGCATTAGCCTGTTCAAGTCCATTTCCACGCACAACCCGGCCATTTACAGCGACTTTTGCAAAGCCGCCAATGTGGAAGGTACGGACGCTAACGGCGGTTATTTGGTGCCCAGCGTGATTGTGCCGGAACTCATTAAAGCCGTGCGTAACGACAGTTTCGCTATGCGCGAGTGCAATGTGTTCCCGATGTCCGCGCCGGAAGTTTCCTTCCCGGCGGAAGACGGTCTTGCCACGGCCTCTTTTACGGGCGAAAATACCGCCGCCACCAAGAGCAACCCCACGTTTAAAAATGTGGTTATCAAGGCTTTAAAGGCGGTGTCCTTAACGGACGGCGTGTCCAGCGAACTGTTGCAGGACAGCGTCGTTTCGTTCGTGGGTATTTTGGTGGACCAAATGACCTACGCCATTGCGCAACTGATTGACAATGTGGTGCTCAACGGTATTTCCGGCGACACCGCCAACTTTAAGGGTATTTTAAATGCCGCTACGGGCGTACAAGCCGTTGCGCTTGCCAAAGGCAAAGCCCTCAAAGATGTGGATTACGACAGCGTAGCCGACTTGGTCGGGCTTTTAAAGCCCGGCGATTTGGCGCGTGCTAAATTCTGCCTGTCCAGTTACGCGCTGACGGTCTTGCGCAAAGTAAAAAGCACCGACGGGGTGCCGCTCTTTGCCAATGCCGTAGCGGGCGACCCGTCCACGTTTTTGGGCAAGCCGTACTTTTTGAGCGAATTTGCTCCGGGTGCAACGGATGCCTCCACCGCCGCCAAAAACGTCATTGCGTTTGGCGACTGGAAGAAATACTACATTGGCTTAATGCCCAACACCTTGGCCATTGAAGCCGATCCGTATTCCAACTTTGACAAGGATACCATCCGCTACCGTATGAAAATGCGTGTCGGCGGCAACCCTGTCAGAACCTCTGCTTTTGCGGTGCTCAAATCCGGCGAAGCGGCCTCCTAAACAGAAAAATCTCCCCCGGGTAACACCGGGGGAGTTGGAGCGTTTATGAAAAAGAACGAACAAAACGACAAGACGGAAACGGCTCCGGCCGATAAACCCGACCAGCAAACGGCGCCCAAATGGGCCAAGCAGAAGGTGGTGTGCGGGTTTTGCCACAATACGGTGCTGTTTGAACGGGCAAAACCGGGGCAAAAAATTGCCTGCCCCAAGTGCAATTTTACGTTGGAGATGAAATAAAATGAGCCTGATTACCGCAGACGAAGTATTGGTGTTTTTGGCAAACGAGCCCAAAACGGAATCCGTGAAAGAGCAGATTTCCGCTTGCATTGAGTTGGCACAGCCGCAGGCGGCAAATTATGCCAAGATTTCGTTTGCGGAGTACACCGCCCAAACGGTGCCTGCGGACATCAAGGCGGCCCTTATAAAGTGGGCGATTGCGGAATATATTGCGGCCTATTCCAGCACCAATTATGTGGACGGGGACGGCAACTTTGTGGACCGCGCTTCCCGCTACCGCAAAGAAGCACAGCGTATTTTAGACGCATATCGCCCGGTGGTGGCATTATGAGTCTATCGTTTAACCCAGCGGAATTAAAGGAAATTAAGGGCTTGCTCGCGCGTATTGGGGCCCTTAAAGCGCCGGAAGTGCTTATGGCGTTTCGCCGGGCGGCACTTCTGGTGGAAAACCGGGTTAAACTCAACACCACAAATGGCGGTGTTTTGAACTCACGCACGGGTAAATTGCGAAGCAGTATAGGCTCCGTTGTGCGCGAACAGGAGGGCAAACTAGCCGCTCATATTGGCAGTGGACAACGCACGGGCAAACCCGTGGTCTATGCCAACATTTTGGAAACGGGTGGCATTATCCGCCCCGTCAACCGCCAATGGCTGACGATTCCCACCCAGTACGCCAAGTCTTCCGCAGGCGCTGGCAATATGCGTGCGCGGGAAGTGCCCAATGGTTTTTTTCAGCGCACCAAAGAGGGCACGCTGATTTTGTACCAAGGCGGAAAGACAAAACCTGTGCCGATGTTTGTTTTAAAAAAACACGTAACCATACCGGCCAAGCGTTATTTGTCTTTATCCTTGGAGCAGAGCCAACAGGCGGTGTTTGAGGAACTAAAAAACGCACTGGGCAAACTGGCGGAGGGCTGATGAACGAATTGACACCTACTTATTTTTTAAATGCACTTTACGCGCTCCTTACGGTGCCGGGGGCATTTGTGCAGGATGTGCTCGTTTTAAAGGGCTTACGCAGTAACATAACAGCGGAATACACCCTGCAAATTTACCCCACCAACCTGCGCGAGGAAACGCGCGCACAAAATGTGCTTACCTGCACCGATACGTGGATTATCGGCGGCGTGGTAAAAACGGGCGAAGAAAACTTGGTGGACAAAACCCTTTCTTTTATCCAGGACACCAAAAAGGCCTTGGATAAACTTACGGAAGACAGCGGGGATTTTACATACGCCCTGTTGCCGGACGTGCAAGTCTCATACGACGGTTTCCCGTATGTGGCGTTTAGTATGACGGTGGAAATCAAATACCAAAGGAGAATAAACAATGTCTAGCAAAGCAAGAGCCGGTTTAGGCGTAAAAGTTTCAATTAATGAAAAGGCAGTGGCGGAACTGTCCAGCGTGGGCGGCATTGAGCCTTCCACCGAAACGATTGACGTTTCCAATCACGATACGGAAGGCGGCTTCCGCGAGTTTATTTCGTCCATTTCCGACGCGGGCGATTTTACCATTGAGGGTAACTTTGTCGCAGGGGACGAAGGACAAGCCGCCGTGCGCGAGGCCTTTTTTGCCAAAAGCATTGTACCCGTTACGATTGAGTTCCCCAAAGCGGCGGGCGAAACGGCGGGTGCCAAGTGGGCCTGCAACTGTATGATTTCGTCCTTCCGCGCGGTGGGCGACGCTACGATTGACAGCCAACTCACGTTTGCGGCTACGTTAAAAATTTCCGGCAAGCCGACCTTTACGGATGCCGTAGGAGCGTAATATGTCCAAGAAAGAAACAACCTTCACGCTTAACGGCAAGGAATACACGCTCAAATTTTCTATGCGTGTTCCGCTCTATTGGGAACAAGCCACCAAAAGGAACTATTTTGAAGCATTTGGGCCGGGTTCCAAGCCCTCGCTCACCGATATTTTAACGCTGGTATGGGCGGCGTTTAAAAACGGCGGGTGTACACTTTCGTTAGAAGAACTGGCCGAGCAGTTAAGTGATAAAGATTTGCAGGTTCTTTCCACCAAAGTAATGGGGCTGGTGGCGGATAATTCCACCCCGGCTAAAACAGGGGATGAAGAACTCCCTTTGGCAGTTGCGCCCCAACGCTAGACGGCCTATGGGCAATAGGACGTTATGACTTGGGGCTGACGGAAACGGATTTTTGGGAGTTATCTTTTAAGGAATTTGACCTGCTGAAAAAGCGTCAGGAATTGGACGAATACCGCTCTTGGGAGCGGACGGCAAGCCTAATGTGTGTAATATTTAATGCACACCGTGGCAAACACCAGCGGGCCTTGAAGGTAAAGGATGTTCTTAAAAATCCGTTTGAAGCGCCGCACTCGGCAAGCGATGTGGCGGCTATGCTAAAAGAATTAACCAAACGAAAAGGCGGCAGTATAAATGGCAAGTAAAACGCTTAGTATTGAACTTATTTTGGAAAGCAAATCGTTCACCGCGCAAATGCAAAAGGTAAACGACGCATTTGCCAAGACAAATAGCGACCTGCAAAAATTCGGCAAATCTATGCAGAAAGTAGGGGCAAGTTTTGCCGCGGTAGGCGGGGCTATTACGGCCGCCTTGGGTGTAGCGGTAAAATCTTTGGCAAACGCCGCAGACGTGGCGGACGATACGGCCAAACGCACAGGCCTGACGGTGGAAGCCGTGCAGGAACTGGGCTATGTGGCTAAAATGACGGGCTCCAATTTGACTACGGTGGAGGTGGCCCTGCGCACTATGCAAAAGGGCTTAACGGACAGCGGCACTGAGAGTGCGGCCTTTACGAGTGCATTAGAAACCTTGGGGCTGTCGCTTGCGGAACTTCGCGCTATGAACCCGCAAGCCCAGTTTGACGCACTATCCCAAGCCATTGCAGGCGTAGCGGACCCCAGCCAACGGGCAGGCCTGGCTATGACGGTTTTCGGTCGTGCCGGAACGGCCCTTTTGCCGATGCTTGCGGAAGGGGCGGACGGCATAGCCAAACTAAAAGACGAGGCCCACAAATACGGTTATGTGATGAGCCAAGAGGTCGCAGAGGCCGGGAGCAATTTTAATGACAATTTGGATAGATTAAAGGGCTCCCTTGGTGGGCTTGCCCAGCAAGTGGTGGCCGGGCTTTTGCCAACGCTAAACAGTTTGGTAAAATGCGCGGCCGATGTCGTCGCCGGCATTAAAGAGTGGATAAACAATAACCCTAATTTAGTTTCCACATTAGCCCACGTGGCGGCCAGCGTAGGTGCGGTGCTTACGGTATTTGGGGCGTTAGTAGCGGCGTGCGGCTCTTGGATTGCGCTTGCTCCGGCTGTTGGTGCGGCTTGGACGATTGCCACCGGGCCTATTGGCATAACGATTATGGCGATTGCGGGCGTAATAGCCGGAATTGTGGCCTTATGGAAAAATTGGGACAAGGTTTGCCATTATATGGCGCAGGCGTGGAACACTTTAACGATTGTCATTTGCAAAGGGGTGGAACTGTGGCTTTCCTCTTGGGAAACGGCCCTCGGGTGGATTCCCGGCATTGGCGAAAAACTGCGCACGGCTATGTATCAGGTTCAAAATGCGGCGGCGCAAGCATCGTTTGATATTGGACAGCGCCAACTTCAATACGAAAAAGATAAAAACGAGAAGTTACTGGCGGAAACGCAAAAATTTACTTCTGCACAAAATGAAGCCTTGATAAGCGCTCAAACAGAGCAACAGGATATTGCTTCCAAGAACACGGAGGAGCATTTGGCATCCACTACTGAAAAGGTGCAAGGCTTTTGGCAGACGGTGTATGATGTGTCTGCCCAACAAAGCCTAAATATTACAAGCCAGGTGAGTTCTGTATATAGTGCATTACAAAGTAATCTTTCAACATCTTTCCAGGCATTATTCCAACAAATAGGAAATGGGTGGAGTGGACTAAAAGATATAGCAATCAATTTTTGTCAAAGTATGTACCAAAGTTTCGTAAAAATACTGGCAGATCTTGCGGCCGAACAGATAAAAAATATTATTGCTGTACAGGTGGCAAATACTACTGCCGCCAAGGTAAATGTAGCAGCCAATGCTGCTGAGGCTGGTTCAAAAGCGGCGGCGGCTTCTGCCGGGTGGGCCTTGTGGGGTGCTATTGCCATCGGCGCTGGGATTATGGCAGCCGTTTTGGCTTTTGCAGATGGCTTTGCAACAGGCGGGGTGGTGCCAGGAAATTCGTTTAGCGGGGATAATGTGCTGGCCCGCGTAAACAGCGGGGAAATGATTTTAAACCGCGCACAACAGGCTAGGCTTTTTGATATTGCCGAGGGAAATACCGAGCCTGGCGGAGCCGGCGGTGCGGTTATCAACCAAACGATTAATGTGCAAAACGGCGGTGATTTAACC
>UQJU01000014.1 GCA_900541355.1 Candidatus Avelusimicrobium fimicolum | reverse complement strand
GGTGGAATATATCGTAACGGCGGCGGGGCTCTTTACGGCGATTATTTCTTTTTACGTACTCTATTCCCATTTGGTGCCGCAGCAGTTTGACCAGGGAGCGAAAGTGATTTTGTCGGAATACGACGCAGGAAGATAGTTTTAAAAAAATCAGGAGGACTTATATGAAGTTTATCGTTGCTTTGCAGAACAAAATGGACGCCTTGAAAGCGCAGGCTTTGGGGTGTCTGAAGAAAAAAGAAGGCCAGAACACGATTGAATACGTGCTGATGCTCGTAGTGGTCGTGGGCGTGGCCGGTTTGGCCGGCGTGCTGATTAAGAAATTTATGCCTGATTTGTTTGAACAGGTTAAAGGCAAAATCACCGGCAGCATGAACGAAATGTAATTTGAGGCCGTATGAACAAATTTCGTAGGAAGTGTGGCGGGCAGGTTACCGCGGAGCTGATGCTGATTTTGCCGGTGTTCATGTTGATGATTTTTTTCGTCCTTGAATACGGCAACATCGCCTACCACACGATTATCGCCAACCACGCTTCCTATGAGTTTGCCCGTATCGGTTCGCTGGTGGCCGTTAAAAAGCCCAGCGGCCGGCCGGACAGAACGATTATCACGCAGAAGATTAACCAGGCCAAGCAGAAGGTGTTTGGCTCCAAAGCGGGCGGCATCGGCGTAAGCGTAAAAGTGGAAACCACCGGCACCGACCCGATGTATAAAAGACACCGCCACGAGGACGTTGTCGTAACGGTAAACTATCCCGTGCGGCTTATTTTCCCGGGCACCAGCTTTGTGCTGGCCAGCGAGCCCCGCCGGGAGGGCATCCGCCGGATTAAGGCCGTTACCCGGATGCCGGTTGAAAAAGCCTATCTGAGTTCGGATAGCAAATAGATTTGACTTGTTAAATTTAAAAGCTGTTTTTAAGGAGACTAAATGAAAAAAGGAATCTTTCTTCCGTTGGTGGTGGCCATTTTGGCGGCCATCGTGTACGCGATGATTGTCAGCAGTGCGGAAAAGAAACTTAACGCGTCCAAAAACATCCAACAGGTTTTTGTGCCGATTCGCGACATTAAGGAGCGCGAAGTGATTAAGCGCGACTATATTAAGCCTGTTCCCGTGCCGGCCGCTTATTTGCAGAAGGATGCTTTCACTTATTCCACGCCCGCTGATTTCAAATCTATTGAAAATGCCGTGGCGCGTATTCAAATTCCCAAAGGCAACCAGATTTCCAAGTATGCCGTAACCTCGCTGTCTCCCGAGGCCGGTCTGTCTAGCAAAATCCCGGTGCAAATGAGAGGTTTTGTGCTTACCAATGTGCCGATATCTACCGCCAGTATGATTAAGCCGGATGATAACGTGGATATTTTGCTTACGTTTGAAGCCACGATGAAGAGCGGTCAGCGCCAAACGGTAACGGTAACATTGTTGCAGAACGTAAAGGTTTTGGGCGTCGGTTCCGACTTGGGCCAGGGATTAGATGCTAAATCCGCCAGCGCAATGAAGAGCAAAGAAGACGATGCCGCTGCCTATTCCGACCAGACGGCCTTGTCTTTATCTCTGTCCCCGCGTGATGCGCAGTATTTGGCTTTGGCGCTTGCCCAGTCTGACGGGGCGGTAACGGTTATCTTGCGTTCGCACGGCGACGTAACGAACTACTTGATGGAAGTAGCCACTTTTGAAAAATTATTTCAATAAATAGGACAAATCAATGATGAATAAAAAGTTTATCTCAAAAGTTTTTCTGACCGCCTTGCTTTTAGGTGTGCTGTTGCCGTCGGGCGCGTTTGCCAAACAAACGCGGCTGGTGGCGGTCAGCGCCGACGTGGTGGAAATCAGCGGTACGATGCAGAGCGTAAAAGGTTTCTCTTGGAACCAACTCTTTGACTTTGAAGAAGCCGCTATCCCCGGTGTGCTGTCTTTGGGCGAGTTTGAACGCAAAACGGCGGTTGCTACCCGCTTGCGCTTAATGGAAACCGAAGGCCGCGCCCAAGTGCTTTCCAATCCGAAGATTGTAACGTCTTCCGGCAATGCCGCCAAAATCAACGTAGGCGGCAAAATCCCGATACCGGTGGTAAACAACCAGGGTGTTGGCTCTCAGTTGGAAGAATACGGCATTTTGCTTAACGTCTTGCCTACGATTATGCCGGAACGCAACAACCTGATTGACTTGCAGGTCCAGTTGGAAGTTTCCACCGTGGACTATTCCAGAACTGTGGTAATCGGTACGGCTACGGCCCCTTCCTTTACGAACCGCAATGTGGAAACACACGTTGAAATCAACAGCGGTGAAACCTTGGTGATTGGCGGCTTGAAAAACAGTGCGCGCAACGTGTCCGAGGACCGCGTGCCGTTCTTGGGCAAAATTCCGCTTATCGGTTTGTTGTTTAAGAACAAAGACGTAACCGAAGAACAACGCTCGCTCTTCCTGTTTATTACGGTTGAAATTGTGGAATAGTTTTTATGGCAGAAGAACAAGACACCCCCAAAAATGAAGCAAAGATTATCGCTTTTGCCGGCCCGAAAGAAGGCGCCGGCAAAACCACGCTTGTACTGAACCTGGCCTTGGGTTGGGCCGGTATCCAAAAGCGTCCGGTACTGATTGTACCGCTGGACCCTTTGGCCCGTCAGGAGCATAGTTTCTATTTGGATATCAAAAAGCCCGTCAGCGTGTCTGATATTTTGCAAACGCTGGGCAATACCTCTATCGCTGTGGTGGGGGGGTTGCTCCGCGGTAAAATTTCTATGTCCCAATGGGGCGTAGGGGTGCTGCCTTTGGGCAATACGCGTGCGCAGGTGTCTGCCATCAGCCCGAAAATTTTAATCCCGATTTTATCCCGTTTATCGCAAACCTTTGATATTTTCTTGGATGTGGAATCCAGTTTCCCGATGCAGGCGTTTTCGTTTGATATCGCGGACAAGATTTTTTGGGTGTCGCAAGCCACACGCACGCACTTAAATTCCACTGTCCAACTTTTTAACGATTATAAAGAACAGCATTATCCTATGGACCGCGTTAGCATTATCTGCAACGCATATGATATGCCCGGTTCTATCCCTTACGAAGAAGTGGAACGCTTCTATTCCTCCCTTGGCCGCGAAATGGACGTGTTTTTGCCGTGGGACGAAGACGTAATGGCAACTGCCAACCGTAAGGAAGTAGAAATTATTACCAATCCGCAATCCGAGTGGGTAAAGGGCTTGCGCCTGGTGTTGGCTAAAATCCGCGATTTGAAACCGGCCCCCAAAGATTGGGTCGCTTCCGTTTCTGACGAAGAATTTGCCCAAGCCTCCAAAGAAATTTGGAGCCCGGTGCTCTTTGACGACGGCAAAACCACGACGGCAGAGAGCCATATTGCCGAGCCGGAGGAGGAAGCCGGAAAAACGAAGTTGTCTTTCTGGGACGATTTAAAACAAAAAATCCACAAAGAAGTGGTTCATACGCTGGAAATTGAACACATTGTCGTCAGCGACGAAAGTTCCGCCAGTGCGCAGACCCGCAAGCGCGTGGCCGCGATTGTAGATGATATCTTGCAAAAGCAGCCCAACTTGCAGTTCTCGCGCGACCAGAGAACGCGTTTCTCGTCGGAATTGTTAGACGAAATTTTAGGTTTGGGTCCGCTGGAAGTCTTAATGCGCGACCCGGCCGTAACCGAAATTATGGTCAACGCCTTTGACAAGATTTTTATTGAACAAAAAGGTAAGTTGACCTTAACCAAATATAAATTCCGCAATAACGAACAAGTGGTGCAGGTGATTAAACGTATTGTGGCTCCGTTAGGCCGCCGCATTGACGAATCCGTACCGCTCGTGGACGCCCGTTTAAAGGACGGTTCCCGTGTGAACGCTATTATCGCGCCGTTGGCTGTTTCCGGCCCGACGCTGACCATCCGCCGCTTCTCCCAAAAGCCTTTCGGCCCCGAAGATTACTACCGCTTCGGTACGATTAGCCCGGAGTGTATGGCATTTATTGAAAAATGCGTCCGCATCCGCAAAAACATTATTGTCTGCGGTGGTACGGGTACCGGTAAAACTACCTTTTTGAACGCCATTTCCGGTTATATTTCCCATAACGAACGTATTATCACCGTAGAAGATACCGCAGAACTTCGTTTGCAGCAGCCGCACTGGGTATCTTTGGAAAGCCGTCCGCCAAACGTGGAAGGCAAGGGTGCTATTACAATTCAGGATTTGGTAAAAAACTGCTTGCGTATGCGTCCTGACCGCATTGTGGTCGGGGAGTGCCGCGGCGGCGAAGCGTTAGATATGTTGCAGGCAATGAACACGGGGCACGAAGGTTCTCTGACCACGATTCACGCCAACACGCCGCGCGACGGGGTGTCCCGTTTGGAAGCAATGTGTATGCAGACAGGCGCCGATTTGCCGATTTATGTAATCCGCGAAATGATTGCCTCCGCCGTCAACTTGATTGTCCAGTTATCGCGCTTTTCGGACGGTTCCAGAAAGGTAACTTATATTACCGAAATGCACGGTCAAAAGGATAACGAAATCCAATCTACCGACCTGTTCCGTTATGTGCAGACTGGCGTGGACGAAAACGGCAAGGTGCAGGGTGTTTTCGCGCCAACAGGCGAACTGCCGACCTTCTTTGGCGATTTTGCGGCCAAAGGTCAGCCTGTGGACAAAGAGGTATTTTTGAAGAACGCCGTGCCGGTCGGCCCGGACGGAGACCCGGACTTAAACGCTGTGCACCGTTTGCAGGCTCAAATGGCCGCCGGAAAACAAACTCCGCCGCCACCGCCAGCCCCGGTTAAAGCATAAAATTTTAATAAAAAGAAAAAGGATTATGACGAAGAAAATTCAAGTGTTGTGTTTGGCCCTTATGTTGCTGTCGTTTTTATGTGCGCCTGCCAGCGTGCTTGCCCGCGCGCTTAATAAAAACGACCGCGCGCGCATCCAATGCGCCCAGGAAAAAATGCGCATTATGGCGGAATTTTTTGACGTCAGCCTGCCTGCCGATAAAAAGGTGTATAAACTGCCGGAGCAATGTGGTGGGGCTGCCGGTAAAGTGGTGCAAATGCCAAAGTGGTTTGCTTCTGAACTGGCGCGTATGGATAAGAACAAGGTTATCTATGTGCCCAACGAAGGAACATACAGCGAGGTGGATTTGTGGCGCCAGGCTTTTTCCAATGTGTACTATTTCTTGGACCGTGCCGATAAGTCTTTGGACCCTACACAGCCGGTGGTATTGGACCAACTGTCCCGCGGGTTTGTCAGCGACCGTATCCGTTTGGTGGCGGCCTTGGACCGCTTGAATAAAGACTTGCTGCGCGGCAAACAGCCGCTTATTATGAAGGATAGTATGGAAGGCCGTGCGCGCTCTATGCTTTCCACATTAGAACTGATGAACAGCGAGTTTTTCAGCACGATTGAATCCTTTTCCAGTCCTATTTCCCAGCGTGAAAACAAATACCGCCAGTCCGTTATCGGCGTAGTGGTGCTTTCCAATCACCTGTTTTCCCAATTTTTTGCGGCGCCTATCCCTGCCTATCCGCCGAAACCCGATATTTACAAAACAACCGCCGCAGAACGCTTTATCAGTTTGATTATGGTGTTGTTGGGTTCTGCCCTGGCTGGTTTTGCCGTGTACTTGTTGTTGGACGGCAAAAAAGATACTATTGCCAAATTAACGGCCGATTACCGCCAAAAAAGCGTGGCTTGGGCGGAGGATTTTAACCGCCAATTCGTAACCATTGATATCAAATATATCGTATTTGGTACGGTGGGCTTGTTTGCCCTGTTTGGGCTGTTCTTGGGGTTAATGGTAGGCGGCTTCTTTGGCGTGTTTGTGTTCTTAATGGTGGTGCTGATGGGGGCTTTTGTCAGTATCCGTATGCCGGCGGCGGTGTTGGACGCGCTTAAAAAGAGCCGCGGTAAGCGCGTTAATAAACAATTAATGGATTCCCTTATTTTGCTTTCCAACTCTTTACGCTCCGGTATGGATATTGTACAAGGGTTTGAACTCGTGTCTAAGGATATGCTCCCGCCGATTGCCGATGAGTTCGGTTTGGTGGTAAAAAACTACCAGTTGGGTACTCCCTTTGAAAAAGCCTTGGACGGCCTTTCCGACCGTGTGGAAAGCCGTATGCTTTCGTATATCATTAAGGCTATTATTATTCAGCGCCAGGTCGGTGGTAACTTAACGGTTATTTTCGCCCGCTTGGTGGAAAACATCCGCGAAGAAAGCAAACTGGAAGAAAAATTGCAGGCAATGACCGCCCAGCAGAAAATCCAGTCCATCGTGGTCAGTATTATGCCGTTTGTGATGATGCTGGTTATGTTTATCTTCAACCCGTCGCAAATGATTTCGTTCTACACCAGCCCGGTGGGGATGTTTGTATTCTTATTCTGCGTCATTTGGATTGGTATCGGTATGAAGGTACTTAAAAAAATGGGAGAAGTGCGGGTATAATTATGAACAGTTTAGCGTTTACCTTAGGGCTCAATTTGTTGCTGGCGGTGGGGATGTTTGCCGTATTCTTGACGATTTTCGGCTTGCTGGCCCCTAAACCCAAAAAGGAAGAAATTGTGGACGTGGCTGTCCGCCGCTTTAAATCCACTTCCAGTTTTGCGCGTTTGAAACCGGAAGAAAAAATTATGGACCGCTTGGCCGTATTCTGCCTGCATAACTTTCACTTGGAAAAAAGTTTGGAAGAGTTGCATATGCAACTGGGCAGCCCCGATAACCCGCAGCCTGTGGATATTTTATATACTAAAATTATCGCCTCTTTGGCTATCCCTGCGGCGATAATGTTGTTGTTTCAGGCCGTTTGGCCGGTTTTCTTGGTGCCGCTTTGCTTTATGGTGCCGGATGTGATGCTTAAAAGCAAAATCCAAAAACGCCAGGCCGAAATTTTGGGTAACTTTTCTACGACGGTAGATTTGGCGGCCCTGATTATTGAATCCGGTTTGGACTATTTGACCGCTTTTGAAAGAATTATCAAAATTGCCAAAGAAAAAACGATTTTGGAAGAAGAACTGGAAAAAACGATTAATGAAATTAAACTGGGGTACTCCCGCAGAGAGGCATTGGAACGCTTTTCCGCCCGCACGGGGGTAGCCGAGGTCCGTTCGTTAGTCAGTTTGATTATCCAGTCTGATGAACTCGGTACCAGTTTGGTAGATTTGTTGCGCAACTTCTCGTCCGACCTGCGCTCCCGCCGTTTGAGCCGCGCCGAAAAGTTGGCCGCACAGGCTTCTACCAAAATGTTGTTTCCGTTGTTTATGTTCATTTTCCCGACGATTTTTATTTTAATTTTAGCCCCGATGATTAGCGGTTTGGTCAGCGGCGGCGCAGGTTTTTAGAGGATAAACATATGAAAAAATATTTCACCTTGGCATTTGTTGTAGCCCTTGCCCCCGCGTGGTTGCAAGCGGCCAATACTTTCCGCAAGGAAATTCCCGTCCGCCAACACGGCAAGGAAGAGGGAATGTTGTTAGATTTGAGCAAAATTTCTATGGGCACCTTGAACGACGTGGAGGAGAAAAAACAGTATCTTTCCACCGTCCAACTGGAAAAACAGCGCATCCAAAACTACACCTTGCGTATGGTGTATGAAAATGCCTATCTCCTCTATAAACGCGGTGATTATCAGCGCGCGCAGGAAATGGCCCAAACCATTTTAAGTATTGACCCAAACTTTAAACAGGCCCAAACGCTCGCCAAACAGGCCAGCCATATGGGCACTTACGGCACGACCTCGGAAGCCGAAGTGATTGAGGCTAAATTCCAAGAAACCATCCGCCTTTATGACAGCGGCCGCTTGGTGGAAGCCAACGATAAATTAAACGAAATTTTGACGATTCAGCCCGGCAACTCCAAGGCACAGGCTTGGAAGCGCAAGATTGATTACGATATTGCCAAAGAATATACCCGCCGCGGCGACGAAGCCTATAAGAACGACAATTATCAGGCCGCTTTGGATGCTTGGTATAATGCCCTTTTGATGCGTAAGGACGACCCGAAACTCGTGTCCAAAATTGCTGAAACGGAAAATAAACTGCGCAAACAGCAGGTGGAAGAATCAATGAAACAAGCCCTGGAATTTTATAACAAGGGTCAATATGTGGAATCTTACGCGGTGTTTGAACGCATTACAAAAATACAACCCGGCGACCCTCGTGTGCAAAAATATATGTCCCAGTTGAAAAACGAAATTGCCGCGGGTTATTATCAGGCGGGCAACCGCTCGTATAATGCCAATCGTTTTGACCAAGCCGTTTCGTACTGGACGAACGCTAAAAAATGGGGCGCTGATACAACGACGATGGACGGCCTCATCAAACGGGCCCGCAACGCCAAGGAAAACCATTTGCGCGTAAAACAACAGCAGGCGCAACTGGCTGTTACCAAAGCGGAACAGGCCGCTAAAAAGGCGGAAGATGCTGCTAATAAAGCCGAACAAAAGGCAGAGGAAACCTTGCCGGAACAGCCCGAAACCGTGATGGTGGACGGCAACGTGCCCGGTATGACGGGCGGAACGGTTATCCCGGGTGCGGCGACGGGTGGCATCGGCTCCTCCGTGGGCACGGTGGGGGCGAACGAAACTCTGCCCACCTTGACGGGTACGGCCACGAATCCGGTGTCTGCCGAAGCAAGCGCTGCATCCCGCGCTAAATTTATTGAAGGGTTGGATGCGTATAACCAGGACGATTACGAACGCGCCCGCCAGGCTTGGATTGTGGCTAAGCAACTGGATCCGGGCAACAGCGATGCGGACTTGGGCTTGCGCAAATTGGAAGAATTAATGAAATAGGAGTTCTGCTTTTGATATGAAACTGACATCTAAATGGCTTTTGTGGTTCGTTCTGGTAACGGTGTATGCGTCTGTTATCGGCGGGCTGTTCTATTACAATTTGTTTAAATTTGTTTTTGATAAAAAACTCCAAAACGAAATGGTGGAAATGGTCCGTTTCCGTGCGCCGTCTTTGGTGCAGTGGCTGGCTTCCCGCCCCAAGGGCGCGGCTACCTTCCGCGAGGCCGAAATTATGAAGGGGCTCCAACGCAACGATAACCGTATCCGCAGTTTGGTATATTTGAACTACGACGGTTCTATCCGTTGGCACGAAAACACCAAGTTTTTAGGTATGTCGTATGCCGATTATAACGCGTCCGTGGGGTTTGATTCCAATGCCGCTGTTCAAGCGATTAGAGACGGTCTCCCCCGCGCCATTTTAACATCCAGCGGCGAATATTACGATATGGCTATTCCGCTTTTGGCCAAGGGTAATGCCGTGGCTGGTGTGGTAAATGTAACCGTATCGCGCGAAAATGCCCAAAAATTGATTCAGTCCTCTATGGTGCGCTATGCCTGCGGGGCGTTTATTATGATTTTGCTCATCGGCGGTGTGCTGTATTTATTCTTGCTGCTTAAAATTATTCGTCCGTTAGGGGCTTTAAAAGATAGTGTGGATGCCGTTTCGCTTAACAATTTAGCGCTTTCGTTCCCTCCGCGTAAAGATGAAATTGGCGGTGTTGCGCAGTCTGTTTCCAGTTTGCTCGTTAAAATCCGCGAGGATATTAAGAGTATGGAAAATGTGGAAATTATGTCGCTTGAAAAGGAACAGCGCTGGTGGAAAACCATTTTGGCCGTAACGGTGCCGAAAGGTTCCCGCGCGTTGGTTATTGACGAAAACAACAACATCTTATATACTAATTTTGAACTCAAAGTGCCGGGCAAAGAAAAAGTGCACTTGTTGGATATTTTTGACGGCCGCCAGCAGGAAATTATCCAGGTTGTGGGCGAAGCGCTTGAAAACCCAACCAAGGTTTTGCGCGGCACGGTTGTCAATAAAAATGTAAAATGTTTGGTAAAAGCCGTTCAACTGCCTGACGATGCCGGTAAGAACCGCATTGTGCTGGTATTGGAACCCGAAAAATAAGATTTAGGAGAAGATATGAAAGTAGAAATCAAAAAAATTAATATTTCAGCGTTGTTGTTTTCTGTTTTTCCATTGGCAGTATTTGTGGTGATGCTGTTAAGCGCGTTTATGGAAATATTCAACCCCGACTTTTCCTTTACGGTTGCCTATGTAATGGGTTTGATTATGCGCGCTATCCAAGGCACTTTGTTGTTCTTGGTGTCGTCGGTGTTGTTTGCACTGGCTTACAATTTGTTGTGCTCTATCGGTATCCGTGGGGTACACGTAGAGTTGGAAGATAAATAAAAAGGAGAGCAAGGGTTAATGAAAAAACTTATTGCCATTTTAGTAGTTTGTGCTGTTGCGGGTGTTGCTTTTGCCGCTCCGGCCAAAAAAGCGGCCAAAACCGCTAAAAAAGCGCCTGCCAAGGCTGAATTCGTCATCATTGAATCGGATGAATACAAAGCGGGTCAGGAAGATCCCCAACTGACTGCCGGTATCGCCCAGTTTTTGGAAGCGGAGCCTGCTGTAACCAAGGTATCTTATAAAGATGCAGTTTCCAATGAAAAATTGGCTGGCTTGGATTACAGTTTCTTGCCGCTTTATTTGATTAAAAAGACTGATGCTATCCGCGCCAAATTGGAAAAACACCTGCAATACGGTTATGCCCAAGAAAATGCGGACTACATTATCTTGCCGCACCAAACCCGCCAAGGTGTGTTTAACAACAAAACCGCCAAACCGGGCGTAATGGAAATTTTTGTAATGTCCCAGTGCCCCTACGGCGTAATGGCTGAAAACTTGGTTATCCAAGCCCAAAAAGACGGCAAAATGCCCGCCGGGAAAGATATCCGCGTGCGCTATATCGTTAATTACAGCGACAAAGACGGTTTTTCCAGCCTGCACGGTTCCGGCGAATGGGAAGAAAACATCCGCCAACTGTTAATTGCCAAATACTACCCGGAAAAATTCTGGAAATATTTGGAAATCCGCAATAAAGACTACCGTTCCAGCCGCTGGGATAAAGCGATGGACGAAGCCGGTATCAACTCCAAAAAAATTATGAAGAAATTTGATACCGAAGGGGTGGAATTGTTGAAGGCCGAAGCCAAATATACGCAGGAATACGGCATCAATGCTTCCCCGTCCTTTGTATGGGAAGGCAAAGTGCAGTTGGACTTCGGTTCCGCCTCGGAAATTGAAGGCTTTGGGTTCTTGAACCCGAACGCCGCCAAATCCGGTGCGGCCGCCGCGGCTCCTGCCGGCAGTTGTTAAACTGATTTGAATAAAAGACGGGGGCGGGGAAATAACTTCCCGGCCCCCGTTTTGCAAAGTACCCGGGCGGTAGGCCCAAGGCTTACGGCCCGGATATTTTGAAGATAAATGCTAATTCTATGAAGACAAAAGGAAGTCTGTTTCGCGGGTTATTTTCTAACGCGGTTTTTGTGCTGATTTTAATTTCCATTGTGCCGATGTTCGTTATCGGGTATCACTTAATGGATGTAAACAGCCGCGTGCTGAAAAATGAAATTTCACAAAAGCAGCAAACGGTAGCCAGCCGTTTGGCGGCGGCAGTACGCTTTAACATTACCCACAATACGCAGTATTTTTCCGTCTTTGTGGATTTGCATACCGATTTTGGCGGACATAATTTCATCAACGCCGCTGACTTAAAATACCTGCGCCGCAGTAACCCGTCCGTTTTGTACTTGGCGGCCTTAAACCCAGAGGGGAAGTTGTTGCTTTCTTCCGGGAAACGCGCAGAAAGTGTAAATTGGACGCAGGAAATAAAATCAGTTTTGCAAGCGTGCGTAAAAGAGCAAAAACCATATTACCTGGGCGGGGTATATCCTTCCACAGACGGGCTTTTTATGCTGATGGCTTTTCCTATCCGCCAGCACCTAAACGACCGCCGCGTATCGGGCGTTTTGGTGGCGGAAACAGGCCTTGCGGAACTGGGGCGGACGCTGTTGCAGGTGTATCCGATGGATATGAACGCGGTGATTGCCACGCAGGAGGGGCAAGTTATTTCGTATAACGGGGCTCCCGGCGGTCTGGCGGCCGAACCGCAGCCGGAAATGACGGACCGTGTATTGGAAATAAAAAAGTTATTAGGCAGTTCTTCCAGTAAGGAAATTAAATTGTCTTCCGGTGAAAAGATTTTAGTGGCGGAGGCCGATTTGCCGATTTCCGGCTGGCGCGTGTATGTGGACCAGCCGGCCGACGTAACCGTACAGTTATTAAAAGAAAGCACATTTCACTCGTTGTGGGACGTTACGGTAATTGTTTTGATGATGTTGCTGTTTGTGGGAGTGGTGAGTTATTGGGTAATTAAACCGATTACGCGCCCCTTGGAGCGTTTGCGCCGGGCCGCGGTTAAACAGCGCGAAAACGGCGATTATGTGGTGCGCCCGGAGGATTTGGATATTCCAAATAACGAAATTGGTGAACTGGCGCAGGCGTTTGTGGATATGTCGGGTGCGTTGCATACCCGCAGGCAGGAACTGATTGGCGCGCAGACGGAACTGGCTCAAATGAACCAGGCTCTTGAAAAGCGCGTAGAGGAGCGCACACACGAGTTAAAGGCTGCCACGCGGGAGTTGGTTAAATCCGAGCGTTTGGCCGCTATCGGACAAATGGCCTCTATTATCAGCCACGAAATCCGCAACCCGCTGGCGGTTATCAGTAATGCTACCCGCCTAATCAAAATGCTGGTGCGCACGCCGGATGCCAAGTTGCTTAAACAGTTTGGCATCATTGAGGCGGAAATTAAACAGGCCAACAGCATTATCAGCGAGGTTTTAGGTTATGCCCGCACGCGCGATTTGATTTTAAGTACGATTGATTTGAACAGTTATTTGCGTGAAATTCTGCTTTCATATCCGTTTATCCCGGGTATTACGCTGAAAGACGAGTTGGACCCGGAATCGGTGCGTATTAAAGTAGATGCGGAAGAAATCAAACAGGCTATCCGCAACATCGTTTCCAACGCTGTGGAAGCAATGAACGGCGGCGGAACGCTGACCGTGGGTACAAAAGTAGGCCACCGCGTGGTGTGTATTTATATCGCCGATACCGGCCCCGGCATAAGTGAGGAAGTGCGCCATAAAATGTTTGCGCCGTTCTTTACCACAAAGGCCCGCGGAACGGGGCTTGGCCTGGCCGTGGTAGGCAAGGCTATCGGCCGCCACAAGGGTAAACTTTTTATTCAAAGCGAAGCGGGCAAGGGAACCTGCTTCCAGATTTATCTGAAAATTTATAAAAAACCCGGAGATACGAGTTATGGAGAAGCAAGTTAAAATTTTAGTAGTGGATGATGACAACAACCTGCGCGAAACACTGGTGGATTTGTTGGAAATTGAGGGTTATAAAGTCTATCAGGCCGGTACGGCGGCAGAGTGCTTGGAATTGTGTTCCAACGAGTTTTTTAACGTGATTTTAATGGACTACAACCTGCCGGACGAAACGGGTATGGAACTTATCCGCAAAATCCGCTCTTTTAACCAAGATACGCAGATTATTATGATTACCGCCTATGCTTCGTTAAATGCCATTATGGAAGCAATGCAGGAGTCTGTTTACGACTTTTTGATTAAGCCGGTGGATTTTGATTATTTAAAACGCACCATTAACCGCGCTTTGGATAAATATTTCTTGGAACAAAGCAACAAAGAATTGCTTGCCCAGTTAAAAACGCGCAACGACGATTTGGACCGTTTGAATAATATGAAGTCCAAATTCTTTTCCATTGTGTCGCACGACTTATCCAACTCGCTGATGACGCTTAAAATGAGTTTTGATATGCTCAAAAAGAAACTCACGCCGGATGACGACCAAAAGAAAAAAATGATGTTTATGGACGAATCCATTGGCCAAATTGAGCATTTGATTAAGGACTTAGTGGACTGGGCCGCTATTGAAAAGGGCAAACTGCGTATTGAAAAAGCCCGCTTTGAACTGACGGAAAGTTTAAAAAAGACGGCGGAAATTTTCCGCGCCAAGGGGGCCAAGCGCAATATCCGCGTTACCTTTGAAAGTTGCGGAGCGGTGCCCGTATTTGCCGACGAGAAACGCGTCCGCCAAGTTATCTCTAACATCTTGGAAAATGCGGTCCGCCACACGCCGGATAACGGCACGATTGAAATTGTCGTTAGCAAAATAGATGAAAAAAATGTTAAAGTGTCAGTAGCGGACTCTGGGGACGGTATTGATCCACAGCAGGCACCCAGTTTGTTTACCAGTTTTACGCAAGTAGGCGACAAGAGCCGCGTCGGCCGTTTGGGATTAGGCTTATCCATTGCTAAGGATATCGTCGTAAACCACGGCGGGCGCATTTGGGCCCACAGCGAGGGCTTAGGGAAAGGGGCTTCGTTTAACTTTACGTTGCCTATTATGAATTCGTAACATTTTACAATATACAGGGGAGTTGCTATGAATAAGAAGAAAAAAGTAACGGTACTGATTGCTGATGACCAAACGCTCTTCCGGGAAGGGATTAAAGATGTGTTGACCGGGGAGAAGTGGATTGAAGTGGTTGGGGAAGCCGCCGACGGATTGGAAGCGGTTGCTAAGGCAAAAAAATTGAAACCCGATGTGGTTTTGATGGATATCAAACTGCCGAAAATGGACGGTATTAATGCCACGCGCCAAATCCGCCAACAGTGCCCCGAAGTAAATGTACTAATGCTTTCCAGTTTTGAGGACGAAGCCCACGTTTTAGATGCTATTCAGGCGGGGGCCAACGGCTATTTGTCCAAAATGCTTCCGGCTGCCGAACTCGTCAACTCTATTAAAACTTTTACCAGCGAGGGCTTAATGATTCCCCAGCAGTTAATGGGCAAACTCCTCCACGGCCTGCGCAAAATGGGGGATAACGGTATGCCCTCCCAGGCTACGCTGACAAAGACCGAAATTAAGGTAATGGACTATTTGGGCAAAGGGTTAAGCAATAAAGAACTGGCCAAAGAGTTAGATTGCAGCGTCAAAACGATTAAAAACCATTTGAACAGCGCTTTTCATAAATTAGGCGTAAGCAGCCGTACGGAAGCCGTGGTAAAGGCTATTGAAAAAGGGCTTATTTCGTCGGAAGGCCGGACTATTTCGGACGATACGGACGGAGAATAATCTATGCAATCAAAAGGGCTGTTTGCACTTTTTCGGCACCGCCGCGGGCAAGCCACTATTGAATATGTGCTTATGCTTGCCACGGTGGTGGTGGTGCTGTCGGCCTTTTTAACGGCATTTCACACGCATATTGTGCGGTTTTTGTTTATCTTTATCGGGCAGTTGTTGGCAAGTTAAAAATGTTTAATTGGCAGCGTATAAAACACAAACTCCAAGAGAAAAAGGCGCAAATTCTGTTGCCTTCGGTGCTTCTTGCGCCTATTTTTATCTTGGTTATTTATTTGCTGTTTGAAACCGCCAAGGTATCTATGGCTAAGGTCCGCGAACAATTTGCCTTGGATAATGCCGCCTATACGCAGGTGTCTGCCGCCAGCACTTATTTAAACGCTTTGGGTATGGTCAACGGGCCGCTCCCCTACCGTGTAATGCTTTATTACAAAGACCAAAAGGTCAACGCTACCGACGAGGCCAAACGCCAAGGCCGCCCGGCACAGGTAAGCGTTTATGAACTTTTTTACCACGGCGGAGGTATCCCCGCTATCGGGCCGGATTATGAGACCGGTATCAACGCGCCACCCCGGGCCGAATCTACCGATTGGGGGCTGCGCTATGACCCCGCTATTACCACTAAGGACGAAAACCACTATCCCCGCACCGATTGGGAAAAGGAATCGCCCAAGGAGCCTTCGTCCGGCGAGTGGGTGCCGGTGATGAGCCGCGACCTGGTGGAAAACTATTATATCCCGGGTGTGGACTTTGCCAAAAACGTAATTCAATATTATTTGGAAATGTTTTTGTATGTGGGCTCTACTTATGATTCCCAGACGTATGTGTATAAACAAAACAGTAAAAATGCCGTTATGTACCGCTCCGTATATTATTTAAACGTAAGTAACTGCAAACGCTCCGACTGCGCCCGCCAGAGTGCCGCCAAATTGCGCAACTATTTGCCGCTTAACTCACAGCCCTTTTACTTAAATAACGTGCGCTTCTTCTTATCCGACTCCTCCCGCTCCGGCGCGCACTACGGCGCATATAACTTGGATTTTAATATGGAGGAAAACGTCAAGAGCAAAATGTTCCAGTTTGCGTATTTGGACCCCGGGTCCCGCACCCGCTTGCGCCAGTTTGGGCGCGGCATTGTGCTGAAACAAAACTATACATTGCCTAAAAACCATTTTAATATTAATTTGGAACAAAAATATAAACCGTATGTGCGTACCACCGTTAAATTACAATGTCCGCGCGCCAATAATAACTGCGTGTGGCCAAACCCGTTGCCTAAGTATAATGTAACGCTGGCGCCCTGATATTTATGATGATGAAGAACTTTTCTCTCTTTCGCTCCCGTCGCGGGCAGGCCACTACCGAAGTGGTACTGCTGTTTCCTATTTTCGTTATTTTTATTTTGTTTATTATCAAAATCTTCGGTTTGCTGATTTTGAGCCAAAAAATGGAAATCGCAGGTTATTATGCCGGGCGGCGTTTTCAGTTGCAGTCGCACGTAACGGACTATTATGCAAACACTTGGGATAAACGGTTTTTAAAGAAAGATATTCAAAAAAAGATAGAAAACTACTTGGGTTTTAATAATCCGGGTATGAAGAAGTTTTTAAGTTTAAATGAATTAAAACTGGATATTAACACCTCCGGTACTTGGACGAAGGTAGTAATTACAGCCCGCACGCGCCCGCCGCGGATCCGCTTTTTGTGCAAGTACAACCGCGACCAGATTTGCCAACAGGATGCCAAATGCGTAAAAGGCTATAACTATTTGTGCGAAACCGGGGGCGAGGTCGTCAGCACCAAATATGTAGGCGCGAACGAGCGTCCTTCGCCGTACCAGCGCCCGGAAGGACGGTAACATCATAGAAAATACCCTTGACAAGAGGGTGTTTTCTGCCTATACTAAAAGTAGGTAAATATAACTCTGTGTTTGAGCGCACCCCCGGGTGCGGGTCAACAAGAGTAGTTTTTATTATTATGTTAAGGGGTTTTGTATGTTTAAGTTAAAACCGGGAAATGTATTCCAAAAGATAAATAAAATGGACCGCAAACAGGCCTATACTTTGGGGGCGATTGTGGTGGTGGTGTTTGTGGCATTAATTACAATGGCTTCCTTTTTGGGCAAGGCGGACGATTCTTCTTTTGACGGGTTTAATTCCCGCGGGTACGATTTGGCCCAAATGCCCTTTGTAAACGACGAAGCCGAAGAATATTTATTAGCCTCCAAATACCCCGATATGCAGGGTAATAATTCTACTATGCTTTACAGTTCGGACGAAAAAGAGGAGCGCCAGGCGGAAGATGCCGCACAGGCCGAGGAAGAGGCCGCCGGCGATACCTCGTCCGATACGGCTTCTGCGGATTCGTCTTATTCCGGCTATTCCGGGCGCGGTTATTCGGGCCGTGGCGGGGCCAGAACGCCTACGCAAATCGGCCAGTTGGGTTCAGCCAGTATGCGCGGGTCGGGCGGCAGCGGCATTAGTGCCACTTGGGGCGCGCCCAAAGGGGATTTTTCTCCTTATAAAAGCCAGGATAAAGGCACCGAAACCCCCTTGCAGTTAAAAAATACGGATGCCAAAAAGGCTTTATCCCAGTTTGCGCGCGGAAGTGCCGCGGCGGCGGGGTTAAAGGACGGCAAAAGCATAAATGCCAAACGCGCGTTAATGGGTGCCGGAATTAAAGGCAGTGAAGCGTTTTCCGAAACGGGCGCGGTAGATTTGAGCAAAGCGGGCGGCCTTAATTTGGATACCAACGCCCCGGTATCGTCTGCCGACTTATCCAATTTGGATAAAAAGATTGACGATGCCAATCAAAAAGGCAAGGAAGAAAAAAAGAAAGAGGATGAAAAATTTGGCAATACCTTGGCGAACGATTTGTGGAAACAAGTGCTTACCAAAGCGGTGGATCTTGGTATGCAACAGTTAAGCGAAGGCATTGATACGTGGATGGCCAATATCTCTGCCAACAAGGCGGGTAACAATTATGCGGCTGAGATTGGTAAAGAAATTTTGAACAAAGATATATCAAAATTAACGCCGGAAGAGAAGAGTTTATTTGCTTCTGCTATGGGTACAACTGCCGATAAGTTACCGCCTCGTGGCTCTGCCCGTTCTCTCTATCGTCAATCTACGGGTGCCGAGGCCCCCGCGGAGCCTGTCCGTCGTACCGCCTCGTCGGATAATCCTTCCGGCGGTACGTCCAGCCCGACGGCTTCCGCAGAAGACGATACTTATAATAAAGAGATGGCCCGCTACAACAAAGAATTGCGCAAAGAAGAAAAGGCTTTTGGCAAGGCTATGCGCCCGGCTTTAAGCAGTGGGGAAGGTGATCTTTCTCGCCGGTACCAAAGCACGCGTGTGGCGGCGTACAATTCCCGCGCTAAACACAGCAAGCAGGAAGTGGTGCCTGTACAAGGGGATTCCAAATCAGGATTCGAAGAAGACGAACGAAAAATGGCAGAGCTGCGTAAGAAGATGGAGTCGTATAAGAAAGAAGCATTGAATGAGCTCGAGCAAGAGGCTAAACGTGAGCGTGAATTGCATGAACGTCAAGAACAAGAACGAATACGAAAATATGGATTGCAGCGAGCATAAAAAATTTAGTTTTTAAGTTAGGAGGAATTTATGAATATCTTTAAATGGCTGACAGGCCGGGCCGGAAAAATGGCTCTTTCCGCCGCGCAAGCGGTGGGGCTTTCTGCCGTGGTGGGGGTGGCCGGTATTGCCGCTTGGCAATATTTAGATTCACCCGCCGACAACACGGCCTTCAATCCCGCCGCCCAGTACGACCCGGGCGAGGTGGTTTATGTCGCCGGGGCTTCCGGCGGCACTTACGGTGCCAATGGCGAGGTGGAATCCGCTTTTCGCGCCAAACCTTCCAAGGCGATTGAAATGACCGAAAAAATGACCTTGGCGCAGAAGCAGGCGCAGGCTATGGAGGATGACGTAATTCCCTCTGTTTCCGTGGCTCCCACGCCGTCCGCCTATCAAATGGGTGCAACCGAAGGCTTGGGGATGAACGCAAACGACGGCAAAGGCGAGGGCCTGGACGGAAATCCCTTAGCGGCTATACAGGGCACAATGAGCGGTATGAAAGATGTTATCAGCCGTGCGCAGGCACAGGCGCAAGCCCAAGCGGGGGCACAAAATCCGGAAGAAAAACCGGGTAAAGCCACTTTGGCAAGTGCCAAACGTACGAGTGCGGGTTCTGCCGGGGCAGGGCACGGTCAGGCATTTAATTCCTCTTTTGTAATTCAAAACAGCGGTAAAAATACGGGTTCCCGCGCTGTGGCCGGGGCAGGTTCGCCCGAAGAAGCGGGCAACATTTTTGCTTCCGCGCAGGCGCAGGCCAACCGCACCGTAGAGGGGATGCAAATGCGTTCCCGCTCCAACTTTGGTCCGGGCAATAACTCCTTGGGCGCGGATAAAGATTTGTCCGTAGGCGACGCCCGCTCGTCCAAAGAGGGCAAAGATTTAGTCTTTATTCAAAAGCGTTCTGCTGATGCGGCCCGTAACCGCAACCGCTCCGCCAACGAAGGCTCCCGCGCGTTCTTGGCAAGCACCAAGGTTTCGGGCGGTATGCGCATTGTCGGCGACACCGTGGCTATCGGCCAAGGGCAAGGCTCTAAGGATTTTGATAATGTAAATGATGCGAATTTGCGTGGCATTGGCAAGTGGACCCAAAGCGCGGTGGACGAAGCCACGTTACGCAGAATTGACCGCCAAAACCTGCAAAAATGGCTTTGGAAAGCGATTGCCACTTGCTTAGCCGCAATGATTGCGATTCCGCTCCTCAGGAAAATTCCCATTTGGGGAACGGTTTTGGCAGTTGTTGCGATGCTTGCCGCTTTGGCGGTTGCGGCTACGGCGATTGTTAAGGGCGGCCAGTTTGCCCATAAATGGGGCGGCTCGGGCATGTCCACAGCCGTGATCATTGTAGGTGGCTTAATGGCCGCAGGTGTGGTTGTTTCGTTTATTAAGCACGATGCTTTTGCTCAATTTTACAAATTCATTGGAGAAAAATTGGGCTTGTCCGGGGCTTCCGAAGCCGCCGCTTCCGGCGGTTCGGGCGGAGCCGCGGGTGGTTCCCAGTTGGCGGGTTCCAGTGCGTTTCAGGCTGGCGTGCCCGGGGCTCCGCCACCAGTTGCATAATGGATTTTGACTTATGCAAATTGGAAATTTGATTATTGAGCCGTGGAATAAACACAATGCTATTTGGCGTGTGGTTGCGCTTTTGCTAGTAGCGTTGTGGGCGGTATGGGGCGCGGTAATTTATTACGAAAGTGCCCAACTGTCCGCCAAAGTGCGCGCAGAAAAAGAGGCGCAACAGCGCGAGGAGGAACGCTTGGAAAGAGCGGCCTCTTACCGCCGCGCCGCTCTGCAACGGCAAGCGCAGCCGTCCGGCGTGCAAAACGCTGTGGACGCGTTTAAACGGTAAGGAGAAAATTATGAACGTGTTTAACTTTTTAAGAAGCGTCTCCGGCAAGGTGCAACTGACGGTGCTTAATACCTCCGTTACCGCGCTTGCTGTGGGTGGTATTGCTTCGGCCACCTTGTTTGGCGTGGGTGCCGAGCAGGGCAAGCAGGAGTTAGCCGTCCGTTCTTTGTCCTCTGTGGCGGGAACAGCCTCCTCTTATGAGGGCTTGCAGGAAAGAAACGGACAACTGACCTCTATTAACATTGTAGATTCCAGCAATAAACTGGCTAATCCGGATGATGTCGCCCGCTTGGGCGATAACGGCTCGGCTAGCCGCTTTGGACTGGATAAAGTAGATAACGTGGCGGGTTCCTTAGGTCAAGCCGTTCAACTTTCCGGCTCTGACGGCTTAGGGATGAACGCCAACGTGGCTACGGAAGTGAATAATTCTACCACTGGCGAAGCGCGCCGCTATTCTGCGGGCGGGGCTGTAAACAATGCGGCCCGCCGCGCGGCGGCCAATAATGGGGGGCGTCCGGTCAATACCTTAACGCGCGCCTCTATGGGCTCTGTTTCCGGCGGAAATGTGTTTAACCAAGCCTCCGGCGCCTTGGGTGGCGGACGCTCCGGCTCAAACGGTTCGGCGGGCGGAAACGATTATCAATTTTCGGGCGCAATGCCTAGCGGGTCTAACTTGGTGTCCGCTATGGACACAGGTTCCGGCGCCAGATTACAGACGGCGGGTTTTGTACCCGGCGGCAGACAGACAACTATTGCCAGCGGTAAATTTTCCCGCGGCGGAAATGACTTGCAGGCTATTGCCAAACGCTCTGCTGATGTAGCCGGCAACAGCCACCGTGGCGCAAACGAAGGTTCTACGGCCTTTTTGGCGGGTTCCAACAACTCGGGCGGTATGCGCGTGGAAGGTGGTGTGGAAGTCGGCACGACGGGTTCGGCTGATTTTAAAACGCCGACGAAACAACGCTTGAAAGCCGTCGGCAATGCCGCTAAAAAAACCGAAGACGAAGCCAAAGCGCGTCAAAAAGCCCGCAATACGCTTACCATTTTGCTGTTAGCCAGCGTGGCGACCACGGCGGCGGCTATTGTGTTTGGGTATAACTTAATTTGGAATGGTACCAAGCAAAGTCTGGCCGGCACTTGGCAAATTATTGCTGGTATGGCTATTATTGCAGCGGCAATGGCAAGTTCTATCGCTACCTTGGTAAAAGCAGGGCAGTATGCCTCGCGCTTTGGAGGGGGGGCTCTTCCCATAGCGGCAAGTATTATCAGTGGTTTGTGTGTCGGTGCTTTGGGCTTTACGATTGCGGCGGCCTTTGCTAACAAAAAGAGCCCGCTTCATACCTTTATGAATAAAATAACGGGCGCAATGAAGAAGTTTGCTATGAAGGAAGGCAAAAATTTTGCCAAGGCAGAAGGCCTTAATCAGTTGAGAAAAGTGGGCACAGATATTATAAACGATAAATAAAACTTATAGGCGGGGGCGTGTACCGTCCCCGCCTTTTTGCGTGAAATTATGGCAGAACCAAATAAACCGACCGAACAGGAAGAAGATATAAAAACCTTGCCGCTGTTATGGCAAGAGGTTAAAAATCTTGCGCGCTCCAAAAATGTGCGCATTGTGGCGGCGGTTTTTTTGGTTTTACTGTTGTTAGGCTCTGTGGTCCCTGTGGGGAAAATTCCGTTTCTGCGCAATTTGGCGTGGGCTATGGGATATTCGTCTGAGGAAACGGAAAATATATCCTTTTTAAAGGCTCTTTTAACTTGGAACGAACATAATAAAATTATGAACGGCGAACGCCAAGACCCCGACGGCTCCAATGTGTTTGCGGGTGATTCCGGTTCCTTAAAAGAGCAACTGGAAAAGGCCAAGGCTTCCCAACTGTTCAATTTACGCGCATTAAACGCATCCTTGGCCCGACAGGGCCGCGCGCTGGACGCCCTTGCCACCGCATACAGCCAAGTGGATACGGGCGACGGTATCAAGCGCCCGGGAGTGGCCGTGCCCACGGACGCTGTGGCCAAAACGCAGGCCAACTCCACCCAACAGGCCGAGGTGTATTTCGGCACGGATTCCTCCGCGCTTGCCCGTAATCCTAAGGATGGTTTTGATTCCACCCAAACGCTTAAAAAAATTGCCAACGCCAATATTGCAGGCGGTAGCGGTACGGATTGGTTTATGCGTGCAGTAGATAAGGCCAAGAGTATGGACTCGGGCCTTACTGCGCTGACCCAAACGCTAAAAAAGGGCGGCGGGCTGACCCCGCTGAATATCAATGCCGATTTTAACACAAACAAAGCCCGCAGAGACTTATATTATGTATGGTTGACGAGTATGGCGGCCAAAAGAGCCAAGAATCCCGGCCTTAGCAAAATGTTGGCGGGGGCGGGTTTTAGCGGGGCGGAAATGCCCAAGCGCGTGTTTGATTCCTCGGGTATGGCCGGAGGAATGGGTATTGACCCCAACAGTATGGTGGCGGAAATGGACAGTATCAAAATGGCCCTGCACCAGGAAGAAATGTGTAACGCCACTTTAAAGGATACGGGTGGGAGTATTGACGCGCAAATTTCCAGTTCGTACGAAGCCATTAAAAGTTTGCCCGGTTCCTTTCCGGCCAGTTGCGACGACGTAAACGGAAATTTTACCAATAATTTGGCAGGTATCCGCAATAGTTGCAAGGCGGTTGAAAAAGCCTATTCCAATTTAAACAGTACCTGCGGCGTGAAAATGAAGAACGCCCAAACCGAAAAATGCACCACCCTGCGCTTGGAAGATAAGTACGATACTTATTCCAATTATTGCGAGCAGGAAAAGGAACGCTGCCAAACTTTGGCTACGCTGGAAGAGCAGGAGTCCTGTATGGCAGCGCGTAAAAAATCGGCTGATTACGAGGGTGTCCGCCCGTCGGATATTGAAGCCACGGTTAATGACACTTTTGCGCGCGGGGCGGACTTCTTTCCGGAGCCGGAGTGGGGTTCGTCTATCGGGGAAGATTTAAAAAATACGAAATTAACCCCTTGAAAAAAGGCGATTTAATTGTATAATAGAAGTAAGGGAGTACGCATAAAGAAAGTTGTTACGGGATGGGTATCCAGTTCCGAACAACGAATTTCTTTATTTATGTATCGGGATAAAAAAATCTCTTGGCTCTGTAAAAAAGGGCCTGACCCAGCAGTTTTATTTTAATAGGAGGCACTTATGCCAGAGGAAAAAGATAAAAAGAAGTCTTTATTCCCCTTTTTAGGCGCGTCTGATGCCAAAAAGGATAATAAAGACAGTTTTACCTTTAGCGATAAGATTAAGAACAGCAAGCCTATGGGTTCTAAATCTTTTGCTAATCGTGTTTCCTCCAAAATCGGGAGCGACGGCAAACCCAGACAAACTCTCTTTGAGAGAACCAGACGGGACGCGCCGTTCTTCATCGCCGCTTTGGTGGCGCTCTTGTTACTGCCGTTCTTGTATAAGTACAGCGGACAAGTGAGCGAAGAACCTATGGTTACTCCCGGGAGTGAGGAATCCGTGTTTGACCCCGAACGGTACGGCTTTGATACCGCCACGGGCAACCCGGACGGTCAAATCGCCCAGTTTGCGGGGCGCGATTCGCTTAGTTTGATTAAAATGGGCGATGATACTTCCGCTACGGACGAAGTAACCAATGATTATATTCCTTCCCACGACGGGTACGACGCTTCGCAAGAATCCTCTACCAGTACGGAAGTGGAAGAGAACAATACTAACATTTATAAACGTGCCGCGGCTCCTGCCACGCGTGCGGCTTTCCGCCGTGCGGCTACCAAAATCAATCCGCTTTCTTCCGCTGGTTTAACCTCCCGCGGCGGTAGCAGATTGGGTGTAGGTATGTGGGGCGGCGGTATGAAAACGGCTGCCCGCAAAGTGGGTGCCTCCGGTCCGCGCAACAGCCCTAAACCGGTTTCCTTGCAGCCCTTGCAGGCGGCGGGTAAACCGTCCAGAACCTCTTTCGGTAATGGGTCTGCGGCCGAAGCCAGACGCTCTAAGGACGCTATGTCCAAAGCCAATGCTATGCAGGCATTAATGGACGCGCAGATGAAGCCTGTCCAACCCGGCAAAATCGGCGGTTTGGGCGGCGGCAATTTTGGCCCCGGCGGCGGTAAAGGCAATTTGGACCGCAAATTCACCTATAACGGCAAAGAACCCTGGTGGTGGGATATGATGAAAACCCGCGCCCAGAAAGAATGGGAAGCCGAATTTAACCGCAAATGGGACTGGATTAAGTGGAAAGATAACCTGTTAAAGACCTGGTTGGCTGGTGCGTTTAACTGTTTAGTTACCGGCGACGAAGACGGTGCTATGGGTAAAGTGTTTGGTGCCGCTAAGGGTGCTGGTAATGCCGACAAATGCGGTAAATATACTGCCGAAAGTTGGGCAAAATGCGAAAGATGCCGCAGTTTTGGTGAATTTGGCAAAGATGCTTGCCATGGCTTGTTTAACTACACGGGTGCCGACGGTCAAAAGGACCCGTGGAGCGGTGGCAACCAAAACAGTGAAAGTTTGGGATTTTTTAGCCAGCGTATTGACTGCCTGAGCAATGGCTTGGGCGGCGCGTTTGGCAAAATGTGGAACAAACTCTTTGGTAAAAACAAAGGAACCTTTGCCGAAGCCGGCGACTGCAACACCTTTGCCAAAGACGGTATCTATACCGCCGACTTTGACAGCACCAAAGATGATGGCAAATGGACCGTGTTCCACTATGTGGTAGGTATTCCTACTAATAGGTTGTCTGCTTACTATCAAATGACACCTACCAAACAAGCGCAAGAATTGGTGGTGGGTTACATTGATAAAGGTACTACATTTAACAGCAACATCTCGGCAATGAAGGACCGCAAAAATTTTGTACCGTTGTTTGTGGAAAGCGTTGCTATTAAAAATAAAAAGATTAGAAAAGATAAACCCGCGCCTACTAAGGCTTCTACGGGTACGGCTACGGCTAATGCCGCTTCCGGCACCGAAGTAGCCCCCGAAGAGGTAGAGGCTTTGCAAACGCCTATTAAATACACCAAATTCTTGGGTGTATTGCGTAAAGGCGGTATTATGAAAGATGCGGGCGAACCCGACGCCAAAGATTCTTTGTCTGTTTCCACCAAAGGTGCCAAACAGGGCAAAGGATTTGTAACGGGTGCGCGCTGTCCGTATCCGTTGGTGCGCATCACTTGTGAAAACCACGCCACGGTTTCTAACCAGGGTGCTAAGATTAACGGTATGCCGTATGCTCACCTGACGTTTACCAACGGTATGACGGGTGACACGGCTTACAACCTTATGAAATCCCGCTTCCTGATTTCGTATTCTGTTCAGGGGCAAAATAACGATGTGGCGCAGGCAATTACCACCTCTACGGATATTGCACAAGGCCAGTTCTACGATATTCCGCATATGGATATCAAACCGTACAAAGGTTCTTGGAGCGAGCAAATGACGGGCAACGGTTTTGTAACCAACTCGTTGGGTACGGAACGCAAGTCTGGTTTGTCCGCGGGTTACCAAGTAATTGCAAACTCCGCCAATATCAACAAGTTACGCGGTTCGGATAGAACAAACCCGTCCAACCGTACGATTATCACTTGGGAAATCCGCCAGTGCGACAGCCTGTCCGTGGACGGCAAAAGCATCAATGAGGGCGGCTGCCAAAATGGTGTAATCAAAGAACGCGACGAGAAAGGCAAAGTTACGGGTATTTTGGGGCAAGACCGCCCCGGCCGTGTAGTCAGCACTGCTACCTGCGTGTATGACGACGGCGGAAACAATTACATCGGCTTCCCGGTAACCTTGGGTGACGATAATAATCCGGACCCGGTACCGCCTCAGCCGGAAGTGAAACCTGTACCGCAGAATCCGCAAGAAAAAATCTTGCAATTTGCGGATAATATGAACGGCAACAAAGGTATTCCGTCTAAATACCAGGAACGCACGGGCTTGCTTAACATCCCGACGCTTTCCGTAAACAGCAAAGACGGTTTCAAGCCGTTCAACGAAGCCCTTAATGCTAAAGAGTGCTTGGCGGTGGGTGTGGCCCGCGGTGGCGGTTCTGCCCCCTTGTTACAGCAAGATGTGGCGGCTGATTATATTAACAGCGTAATTGCCAGCACGAACGCTTCGCAGGCTTTTACGGCGGCGAATACCAAGTTCGTACACTCCGGAAAAGTAAGTGTGCCGCAGTTGGTGGACGCAATGACGGTGGCCTATGCGCAGGATAAAAATGCAAAGGTGCCGCTGGAAGTAGTCTGCTCTTTGGGTAAAACCATTGGGTTTAACTCTTACGACCCGCAAATGATGAAATTGCGCGCTCCGTGGAGAAATACGTTTGGTGCGTTTGCCGCTTATACGAGTGCTGATTCCTCGTATTTCCCGGCTCCGCTTACGTTGCAGAACGCCAAGAACTTGGACTTAGCCAATACGACAGAGGCACAACGTAAAAAAATGCTTATTGCCGATAGACGCTTCTTGGGTTGCGGTGCAATAAAACAAGGTAACGGCGTAACCATTAAGGCTATGGATAGCGTAAGACCGTACCACTATGGCCGATACAACTGGAACGAAATGAGCACGGGCGATCAGCAGAAGATTGAACCGTATAGTGGCCCGACTGGCCGCAATGGTTATTTGTCTGCCTTGGAAAAGGGTGGTTGGGTAAGCGATGCTGACGACGCCAAAGCCTTTCCGTTACACGCCATTGCGGAAGCCGTTGGTTTCCAACGCAAGGAATCCGTAACGAAGCAGGAATTGGCGGCTAGTTCCAACAAGACGATTGACTCCTTGAACCGCAAAGAGTATTTAACGCAGAATTATCATTTGTTTAATGAAAATTCGGCGGATCCGTGCGGTTTAGGCGATGGCGTAATGCCCGTAGAAGATGCTTTGCGCTATATTGGTGCGCTGTGCATTAACGGTAAAAATGCAAAACCGAGCAACAGCAACAATAGAGTGTGTGGCAAATATTACGGGGTGGCAGGTGAATCCACGACCAGTACCTATGATTCCAATGAAACGCTTGATGTGAATAATATGTAGGGTAAGCAATGAGTAACAAAGACCCCGGGGGGATAAAACCTCCCGGGGTTTTTTCTTCCTCCTTTTTTCCCGTCATCTTGGAAAGTCAACCGGCGCGGAGTGGTCTTGGATATGTTGTTTCTGTTGCCGTTTGTTGTCATCCCCGAGCGTTTCTGTCGGGGATCCGTCGTTGCGAAAGAGAAGAACAAAGGCCACAACAGATTCCCGACTACGGCCCTCGGGAATGACAAAGAAATTTTTGGGGTCTGTCGTTACCGGTTGCCGTCATCCTGGAAAGTCGTAGTCCAGGATCTGTTGTTATTAAAAAAAGAGGAAAACAACGGATTCTGGACAGAAACCTTCCAGAATGACTTTGTTAAATAACGACACGACAAACAGCCCAAGCAGTAGATCCTGAAACCCTGTGGGCCGCCAGTTCCGGATGACCCCAATTTTTATAACGGCC
>UQJU01000013.1 GCA_900541355.1 Candidatus Avelusimicrobium fimicolum | reverse complement strand
AGGGTCCCCGCCGTGTTCGCCGCAGATACCCACCTTCAAGTTAGGTTTGGCGTCGCGCCCTTCGGTTACGGCGTGTTCAATCAGCATCCCTACACCGCGTTGGTCAAGGGTTTGGAACGGGTCGGCTTCCAAAATGCCTTGCTTCAAATATTCGGGCAGGAACGAGCCGATATCATCACGCGAAAAACCAAAGGTCATTTGCGTAAGGTCATTGGTTCCGAACGAGAAGAAATCCGCTTCTTGGGCAACTTCATAGGCCAACACCGCTGCGCGCGGAATTTCAATCATCGTACCCACGGAGAAATGGAGTTTTTTAACCTTGGTTTTGGCTACCACTTCGTCATACGCGGCGCGGATGAGTTTCTTTTGCGTGATGATTTCGTTCACGTCGCAGGTAAGAGGAATCATCACTTCCGGCTCCGCTTTTACACCCTCTTTAATGAGTTCGGCGGCCGATTCAAAAATCGCGCGGGATTGCATTTCGGTAATTTCGGGATAGGTTACACCCAAGCGGATACCACGGTGTCCCATCATCGGGTTGACTTCGTGCAGCCCGGCGGCGCGTTCTTTAAATACAGCCATCGTAATTCCCAATGCTTTGGCCAATTCAGCCTGCTTTTCGGGCAAGGTCGGCACAAATTCGTGGAGCGGCGGGTCCATCAGGCGGACGGTTACACCATAGCCCGCCATAGCCTTCATAGTCGCCTTGATTTCCTTTTTCATGTACGGGAAAAGTTCTTCTACCGCGGCTTTGCGTTCGGCCTCATTGCCGGAGAGAATCATTTTGCGCAAAATAAAGAGCGGTTTTTCGGAGTTTTTACCGTAGAACATATGTTCAATGCGGAAAAGGCCGATGCCCTCCGCACCGAATTTGCGGGCATTTATGGCATCTTCTTCCGTATCTGCGTTGGCGCGCACTTTCAGGGTGCGCACTTTGTCGCACAAGGCTAAAAAGTGCATTAAGTTCTTGTTGCCTTCGCCGGCGGCTAACATTTTTAAAGCACCGTCATAAACATATCCTTTCGTACCGTTTAAGGTTAAGGAATCGCCCTCTTTAAAGGTTTTTCCGCCCATACTGACGGTTTTGGCTTCCAGGTTAATTTCCAGTTCTCCGCAGCCGACAATGCAGCATTTGCCCCAACCGCGGGCAACCAAAGCCGCGTGAGAGGTCATACCGCCGCGCTGGGTTAAAATACCTGCGGCCGCACGCATTCCCTCAATATCTTCGGGGTTGGTTTCTTCGCGTACCAAAATGGCTTTTTTGCCGGTTGCTTGCAACTTAATAGCGTCGGCGGAGTTGAAAACAATTTCGCCGCAAGCACCGCCCGGGCCGGCCGGCAGACCTTGGGCAATGGGCTTTACGCCCGCTTCGGCCTTGGGGTCAATGGCGGGGAGCAAAAGTTCGCCTAACTGGGCAGGCGTTACACGCAAGACGGCTTCTTCCTTGGAAATCAAGCGTTCTTTTACCATATCCAAGGCCATTTGTACGGCGGCGGTTCCGTTGCGTTTTCCTACGCGGCATTGGAGCATCCACAATTTTTGGTCCTCAATCGTAAATTCAATGTCCAACATATCGTGGAAATGCTTTTCCAGTTTCTTTTGGATAGCGTCCAATTCTTTATAAACTTTCGGCATTACCTTTTCAAGCGTAGGCAAATGGGCCGAGTGAGCATTTGCAGACCATTTGTTCATCGGCGAGGGGGTGCGGATACCGGCCACCACATCTTCACCTTGGGCATTGATTAAATATTCGCCGTAAAAGTGGCTGTCGCCGTTGCCGGGGTTGCGCGTAAAGGCCACGCCCGTGGCGCTCGTATCGCCCATATTGCCGAAAACCATTGTTTGTACGTTAACGGCAGTACCCCAATCGTGCGGGATATTTTCAATGTTGCGGTAAGCAATAGCGCGTTTGCCGTTCCAAGAGGCAAACACCGCACCGATAGCGCCCCAAAGTTGTTCCATCGGATTGTCCGGGAAGTCTTTTTTGAGCACTTTTTTGACGGTCTTTTTAAATTCCGCGCACAGTTTTTTGAGTTCTTCGGCCGGAATATGAGTATCGTCCGTTACGCCGAGTTTTGTCTTTAAATCGCCCAGCATACCGTCCAAAATTTTGCGGATTCCTTCGCCGTCCTTGGGTTCAATTCCGGCGGCTTTTTCCATTACCACATCGGAATACATCATAATCAGGCGGCGGTAAGCATCATACACAAAGCGGGCATCTCCCGTTTTGGCAATCATACCCGGGATAGTTTCTTCCGTCAGACCGATATTCAAAATGGTTTCCATCATACCGGGCATAGAGGCGCGGGCGCCGGAGCGGACGGACACTAAAAGCGGATTTTTTTCGGAACCGAAAACTTTTTTGGTTTCGCGTTCAATTTTTTTGAGGTTGGCCTCTACGTCGGCTTTCAATGTTTTGGGATAGGAACGGTCGTGGTTCCAATAATAGGTACAAACTTCGGTAGTAATTGTAAAACCGGGAGGAACGGGCAGTTTTAACAGTCCGGCCATTTCGGCCAAATTGGCGCCCTTACCGCCCAATAATTCCTTCATTTTGCCATTGCCTTCGGCACGGCCTGCGCCAAAAGAGTAAATATATTTAGCGGGTTTTTTGAGAACGGCTTTCTTTACGGCTGTTTTTTTTACAGTCTTTTTAGCGGCAGGTTTTGCAGCCGCTTTCTTGACGGTTTTCTTTACCATATATGGTCGTTTCTCCCTTATATTAAAATAACAGTGTAACGGGGCTGGCCCGTTTTAATTTCCTATATTGTAATACATTTTCCATAGAAAACAAAATTTTTTTCTACATATCCACTTTTTGTTATAATTAGGAAACGTGTGTAAAGGGGGAAAAGATGAATAAAAAAGGACTCAGTTTATTTGCAATGCTGGGCATTTTGCTATTAGTGGCTGTGGCGGCCTGCATTGTGTTTAAGGATACTGTTCCTGTAAATCTGGAAGAACTGGCCCAACGGCCAGACAGTACGATTCAGGCCGGCCTTTTAACAGCCGGAATACCGAACGTAAAAGTATTGCCGATTCCCCAAGAGGTTTACGATTCCATACCCGATAATTCCAGCCATCAAGAAATTTTTTTAGGTGATATTAAAAAAGTCCATTGGGTCAGTTTGCGCGGCTGCCCTTATGCGGCGGCCTTTCGGGAAGCCGTGGAAAGAACACTGAAAAAATATCCCTCAGCCTATCAAAATACAATGGAGTGGACCAGTGGTACAAGATGGATCAACTGCGCCCCCGGATACAAAACCTGCCCGGAGATGTGGTTGGCAGATAATTGTATGGAGTTGTGCATTATAAACCCGCAAAAACGCCAAATCGTAGCCTTGCAGCAAAGAAACGGCAAACAAGCCGCGGCACTGTTGGAAAAATTAAAAGATTGGTAAAAAATAAAAGTCCTGTTTTTAAACAGGGCTTTTATTTTTTCTGGGACTTATTCTTTAAATACTCTCCGTGAAAGCCGTAGGACATTTGCACGGTTCGTCCGATAGATTCAATCTTACCGGCAATGCAGTAGCGGCATTTTTCAGGTGTATCGCCCGTACAGATTTTTCCGGGATACAGTTCATACATTTTGCGGGGTTCGCCCTCGGTAACATTGGGCATCACCACATTGGCTCCGCTCTGCAAAGCCAAAAGGCGGCCTTGCGGGTGGAGTGTTTCCATAGCTGTGGTGGCCGGGATATTGATGTCCGGCAGTAACAGACGCATTATAGCCATCATTTTAAGGGCTAACTCAAAATGACCGTTTGTCGTTTCGTTTGCCAACGGGGTGTGGGGGTGGGGGATAAAAGGTCCGATTCCCGCCATATCCACAGGAATTTGCTTAAAAAACAGCAAATCGTCCGCTAAACTTTCCATTGTTTGCCCCGGCAGTCCCACCAGCGACCCTGAGCCGACCTCGTAGCCGAGAGCCTTTAAATCGGTTAAACAGCGGGCGCGGTTTAACCAACTCATTTGCGGGTCCAATTTTTCGTAAAGGATTTTATCGGTGGTTTCTATGCGCAAAAGGTATCTGTCGGCCCCGGCCTGGCGGTACAGGGCATATTCTTCGCGCGTTTTTTCGCCCAAACTTAATGTAACCGCTAAACCCATTTTTTTAATTTGACGGACAATATCAGCCATTTTATCGGCGGAGAACCACCCGTCTTCCCCAGATTGGAGCACTACTGTTTTATAGCCGTAGCCGGCGGCTTTTTCAGCCAATTTTACGATTTCCTGCGGGGATAAGCGGTATCGTTTGGCTTGTAAATTGGAGCGGCGGATACCGCAATACATACAGTCGTTTTTACAATAATTGGAAAATTCAATAAGTCCGCGCAAATAGACCTCATCTCCCACGAATTGGCGGCGGACCTCGTCGGCTGCCTGAAAAAGCGCGCGCGCATCCGGGAGCGACAAGAGCACAATAATTTCCTCTTTCGCAAGCGTATGAGTGGCTTTTGCCTTGGCTAAAATTTCCGTTTCAGCAACCATATATTAAAGTATATCAAATTGGAAAAACAGGCCAAAAGACCTATTTTTAGGTAGGTCTGCCCGTCGGAGAGAAGTAGGCCCAAAAAGTTCCGTCGGTTAGGCCCAATGACCCTGTTAATTCTCCGTCGTAAACAATATTATATAAGTATAATCTACCGCGGAGGAGGCGCAAAAATGAACACTTTAACCCAAAAAACAAAGCAAGACCAACTGCTTAAAAAACAGCGCCTGGACCGGGAGTTTTCCTGGATTAGCCGCGAATTTAAAGATATGCTTACTTCCAGTGATGTAAAACTGGACAATGTGGAACTGTACGCAGCCTTGTTTCTGGGCTTTGCACAATAAACTTTAAAAACCTCCTACAAGAACACCCTGCGCCCGCAACTTCTCCTGCGGGCGCTCTTGTATGTAAGGCCTATATTTTGGATAGGTCTTTTGGCCCTTGAAGGGGGAAAAAGAAATTTATATATTATCAAAAGGAGGTAGTGGATATATGAAAATGCCAATTTTAGTAGGGGGAATTTTGTGCCTTTTATGTGTGGTTCCGGCTTCCGCACAGGAGACAAGTGTTGTCAAAGGAGCAAAAGAAGGTTCGCAAATAGTGGAACAAGTTATCGGACAAGTCGGCAAAGAGGTGCCAGGCCTTAAAGGACTGTCTAAGGTTACGGGTATTCCCTCGGCGCACCTCCCAACGGGCATTATTCCTACGGTTCCAACTGTTTCCGTGCCGGCTACCCCTGTGGGGAAAACTCCACAGACTAATGTTACCATAAATTCTCCTGCCGTTTCGTCCAAGCAACAACAGATTTCTACTGCCGTTGATAATTTAGTGGCCAATGTCAAAACCCCATTAAAAACATTGCAAGAAACGGACGACCTCCTTGCCCAAGAGAATTTTTCAGCCGCAGATGCAAAAGAGGTGCTATACCAAATTTTTGAGGTTTCACGCATGCCTTCTGCCCAAGAATACTTGCTGTTAAAAGATCTTCCGGTTTTGGCAATACAGAAAGGTGTTAAATTAACCGCGGATCAGACCTACCTGGCACAAGAATTATATAGAACTATTTTGGTGTGCTATAAGGGGAGCGTTTCTTTGGAGGAACAGGCAGACTTGATGGCTTGGGGGAAAACAATGTCCGCCATCAGCAATTTAGGTTTTTTTGGCACCACAAAAGATGTTCCTCTGTTGATGAATATTTACCAAAAAGCGCCGGAATCTGTAAAATCGGTTACGGGTATTGCCATTGTGCGCGCTATGCTTAAACTGAAAGCATACAAACAGTTACGTTCTTTTAAAGGGGCGTCTTCTTTGCCGGCGGAGTTTGTAGAAGGAGTAAATAACTGGCTTGCCAAAAATGGCTTGGGCGAATATGTGTTGCCGCAAGCGACAGGGAAGATGAATACTTTATCCAAAGATGCTTACCGGCTATTGAACTATTATAGTTATTATAGTGTAAAGCATACATTCCCAGGGGAAACAACTACCGCTGATTGGCTGAATTTATCTTTTTCCGCCCCCAGAATCAATACAGTTGTACAAGGAAAAAATAATAACAATGCCGCCTTGGTTGCAGAGTTGCGCAATTGGATGATTGCCCATAACGGTAAATTTCCGCGGTCCGCTATTTATAGAGATGGAAAGCTGATTCGCGGGGAGCAGAGAACGCCGGAGGAATTAACTGAGGTTAATTTGGCTTTCCGTGTGCACAAAGCTTTACAACGTGCACAGGACTCCAATGATATTTGGATCAAACAGTTGCAAGATTTAAAGGGTGGCCCTATTAAAAAACACCTGACACCGCAGGAAAAGCTCCAGTCCGTACGGAAGTGGATGGACGAACACGACGGAATATGGCCTGGAAATGCTTATGACAATAAGGAAGCGATTAATTTAGCACAAAATGTTGACAATTATTTGAAAACAGTACCTGCCGATGACCCCATAGCCAAAGAGTTATTGGCACTGAAAGAGCAGGGGCAAAAAGTGCGCCGTCAACAACTGGCAGAAACTTCCCAAGAGAGAGCGGAGGAAGCACGCCGTCAAAAACAGTTGAAAGCCGAAGAACAGTATCAACAACAGTTAGTGCGTGACCAACAAACCTATGACAATTTGGTCCTTTGGATGAGAAATCATAACGGGACATTTCCAACCATTGCTTCTGCTGATGCAGAAGAGTCCGGTTTGGCCCGTGCCGTTTCCGGGGTTAAACAACGCAATGCTGGTTTGAGGAATAGTATAATTCGCCTTAAGGAAAATGCTACTCCCCGGGAAAAAGCCACACCCAAAGAAGATCCCGCTCAGGAGAAAGCAAGGTTAGAACGCTTGGCAGAAATTTCTCGTCAGCAACAACAGGAACGGTTTGAGCGTGGCCAAAAAATTTATGACGAAACCATCTTTTGGTTAGAGACCCATAACGGAAGATTGCCTTCATCTGCTTCCACTGATAAAGGAGAACGTCGTTTGTCCGGGGTTATTAGTTACTACAAATCATATAATCGTAATTTGGCGGATCTTTATGAAGAAGCCAAACTGTGGGCTGCAGTCAAGAGAAAGTTAGGCTATGGAACCTCACGTTGGTTGGCATCGGGTAACCCTGACAAGACGATGCAAGAGGCCTATGAGGAAATAATGAAAAAAATGGAAACTCGTTCGCCTTCGGACAACCCTGTGCTAAAAGAAATATGGTCCTTATATTACCAGGGGAAAATTGCTAATCTCAAGCGGAAGTTGGAAGTTTATGTGAGTTATCTTCTTTTAGGTTATGAGGATACTTATAAAGACCTGATGAAACCAGATGTGCCTGCTGGAATACAAGCCGAAGCCAAACGCTTGGTGGAGGAAGCACAAACGGCTGTCCAGCAATCAACTTTGCGTAAAATGCAGGACTATTTGGCAGATTCCAATCATCTGTGGCCTTATCGTACGGGGAGTGGAGAGAATGGAATAAAACTGTACAACTTCTTGACTGGCAGTAATGTTCCCAATGACATAAAGCAGCAAGCTATAAGTTTGAAAGAAGAGGGCCTTTCTCGTGTTGTCCCCGCGTTAAAAAGTTGGTTGAAAACACATAGCACGTGGCCGAGTTACAGTGATAGTAGTGAGAGAGAGTTGGCTACTGCTATTGATTTACTGAGAAGGAACCCGGACTTGAAATTGACACCGGAGGCAGCGGAGATTGAGCGCTTATACAAAAAACAAAATAGCACACTGGAAAAAATAAAGAAATGGTGCAAATCTTTCTTTAACAAATAGTTGTTTTAGTGCCCGCAACTTCTCCTGCGGGCGCTCTTTTTATATAATAACATTATGTTAAAAGATGTCTTTATTTATACGCTTAAATGCCTACTCTATTTTTGGTGTCCGTTTGGACGCGCCAGCCGCAAGGAATATGCTTACTACAATAATACCACGCTGGTTTTGGCTTTGTTGGTAGTTGCGGCTATAAAGTACCTGCCTCCCCATAAGTTGGAGTGGTTGTATGCGTTTGCAAATGAATTTAAGGTTGCGCTGTGTTGTGCTTGTGCCGTAGTGGTTTTGGCTTCGTATAGCGTACTGGTGCGCCGCGGGCACGACTTGGGGTATAATTGGTTTTCTACGCTGTTCCGCTCCTCAGAGTGTATGATGTTCAAAGGCTGGCAGTTTAACCGCCGGTTGTTTAAAGAAGAAGGCTCCCCTTTGCCCAACGAATACGGCCCCGCGCCCGAAGAAAATCGGTAAACCTTCCCCAAGGCCCGGATAATTTGTCCTCATTCGTCTGTGTTTTACGGCTTAAAGGGGGGGATAGTTTTTGCTACAATATATTATGCAAATCATTTTAGATGGGTTAAAATACTCGCTTAAATGCATGGCCCTCTTTTGGTGCCCGTTCGGCCGTGCCAGCCGCATAGAATACGTTTACAGCCACCGGGCCCCGGCGTTTGTGGCTTTTACTGCTATTATCATTATGCTGTTCTTGCCACCCCATAAGTTGGAGCAGGCGTTGGCGTTGATAAATGAATACCAAGTTGCCCTGTACAGCGTGTGTGCCGTAATGTTTGTGGGGTCGTGGACCCTGCAGGTACGCCGCGGGCACGATTTGGGGTATAGTGGATTTGCTACCCTGCGGCGCACTTTTAATTATTGGAAAGGTAGCAACTGGCAGTTTTATGACCGGTTAATGTCGGAAGAAGGCTCCCCTTTCCCCAATGAATACGGCCCCGCACCCGAAGAAAACAAGTAGCCCTTTCCTAAATACAAATCAATTTGCTATAATTAAACTGTACTTTAAGTAAGTATAAATTAACAATAGGAGAAGGCCCTTACTCCGGCTCGGTACTCTTTCGGATAAAGAGTGCTTGGTCGCGTAGCAAACGGTCTAAGTGTACAAAAAAATGGTACTTTCCATGCAAGACAGAAAAGACATCATCAGCAAATTCCAATCCAGCGCCAACGATACCGGCTCTGCCGCTGTCCAAATCGCGCTCATTACGGAACGCATCCAATATATTTCTAACCACCTCAAAGCCAACCCGAAAGATTTTGCGGGCGAAAGAGGCCTTAACAAATTGGTCGGCCAGCGCAAACGCTTGCTCGCTTATTTGAAGAAATCTGACTTTGAAAGATATCAAAAAGTTACCCAGGAACTTAAATTAAGAAAATAACTTTTATTATGCAAAATTTCAACCACAAATTTGATATTCAAGAAGTGGAAGTTACCGTCGGCAGCCAAACGATTAAACTTCAAACGGGTTTAATCGCCAAGCAGTCTGACGGCGCAGTCGTAGCCACTATGGGTGAAACTATGGTTTTGGCGACGGCTGTTTCCACCAAAGAGCAAAAACCGGGCATTTCCGATTTTACTCCGCTTACCGTCAATTATAAAGAAAGAACTTACGCCGCGGGCAAAATCCCCGGCGGTTTTTTCAAACGCGAAGGCCGCGCCAGCAAGAAAGAAACGCTGTCTTCCCGTATTATTGACCGCACCATCCGCCCTATTTTCCCCGAAGGCTTCGCTTGCGAAACCAACGTAACGGCAATGGTTATTTCCAGCGACGAAAAGCACGATGCGGATGTTTTGTCCGTATTGGCTTCCTCCGCTGCGTTAGTCATTTCCAGCATCCCGTTTAACGAGCCTGTCGCCGCTGTGCGCATTGGCCGCAAAGACGGAAACTACATCGTCAACCCCACCAAAGAAGAACAAGAAACCTGCGATATGGACTTGGTAATTGCCGGTTCTGCGCAAGGCTTATTGATGGTGGAAGGCGGCGCCAAAGAAGTGGAAGAAGACGCCATCATCAAAGCGATGGAAGTTGCCAAGCCGGAAATTGACAAAATGTGTGCCGTGCAGTTAAAACTGCGCGAATTGGCCGGCAAGCCGAAATTTGAATACGTCGTGGAAAAACTGCCGCAGGAAGTGGCGGACCTCGCCAACGGCAAATTCCGCGAAGAAGCCAAAAAGATTTTGCACGCGTTTTCCGATAAGCAAACCCGCGATACGCAGGTTGCCCAGTTGAAGGCCTCTTTCACCGAAGAATTGACCGCCAACTACGGCGATAATGCCGCCACCTATGCGGGTATTGCGTTGGAAAATATTATGTACGAAGAATCCCGCAACTTGGTGTTGCACGAAAACGTCCGCGTGGACGGCCGCAAACCCGACGAAATCAGACCTTTGAGTTCTATGGTCGGTTTGTTGCCCCGCGCCCACGGTTCCGCCCTGTTCACCCGCGGTCAAACCCAATCTTTGGCGGTAGCCACCTTGGGTACGCCAGATGACCAACAAATGGTGGAAGGTTTGGACGACACCACTTACGAACGCTTTATGTTGCACTACAACTTCCCGGGTTTTGCTACCGGCGAGTGCAAACCGGACCGCTCTCCGGGCCGCAGAGAAATCGGCCACGGGGAACTCGCCCGCCGCGCTTTAATGCCGCTTATCCCGAGCGAAGAAGAATTCCCGTACACCATTCGCGTGGTTTCCGACATTATGGAATCTAACGGTTCCTCCTCTATGGCCAGCGTCTGCGGTGGTTCTTTGGCCCTGTTTGATGCGGGCGTGCCGATGAAATCGGCCTGCTCCGGTATCGCTATGGGTGCCATTTCGGGCGAAGGCAAATTTGTCGTGCTGTCCGATATTATGGGATTGGAAGACCACTTGGGCGATATGGACTTTAAACTCACGGGTTCCCGCAAAGGTATTACCGCTTTCCAAATGGACGTAAAACTTAAAACGGGTATTCCGCTTGATGTTTTGCGCCAGGCTATCTCCCAGGCTACCAAAGGCCGTATGTTCATTATGGACCATATGGAGAAAACGATTGCCGAACCGAAGAAGAACATTTCCCGCTTCGCGCCGATTATTTTCAAAATGAGAATCCCGGTGGACAAAATCGGTGCTTTAATCGGCCCCGGCGGCAAGAACATTAAACGCATTACGGAATCTACCGAAGCCAAGATTGACATTGCCGAAGACGGTACGGTAACTATTGCCGCCGCCAACAGCGACCGCTTGGACCAGGCCAAAGCCGAAATTGATATGATGACTGCCGAACCCGAAGTAAACAAAATTTACAAGGGTAAAGTGGTATCTATTCAGCCGTTTGGCGCGTTTGTGGAAATTTTGCCCGGTAAAGACGGCTTACTCCACATTTCCGAAATTGAAAAACACCGCATTAACAAGGTGGAAGACGTATTGAAACTCGGCGATATCGTTGAAGTGAAATGCGTTGAAATTGACAATAACGGAAAAGTAAGACTTTCCCGCAAAGCCTTGCTTAAATAGTTTCAGTTGTTGTATATAAAAAAGCCCCGGAGCCTAACCCGCCCCGGGGTTTTTGTGTAAAAAGTCTATGTTTGGCTCTTTTTCTGCTTAACCGGTTCTTTGCTTTTTCCTGTGAGGACACAGCCTGCCGCCCAAAATAGCCGTCATATGTGATAGCAAGCCTTGCACACCTGTCTTATTAAAAATATGAAAAATTTAGGGGGAAACTGGCAGGTGTTTGCAACGCGTTGTGACTTTTTGTTTTTGCGCCACGACGGTGTTTATAAGGGCGTTTGAGAGGATAGAAATGCGTTGGTTAGCCGTTTCACAGGACGAAAATGTATCGTTCCTTCCGGTAAAAATAATACTTTTTGTTTCAAGTGCTTCAAAATTATGTAAAATAGAATAAAGTAGTTTTGGGATTACTTACGAAACCGAGGTCATCTTGATTTATGAAAAAAACAGTAACTAAAAAAGCGGCTTCCAAAGTGGCTGCTAAAAAGCCCGCCGTCAAAGAATCTCCGATTTTAAAAGACGTAAAACAACTGTACGGTTTTATGAAGGACAATAACCTGGACACCATTGAATACGACCAGAAAGGCCTGTATTTGCGCTTGGTGAAAGCCAAACCCGCCGTGGTGCCGGTACCCGTCAATGTGGGCGGAGCCATTTCCGCTTCCGGCGCACACGCGGCCGTCCCCGTGCAGGAGCAATACAAAGAAGTGATTAAATCTTCCTTAATGGGTATCTTCTTCCGCGGATCCACCCCGTCGGCTCCGCCTTTTATTAAAGAAGGCGCACGCGTGGAAAAGGGTGATGTTATCTGCCTGATTGAAGCGATGAAGGTGTTTAACGAGATGCGCGCAGAATTCCCTTGCGTTATTAAGAAAGTGCTGGTAGAAAACGGCAAACCGGTTAAACAAGGCGATGCTTTGTTTGCCATTGAACGGGTGTAAATATGACACCGTTGCAAGAGAATATTCAAATTGCCGCTACCCGTATGAGTGAATATTTGGCGGAGCACAAAACGGCTACGTCTTGGCAATTAAAATTAATGTTGCGCGTGTCCAGTTCGGTGTTGTTTTTAGCCTTGGGCGTGCTTTACGGACAGGGGAAAATATCCTTAGTGGCGGACGGTATTAATTACCACGTCATTTGGGGGAGCAACCCCGAACCGCAGGCCCCGGTACCGCCGACACCGCCTTTGCAAGAAAATATGTAGTTTTTACAGCCCCCGCGTAAGCGGGGGTTTCTGCTTTTAAGGCCGCCCTCTCCATAATTTTTTTGTCAATGGGCAGTGTAGGGTTTTATCTTGGAAAATCAGCCCAAAAAAGGTAAAATATCTCTATATGCAAAAGCGTTATTATTACACCCCTAAAAAATCCAAAAAACGTACTAAAAAAACGAATTCTACGGTTTGGATGCGCACGGTATTTTATATTTTAACGGGCGCGCTGACGCTGTGGCTCTTTTGCATTTTATGGTTTAACATTTCCAACGGCGCGGCGGGTCAGGCAGTCGCCAAACAACTGTACCAAATGTTGGGGCAGTCGGCGGGATTGATACCGCTTTTTCTGGGATATTGGCTCGTGCAGACGGTGCGCAAAAAAAGCGCGTCTTTTCTGTTTTTTATTATTGGTTCGTCGGTAACCTTGGCGGCCTTTTCCTGTTTTTTAACCCTTTTAAGACTCGTTTTCAAGGATTCCCTTATTTCCGGCGGACACGTTGGCGAGAGCCTTTTTACGGCCTTGCAGGGAGTGTCCGGCGTGGCGGGCGCGGCGGTGTTTTCGCTTGCGTTTATTTTGGTTGGCATCCACTTGCTTTTTGCAATTCCGTGGGCGGTGGTGTTGCAAAAAACGGGTGAGTTTATCCGCAACGATTTTAACGGTTGGATGGAAGCCCGTGCCGAACTTAAAGAAAAAGTGCGCGAGGGTAAGGCCGAACTTAATGAAAAGCCCTCTAAATCCACCTCTTCCCGCCCGGTAGCGGAGGAAATCCACGAAGTGCCGGAAATTCACCGTTCAAAACCCGAAATCCGCCGTCCGGTGGCCGAACCCGTCCACTTACCGCGGCGCGAGGAAATTTCGTCCGCCCATTTACAACAAGAAGAAACTTCCAATGCTCCCACGGATGAAAACGGAGAAGTTAAAAAATTTGACCCCAAAACCTTTAAACTTCCGCCGCTTGATTTGCTAAATGACCCGTCCGGAGACGGTATCGTCGGCCCTACTGATGATGAAATCGCCCAGGCCACCCGCCGCTTGGAAGACACCTTAAAAAGTTTTGATATCCGCGCCACGGTTACGGGGGTATCTCCGGGCCCGGTGGTTACCCGTTACGAAATCAAGCCCGACCCGGGCGTAACGATTGCTTCTATCACGGCCCGCACCCAGGATATTCAGGCCAGTATGGAGGCCCGTTCCGTGCGTGTCCAGGCGCCTATTCCGGGGAAAAATGCCGTTGGTTTTGAAATCCCCAACGAACGCTCGGTAATGGTTACAATGAAGGAAATTTTGCAATCTTCCGTGTATGCCAATTCCAAGGCGGTCCTGCCGATTGCTTTGGGCCGCTATGCCGACGGCGAACCTGCCGGTTCCGTGGCGGAAAAGTGGCCGCATATTTTGATTGCCGGGGCCACTAACAGCGGTAAATCTATTTGTCTGCATACGATTATTATGTCCCTGATTTACAAGCATACCCCCGACGAAATCAAATTTCTAATGATTGACCCCAAGCGCGTGGAACTGACTCTTTACGAGGGAATTCCTTACCTGTATGACCCCAAAACGTCGTGCGACGATGTGGATGTGGTTACCGATGCCAACGGGGCTGCAAAATCCTTGCAAATGCTGGTAAAGGTAATGGAAAAGAGGTTGTCCATTATGCAGTTAGCCAAGGTGAAAAACATTGAGGGTTACAACCAATGGGCCAAGCAAAATAATGAAGAAAAGATGTTCTACATCTTTGTTATTATTGACGAAATGGCCGATTTGATGCTCCAAACCAAGGCCTCTATTGAGGATTCCGTACAGCGTTTGGCGCAAATGGGCCGCGCGTTGGGGATTCACTTAATCCTTTGCACACAGCGTCCGTCCGTTAAGGTTATTACGGGTATTATTAAAGCCAACTTGCCTTCGCGTATTGCTTTGCAGGTGGCCTCCGGCATTGATTCCAAGGTGATTTTGGATGCCATGGGGGCGGAAGATTTGCTCGGCCGCGGGGATATGCTGTATCAAAGCACATCGGACAAAACGCCGTTCCGTATTCAGGGGGCATATGTGTCCGAAAAGGAAATTAAAGCGGTGGCTGATTTCCTGCGCGCACAAGGCGGGCCGGATTATCCGGTGCAAATTGTGGCGGAGCAAAACCCGCACCAACGTCCGCAGGACGGACTTGGCACCAGCCCCGAGGAATTATTGCAGGCGCTTAACCTTATTAAAGAGCGCCGCCGCGTGTCGCAAGATTTGCTCAAAGCGCACTTTGGTTCCTCCGCACGCGCGACCAATATGTTAAGCGTGTTGGAAATGAAGGGCTATATTTCCAAGCCGGAAGGCTCTAACCGCTGGGAAATTCATTATGAAATGATTGACCAGGCCATTGAGGACTTAAACAGTTTACCATATGATAAAAACTATCAGGAAGAAACGTATGAAACAGTCTATAAATAAAGTATTTTTTTCGTTTATTTCGGCATTGATTTTAGCGGCTTGCGGCGGTTCCGCGCCCGAAGAACCTGTTGCACCCGCCCCAGAACCGGCGGCCCCGCAAGTGGTTACTCCGGCGCCTAAAACCGTACAAAAAACCAAAGCACCTGTTAAAAAAACCGCTCCGGCCCCCAAAACTACGTTAAATGCAGCCGAATTAACCGCTCGTTTAAAACAATGGGATAAAAAATTAGCCACCTTGGAAACTGCCTTTGCCCAAAACACTTCTTACGATGGGGTAGAGGTGAGCCGTTCTATGGGCAAACTGTTTTATGACCGTGCCCAAAACCGCCTTCGCTTGGATACAACGAGCCCGGAGGGCGATTTGGAACAGACTGCCATTACGGATAAAAAAGATATCGTTATTTTGGACGAAGCGGGTAATATGGTTACTACGCTTTCCTGGGCCGATTGGCAGCAAGGCCAACCCAATCAAGCGCTCTTTGATTTTGGCAATTATACCGCTTTGGTGGAACGCCATAATGCCACCGTAAAAAGCCAGACCGACAAAGAAGCCGTTTTGCTTTTAACACCCAAAGAGGGGGAAGAATATCAACTTCTGCTGACTTTAACGGCTCCGGATTATTTCCCGCAGGTGCTTGCTATAACATCTGACTTAATGACGACAAAAGCCGTCCTGAAACAAATTCAAAAAAACCAACCGCTACCCGCGGCGGTGTTTGGAGGATTTAAAAAATGATGACGTTAGCCAATAAAATTACGCTTATGCGTGCCGCGCTGTCTATTGTAATGTTTCTGTTTATTTTACTTCCGTACGGGTGGGCCCGTATTACAGCCACGCTTATTTTTATTTTGGCAGCCAGTACGGACTGGGTGGACGGAAAAATAGCCCGCCAAACCAACACAATCACTCCATTTGGCGCGATTGTGGATCCGTTTGTAGATAAAATTTTGGTTGCGGCAGCGTTCTTTGCCTTTGTGGGCATTAAGGAATTGGACGTGCCGATTTGGGCGGTATTCTTTATTTTGTTACGCGAATTGATGATTTCCACCTTGCGTGTGATTGCCGCCTTGGAAGGCAAGGTAATGGCCGCAGAACGCTGGGGAAAGTTTAAAACCGTTATTCAAATGACTGCTATCGGGACTATTTTCTTTGTGTTGGATGTTTATCATTTGTCCCATTTAGTGTCCGGTTCGGCACAGGAGTTCTTTCAAATAACTTTTTTAACACTCCAAAAGGTCCCCTATGCCATTACGGCCATCGCGGCAGTAATTACTTGGATTAGTGCAGTTTCATATTTAAAAAACAACTGGGATTTGCTTAAAAAATCGTGGAGTCTGCCCGTATGCAAATAATCTGGCGCGCCTTAGCCACGGGGCTGTTTGTCAGTTATCTGCCGCCACTGGTGTTTAAATACAAAAAAAATACAGGGGCGGGCTTTTTAGGTACTTTATGGGGAATTCCTTTGGTGCTGTGCTTTCCGCAGGATTCTATGCTCTATATGGTGTGTATGCTTGCTTTTTGGGCAGTTGCCGTATGGGTCTGTAAAAAAGTACAATTTAAAGGATTCACAGGCCACGATAATCCTAAAATTGTAATAGACGAAATGGCCGGATATATTACGGCTATGGCGTTTTTACCGCGGACCTGGCCGTATTTGTTGGCGGCTTTTATATTGTTCCGGACGTTTGACACACTAAAACCGTGGCTTGTTAAGACCTTTGATAAAATGGAAAATGCCTTCGGTGTGGTGTTTGATGATGTGGCCGCCGGGCTAATGTCCAATATACTCGTGCAGATTTTTATTATATTCGTAGTGAACAGGTAATAAGGAGATAAAAAATGGATTTTTCCAATATGACAAACTTACGCGAACTTTTGGCAGCGGGCGGCCCGATTTTAATTCTACTGCTCTTGCTGTCTGTTTATTCTATTTCAATTATTTTGGAACGCTTTTTTAAGTTGCGCTCTACGATTTCCCTTTCCCGCAAGTTAATGGCGTATTGCCGCCACCCGCTCCGCTCGGAAAATTACCAAAAGGTGGAAGATGCCTGCCGCAAAGAGGTTGTTAAAAATACACCTGCGGCCGCGCTTATTTTGCGTCTGGTGCAGGAGCGCAACCGCCCGCAAGCCGAATTGGAAAAAATCGCGGACAGCGTGATTGATTGGGAAGTTACCAAATTACAGCGCCGCCTGACTATTTTGGGCACTTTGGGCAGTATTACGCCCTTTATCGGATTGTTCGGTACGGTTATTGGCGTTATGCACGCATTTAAAGATTTAGCCGCCAATACTGCCACCAGTGCCGGAGCCTCCGTCGTGGCCGCCGGTATCGCCGAAGCGTTGGTCAACACCGCCGCCGGGCTTTTTGTGGCTGTTCCTGCGGTAATTGCGTATAACTATTATTTATCCAAAACCAATTACTTTGCCAAGGAACTTGAAAATATCGCCGACGAAATTATTTACCGCCGCGGCGACGTGGAAGAATTTTAACCTATGCGCACACACAAAAACAGAACCGTAATGGCGGAAATCAATATGGTGCCGTTTATTGACATCACCTTGATTTTGCTGATTATTTTTATGGTAATGAGTCCGATGCTGGTGCAAATGCAAATGACGGTGGATTTGCCTAAATCCAAGGCCATTAACACCCAGGCGGAGGACGACGTCATCCGTATAGAAGTTACGCGCGACGGCACCATTACCGTAATGAATAAAAAACTGACCCTTAAAAATTTAGAGCGCGAGTTGATTTTGCGCTTGGGTAAAGCAAATAAAAAGACGATTCTCGTCCAGGCAGATAAAGACGTACCGATACAGCAAGTAGTGGACGTTTTTGACGTTGCAAAAAAATTAGGTGCGGCCAAGTTGGGAATCGGGGTGCTTTCTAAAAACTGATGAACCGTTATTTTGCTATTTCCGGCGGACTGCACGTTCTGGCCGCTTTATTCTTACTTTTGCTATTGGCTCCTTCGGCTAAGAAGGCGTCCGCTACTTATACGATTGATTTTATCGGAAGCGGTAAGGTGGTGGCCACCACGGGGCAGGAAGCCTCCGCGCCAAAGGCCCCCAAAGCCGCCGTGCAAGCCCCGGCAGTAGCCAAAGAAGCCCAACCCAAAGCAGAACCTGCCAAAACGGCTAAAAAGGCGTATGCCTCCAAGAGCGAAATTACCGCTAAAAAGCAATCTGCAAAAAAGGCGAAGCCTTCCGCACCGCTAGCCGCGCCCAGCGTATTGGACGAATCCCAAGCGGGGGGGCAATCGGCAGAATCTGCCGAAGCCGCCAAAGAAGGCCAATTTGCCGGCGGTAATATTCAAACCGATTTTGCCAATTTCCCTTATCCTTGGTACATTACCCAGGTAAGAAATTCCCTTTGGATTGAGTGGGAAAAACGCCGCCCCGCAGGCAATACGTTATCGGCATTAGTATCTTTTGCTATTGCGCGCGACGGCAAGATTAAAAATTTACAGGTAGAACGCAAATCCGGCGATGACACTTTTGACTTTGCTGCATCTTCCGCCGTAATTAATGCAGGCCCCTTTGCGCCGCTGCCGATGTATTACGAAAAAGACGAACTCACCGTAAGTGTGGAGTTCAAACAGGAGAAATAATATGAACGGATGGCAGCGTTTTGCGGTGCTTATTATTTGTTGTTTTGCGGTAATGATTTTATATCCCGATTTCGGTGCTTCGGGCTGGACGTTTATCGGGATGATAATAGCTATGTGGACGGGGGTAATTCTCATTTTGTCTGTTGTGTCCAACCTCTTTGGCCTGTACAAGTGGGAAAGTTTAAATAAACTGATTTTCTTTGTGCTTACCTGTGCGATTATGTATTCCTTGTTGTGGTATTTCCCGCAGGAAGATAAAGTTACACCGGTTAATAAAATTAAATATGGCGAATTTCCTACCAAGGCCGATATTGACCGTGGCTTAAAACGCTTTACCTTTAATTTTGATTTTGTCCGCCGCAATGCCAAGAGAAAGGAAAATTTTACCAACCAGGATATAGACGAAAAGGCCATTAAAAAGGAAATTAAAAAGAAGGTTTCCCAAAAAACGGATGAATTAGTAGAAAAACTGGATATTCAGGTGGACTAACGTATGAAGAATACCATTTTAATTACGGGCGGAAACGGTTTTATTGGCCGGGCGTTGACGGATAAACTCCTGCAAGAGGGGTACAATGTCCGTATTGTTACCCGCCGGACCCCTAAACAACAACCGGCAAACCCGGCAGTAACGCTGGTGCAGGCCGATTATAATGATGTGAAATCTTTGGAAAAGGCCTTGTCCGGTTGTGTGGGAGTGTTCCATTTGGCGGCGGCCATTTTCGGCTTTAACCGCGCGGATTTTGAGCAGGCCAATGTAATTGCCACGCAAAATGTGGTATCTGCCGTAAACAATACGCCGGAAATCAAAACCTTCGTACACGTTTCCAGTTTGGCGGCCAGCGGCTTTGCCACGGATACGGACCACCCCCGCACGGAGGATATGGCGCCGAAACCCGTATCTGATTACGGTATTACCAAGTTGGGGGGAGAAAGAGCCGTTAAAACGCTCCGTCCGGGCGTAAAATGGACGATTATCCGCCCTCCTATTGTCTATGGCAAAAACGATTCCGGTGTGTCCAAAATCGCATTGTGGGTCAAACGCGGGCTTATGGTAAATACTTCGGGCAACGGATATTTTAGTTTTGTGCACGTTTCCGACTTGGTGGAAGCCCTTTGGCAAGCGTTTATCCGCCCGGAAACAGATAAAGAAACCTATTTTATTACAGAAGAAGCGGTTTACTCGTGGGATTATTTTATTACGCAAATGGCCCGCGCGATGAATTGCCACAAGCCTTTTATGCCCTCGGCCCCCAAATGGATGATGCGTCTGGCGGCGTGGGTGTATGAAGTGGCGGCCCGGATTACGGGCGCGCAGCCTGCCTTAAATTATGACAAAGTAACCGAAGCCACTATCCCCGGACATTGGATTTGCTCGGGCAAAAAGTGGCACACGCTGACAGGGCAGAAGTTTACCCCATTGGCAGAAGGCTTAAAAAAGAGTTTTTAATTTTGTCTTGCAGATGTAAATGGTATAGGTAAAAAAATAATGTCTGCGGATAAATTAAGAAAAGTTTGTAAAATTTTGTTATAATATAGAGGTTGACGGTAATATTACCGACGGCACAAATTTTGGAGAGGTGGCTGAGAGGCCGAAAGCGGCGGTTTGCTAAACCGTTATACGGGTTAATTCCCGTATCGAGGGTTCGAATCCCTCCCTCTCCGTAGAAATTTAAAACCCTTGCGCGAGCAGGGGTTTTTTAGTTTTTAGGAGAGTTTGCACATCCCAACTGTTTGGGGTATCGTCTGGATTTGAAACCCGCACAACATTGTGTGAGTTTAAGGCCACCCTAGGCCGAAAGGCGAACCCTGCGCGAGGACGGGGCCCGGGCAAAATTTCCGTCAGTTATACAAGGCATATCTCTATTGTTGCTTCCTAAAACACATTTATTCCTTGTTTTAGTTAGTTGTCCGGATACCTTTCTCGCGCTCCGCGCAGGTGCAATATGCTATTACTCCCTTCGCCCACTCTTAGAATAAACGGATTTTCGTTTGGAAACAGCTTCTTCTCCAAAAATTCTTCACTTTTCAAATAGATCAAGAGCCGGGCGAATTTCTCCTGTTTCTCTGGCATTTAGTTTGTTATGCGGTCTCTATCGTTTGCCATTGTCGTCATTTCCGAGGGGGTACAGTCGGGAATCTGTCGTTATTAAAAATGAGGTTATATTGAATTAGCCACTGGCAAGAGGAAAGGTCAAATAAGAGGTCAACTGCTGCCCCCGCAGGGTTTTCAGAATCTACTTTTTGGCTTTTTTTCCGTTGTTGTTTAGCCATTCTTTTTAAAGGGGTTGTTTCGTTTTTTTTTTTTGTTAAAATTTTGATAATCTGCGTTGATTGTATCCCGGTGTATATGGCGTATAAAAACGCGTATAAAAAGCCGTTTTGCTCAAATATAATGGCCTTAAAAGGATAAAAAATGAAAAGTAATAAAAGTGGTTTTACATTGATAGAATTATTAGTTGTGGTGTTGATTATTGGTATTTTATCCGCGGTTGCGCTTCCGCAATATACCAAAGCTGTAAACAAAAGCCGTGTAGCAACATTAGAGCCTGTATTAAAAAGTATCTATCAGGCTGGCCAATTGGCGGTTTTGGAAGGAGCAGTCAATGAATATGGTGGAATTAATGTGGATGACTTATCAATTGTGCCACCACAAGGCATAAAATTGGGTGGAGATTGCAGAACTCTTGGCAATTTTCATTTTAAGCATATTAAATCTCCTACTGCTTCTGGTATAACAGATGTCGCTTATACATACTGTCAAGACGGCGATTATGTTAAATTTTTATTTACTAATAAAGGACTATTTTGTTTAGATTGGGATCCCAAAAAATGTGCCAAATATGGATTTACAAAAACAACTAGTTTTACAGATAGAGATACTGGCGATACTATGACAGGTAATGTCTATACAAGATGATGCGAAAAAAGAGTATTGACGGGTTGGTTCTAGATTAGGCGGGGGATAAACCTCCCGCCTTTTTGGGCATATTATAACAGCGGGGGAGAAAAATAGGGGGGGAAGTGGCATATGTCAGATTTTATGGCAGTTGTTCCCCTCTTTTGCAAGGATCTAAGGGCAAGTCTTTATAAGCCCTTTTTTATTAAATTTTACCCCCTTTTCTATTCGCCAGGCGCTCTATTTGGCAACTTCGGCCTTGTAGCAATTTCACTTATCCTTTTCATACACGCAGTTTCTTTTGCTTATTCTTTTTCCCTTTTCTATTAGACGTGTACCTCCGTTATTTTTTGCTTTTTAAATAGCCTATTTCCCTTAAATAAAGCGTTTTTTGTTTATGATGGTTTCTCTCTGTTTTTTTCCTTTCTTTTCAAACCCTCTGCTTATATAGAATTATCGTACCGACATCCCCCTAAGAGACTATTTTTATGGCTTAGGTGGGGCGAAATTTATAGGAAAAACAAGCCATCTTTACTAATAAAACTATACCCAACTCCCCGCTATACAAGTTTCCACCCCTCTCAAACAACTAAATAATCTATCTATATATTATTATGCTTTCTTTCTTCTTCGCCTCCTCCTCGGTCCGTGTATATTAGGATTCGTTGCGCTAGGAATCCTCGGGAACTCTTGGCCCCCGCATATCATCAGTTCTCTTAGTCCCAGCCCAGCCCAGCCCAGCCCAGCCCAGCCCAGCCTCATCTCTTTCCCTTTGTTTCTTTGTTTGAAATTTAAAATGCGCTAAAACGCGCTATTTCAAAAAGGGGGATATGTAGATACCCCTAAAAACGAAATAGCGTGTATTTTTTAAAATGCTTAAAATTTAAGTATTTATTATTTTATATAAAAAATTGTTAAAAACATTAAAATAAGTAGTGTTAATTTTCAATTTACCCCATATCCTAAGTATCCTAAAATCGTTTTAGGGCATTTTGCAAAAATAAGTTAAAAAATAAAAAAATTGCAAAAAGTAAAAATTGCAAAAACTGGTCGTTTTTCAAGATTTTAAAAAGGGGGTGGGGAAAAGCTCTGAAAATGATTTTTAAGTTAAGATTTTGCGTGCCCAAAACAAATTGGAACAACAGGTTTTTAATCCTAAAATAAATGCCGGAAATAGGTTTTCCGTAAGCAAAAATAATGCGGATTTTAGAGGATATTTACAAGGTATTTTCTGCTAACAAACAATATCTAAAATAAAAATTAGTTTACTTGAAAAAATATTTAAAATTAAAGTATAAAACAAAATATTTTAATAAAAAGTATAGGTTTTTATTTTTTGAGTTTTTCTATACTTTAATTAACATAATAAAAATTATCGTTAGTTGTTTAGAGTGGGCAAATAATCCCCCAAACGCAAAAATGAAAGACTTTTTATGACAAAATTTTTGTGGTATTTATCCACATTTTTGCTGCTGATTGAGTGGATAAATAATTAGTTTTTGCAAGCAAAGTAAGTGTGAAAAATCTGATAATGTTTAGTAGAATTTATAAATTTGCTCTTTTTAGGGGAAAACAGGAGTAAAAAAACAGAAAAAATTAAAAAACATATATAAAAATAAAAAATACTTAAAATTTAAGTATTTTTAAATTTAACATTATTTTTATAAATACCTCAATAATCCCCAATATTCCTGAAATCTGCTAGGCATACTTTATATATAATATCAATATAAAAAAGGCCCGTCTCTTTAATTGGATAGGACAGTTTCTTTGTTTTTTACTAAAATTAAGATTGCTTTTACAATAATTCTTTGGCTAATTTTTCAGCCAAAACGAATGCTTTGGCAAACCCTTCATTAGTTAGCCGATAGGTGCGGGAACGCTTGGAGCCATCACTTGCCAGATGTCCATTACGGATTTCCGGGGCCAAGATACGGTCCAGCCGCCCCTCATCAAAGCCAGATTTCCGCATTGATTGGGATAAGTGCAAGGCCGGATAGTTTGGCTTTTTTAATAATACGCGCGCCCCCGCCACAAGTAACGAAGCGGCTTCTGCCGCGCTTAAACGCATTTTCCGGCGCAGAACCACAATATTCCCCTCCTCTTTTAAAAGTTGCTCCCACAAACGTACAGGTTGCGGAATATCCGCAAGTGGCATATCTGCCTGCAACGCAGTTTCCCCACGCAAGGCCGGAGGTACGCTGGATAAGGGCGGTAGAGGCGTTGGCGCGTTTGCGGTGGTTTGAGGAATAGCAGTCGGGCTAAATAAAGGCGACTCCGGTACGGTTTGGAATGCGGTGGGTTTTGGGCCGCCAGTAAGCGGATAAGTGGTGCGCTTACGCGGCGCCGGGATTGCAGAAGTAGCAGGCCCAGACATCTTCTTTCCTATTAGGGCTAGAAAATAATTGCGCTGTTGTTCAATAAATTCCTGGCTTCCCTCGGCTTCAAATTCCTCTCCGCCCGGAAAGCGGAACCGTATTTTTAAGATTTTTTCGCTATCGCCCGACATAGTTATCCCCACCTTGCCATAAAGTTATCCACCGGAGTTATCCGCCGGGTATGACATATAATAAATAATTTTTTGACATATGTCAACAGTTGCTATTTTATGTCAATTATATGACAAATCTTGTGTATAACCCCTATTCTACGACGATAAAATGACTAAAAACCATCCCAGATTAGCACATTTTTTGCTAAATTCAGCCCAAAAATCCCCCTCGTTTTGTGTTTTGAAAATTAAAAAAATCTAATATATGTCTTGAACTTAGTTTTTTTATAAACAGCCTTATTAAAAAAATCGTTTATTCTGCACAGGTCTTTGGCAAAGAAGCGCCCTCTTTTTGACAATCAATTTTTAGAAAAACAAAATTCAAAAAGCAAAAACGAGGCAAAAAATGAATTTTCTATCTTTAAAAACAATAAAAATGCCTAACGGTCAAAAAGTGTAATAAACGGGCTTGTAATAAGATTGATAAAGTTGAAATTGTAAAATCAAAGGCAAATTTGAAAAACGCAAATTCGCTATAAAATTTGTAAAATAACAATAATATGAATTTGGCAAAGGCTCTGTTAATTTGGTACCGGCAAAATAAGCGTGATTTGCCGTGGCGGCACACACGGGACCCATATTTAATTTGGCTTTCCGAAATTATTTTGCAACAAACCCGCGTGGCGCAGGGGCTTTCCTATTATATGCGCTTTACCGAGCGCTTTCCAACCCCTGCCGCGTTGGCCGAGGCCGATGAGGACGAAGTTCTAAAATATTGGCAAGGTTTGGGGTACTACTCCCGCGCGCGGAATTTGCACGCGGCCGCCAAAAGTATGCAAGGTGTTTTCCCCTCCACCTACGAGGGGGTCCGTGCGCTGAAAGGTGTGGGCGACTATACCGCCGCGGCGATTTGCTCATTTGCTTACAAAATGCCCTATGCTGTATTGGACGGAAATGTCTATCGGGTGCTGTCGCGCATATTTGAAATACAGACACCCATAGACTCTCCTGCGGGTAAGAAAGAATTTTCCGCCCTTGCCCAAAAGTTGCTTGATAAAACCCACCCGGACGATTACAACCAAGCCATAATGGATTTTGGCGCGACGGTTTGCACGCCGGTTTCCCCTCAATGTCTGCTTTGCCCGTTGGCGGACCGGTGTCAGGCCCACTTGCACGGGCGGGTGGAGAACTTTCCCGTCAAACAGCAAAAAACAAAGGTTTCTTCGCGCTATTTTCACTATATATATGTAGAGCAAGGCGAAGATACTTGGCTGCATAGGCGCGGGGCGGGCGACATTTGGCAGAATTTGTATGAACCCCCGCTGTTGGAAACTTCCACCGAAGCAGACGAATTGCCCAAGGTGGCTTGGCTTAAAAAGCCCGAGTTGTTGGCGTCGCCCGTCAAACACGTCCTATCCCACCGCGTGATTTATGCGGACTTGCGGAAGGTTACACTTCCCCCCTCTTTCCCCGTGCCGGAGAAATTTATCCGTCTGCCCGCCAAAGACGTAAAGAAATACGCGGTATCCCGCCTGGTGCAAAAACTGCTAGAAAAAGCCGGGTTGTTGTAATTTTTGCTAAAAACTCTGTTTGTTGGCTTGCCTACTTTAAAAGGGCTTGACTCGTTTTTTTGCTAAATTTTGAGTTGTAACAAAAATTATCAAAATAGAGAAGATTCACATACGGCCCCTCTTGTAGAAGGCGGGGGCGTTTTACCTGAAACAACGGATGGCGATGTGAAAGCCGGGGAGTGGAACCGTCTTTGTTATTATGAGGATGATCCTTTGGGACAGAGTCTTTGTTCCCAAACCGAACATTTGGGTTGGCAGGATATATCAAATGGCTTCTAGTTGTTTATTAAACAGCCCAAGAGGTAGATCCTGAAACAAGTTCAGATGACTTTTATACTCTAAACAACAAACCCGCCCGAAAGGGCGGGTTTGTTAACGGGTACAACACAATACAACTAAAATTTATAGCCAACGGTTATGCCGTACATATCACTTCTGCCGTCGGTGTATTTCATCGGTACGCTGCCAAACTGGGAATTGGAATTTCCGCTTAAATTTTTGGCAAAAATGTGCGAGTAGGACAAGTCCACACTCCAAGTGTCGTTATGATAGCCCGCACCTACGCTGGCAATATGGCGGTCGTCCACCGGAACGAGTGTGTCCATTTCGTGCTTGTTAATAGGCGATTTATCAAACACATAGCCCGCGCGCACCGCCCAGTTGGGGTTCAGGTTATATTCGGCCCCCAAGTTCAAGCGGTAGGTGTCTTTGTAATCTTTTTTATTGTGAATCGTCGGGGTGCTTTCGCGGTCGGAGTATTCAATTAAGATTTGGTCGTACGCGCTCCAAAAGGTGCCCACGATACCGGCTTCCAAAATCAAATCGTCCGTCGGGCGGAACGAAACACCCGCCGTTAAACTATCAGGCAAGGTAATGGCTCCTTTTGCATCGTCATCAAAAATATTGCGTGTCGCATGTTCCATACCCGCGTGAATACGACCGTTTAAGTTTTGTTTTACTTTGGTGCGGTACATTGCGCCCAAGGACCACTTTTCGGCCCACTCGGGGCGGTAGATAAAGGAGAAGTTCCCCCCCCAACTTACACCCGAACCGCTGATTTCGTAGGCGGTGGCATTAGCCGTGGCGCCCGGCATAAGCGTAGAGTTTTGGGTAAAACCAATTACCATTGCTTCCAGGCCCATAGCCACGGAAAATTCGTCATTGGCTTTTACGGCAATCGTTGGGGTAAAAGAAAAGGTTTCCAATTTTACTTTGTAGGCTAATTGGCTTCCGGCCCACGTTTCCCAGTTTTTGTATTCTCCTCCCAAACCATAGCGGGAAAATCCGCCTAATCCTACGGACACTTGGTCGCTCCATTTTTGGGTAACGTAAAAATTGGGCAAATACCAAACGTCATTTTTTAATCCGCGCTGTTGTCCGGCAACGGTGGTTTTGGCATTAGCGGTTACGACGGTAAGACCCAGTTGGGCCTGGGTGCCGTCCAGTTCGGTGATGAGCGCAGGGTTCACCGCCAAAGAGGCAGGCTCTGCCTTGTTTGCCACAGTGGCGCCGCCCATAGCGGTACCGCGGGCGCTGTATTCATACAAGGCAAATCCGGCGCCGTAAGACAAATCGGCAAGCAGGACGGATAACATCAATACGACGGATAACTTTTTTAACATACATCTCCTTATTTTACGGGTTTCCCCGAATTACATAAAAAACCCCGCCGGATAATAGCGGCGGGGTGTGCGGCAAAACTATTTCTGCAATTCTTTCATTTTATCCTTGGCGACACTGCCAAAATAGGTTTTGGCATAGTTTTCCGCCAAGTGTTTATAGGCATTTAACGCTTCTGTTTTGTTGCCGGCCAGTTCCTGGCTCATTGCCAATGTAAAATAGGCTTGCGGCAAAGCAAAACTTTTCGGATTTTTGCTGATAAACTTGTTCATTTCTTCTGCGGCAGCCTTGTAATCTTTGGCGGCTTGCTGACTGGCGGCCAAAGAGAGAGAGGCGACGGTGTAAACAGATTCATTGGCTGCGGTTGTTAACGGTTTATATACGTCGGCCGCTTGGGCAAAGTTTTCGCTGGCGTAGAGCATATCGCCTTTAAAAAGTTGGGCATATTGTGCCGCCGCCGAACCCGGAAAAGCCGCATTAAGCGCGTCAATCTGTTTAAAGCCTTCCTCTTGGTTTCCGCCCAATACTTGCACTTGCGCGGCATAATAGGAGGCCCAAGATTTCTCGGTTACGTTTTTAACGTGCGTGCTGTACGCAAAACCGATAACGGCGGCCAATACCAAAATACCGAGAGCCGTCAAAACACCCTTTTTGTTTTGTTTGCAAAAATCCAGGGTGGAGGTAATGAACGACAAAATAAAATCTTTTTCTTCAACAGGAGCAGTAATTTTTTTAGTCATATCTTTATTATAGTAAATATCGGGCCGGAACATAAAGCCTAGGGATTGGCGGCGATATCTTCCTCTGTAAGTTGGCGGCACTCAATCCCGTTGCGCGAAAGGAAATAAATGCCTTCCTGGCTGCGGTCGTATTGGTTTTTATAAAACACTTTTTTAATGCCCGCGCTGACAATTACCTTGGCACAATGTACGCAAGGGGACCAGGTAACATATACCGAAGCACCCAAGGTAGCAATGCCGTTTTTGGCGGCAAAGGAAATGGCGTTTTGTTCGGCGTGGAGTTCATTTTCAATGGACCATTTGCCGTGTAAATCGTAAAAGGTGCGGCTGGCAACAAAATCCATATAAGTAGGGAATTTTTCCCGGTAGTGGGCCTCATAAACGGCGCGGAAATTTTCTTCACAATGCCGTTGTCCGGTGGGAGTACCATTAAATCCCATACTG
>UQJU01000012.1 GCA_900541355.1 Candidatus Avelusimicrobium fimicolum | reverse complement strand
ACGTTTTTCATTATTTCCTTCCTTTTTGATAATTTTTGTTACAACTCAAAATTTATCAAAAAAAAAAAACGAGTCAAGCCCTTTTAAAATAGCCAGCCAACAAATGCCATAAATACCCCTGTTTTTCCTCAAAACAGGTTCCCCTTTGCCCCGCCAAGCCGCTAAATAAAGTAAAATATAAATATGTTCCAAGAAATACAAAATACTACTCCCCGCCACGTTGCTATTATTATGGACGGAAACGGTCGTTGGGCCAAAGAGCGCCGCTTTCCGCGTTTGGCCGGCCACCGCGCCGGGGCTAATGCGGTGGAGCGCACCATAAAAGCCGCCAAGCAGGCCGGGGTGGAATTTTTGACCTTGTATGCTTTTTCTACCGAAAACTGGTCGCGCCCCCAGGACGAAATAGACGGCCTTTTTAAACTCTTGGAACAAACCTTGGACCGCTATGCCAAGGATGCCGCCAAACACGGAGTAAAACTGCTAATTAGCGGCAGCCGGGAAAAACTCCCCCCCGCGGTATTAGAGAAAATTAACAAAGCAATCACTTCTACCGCCCAAAACACTGCGCTAACCCTCAATTTGGCGCTTAATTACGGTGCCCGGCAAGAAATCACACAAGCCGTAAATACGCTTTTAAAGCAAGGCAAAACAGCCGTATCTATGGATGATATTTCAGCGGCTCTTTATCAACCGGCCTTGCCGGACCCGGAACTGATTATCCGCACGTCCGGCGAGGAACGCCTTTCTAACTTTTTATTATGGCAAGCCGCATACAGCGAATTCTATTTTACCCCGGTGCTTTGGCCCGACTTTGACGAAAATGAATTTAATAAAGCGCTTACCGAATATTCCCACCGCACGCGCCGCTTTGGAGGAATATGATTACCCCGGTTACCCGCTCCCGCGCCGAAGAAATGCTCGCGCGCATCAAACGGTTTGCCACCGCGGCTACCAAAAAGCAAATGCAGGAAAGATTCGGCATCTGCACAGATAAGGCCGTCGGCACGACAGTTACCACCCTGCGCGCCTTGGTAAAGGGCCTGCCCCGCCCGGACCAAGACCTTGCCGAAGCCTTGTGGCAAAGCGGCATCCACGAGGCCCGCATTATGGCCTCTATGTTGGCGGACCCGGCACAAATGACACGCGAAAAACTGGACAACTGGGCGAGTGAATTAAATTCCTGGGATATCTGCGATTTGTGCTGCGGAAATCTGTTTTCCAAGGTAAAAAACCCTTTAAAACTGGCTGAACGCTGGATAAAAAAAGAGGACGAATTTGTCCGCCGGGCAGGCTTTGCCATTATTTGTTCGTTATCGGCTCCGCGCGCCAAAACCACAGATGAGGACCTTATCAAACTGTTGCCGCTTATAAAAAACCACTCTTGCGACCCGCGCCCAATGGTACATAAAGCCGTCAACTGGGCCTTGCGTAATATCGGCAAAAAAAATCCGCGCCTAACCCCGCGCGCTGTAGCGTGTGCCAACGAAATTTTAGACCTCTACCCCGACAACCGCTCTGCCCGTTGGGTGGCACACAATGCCCTTTGGGAGTTAAATTTACCCAAAACCAAAGTAATGGTAGCCAAACGGAAATAAAAATCTGTTTTTTCCCCTCTGCTAATCTCCCCCAATATGGTAAAATAAAGATATGCTATTACCGAGAATCATTACTGCCCTGATTGGGGTCCCTGTTGTTTTGGCCGCTATCCACTTTGGCGGCGCGATTTATATGGCCTTTGTCGGCTGTGTAATTCTGTTTTGTTTGTATGAATACGGCCTTGTTCTTACCGCCGGGAAAAAGCCCGTCCATATGCCGGCCTTGGTGCTTTTCGGCCTGTTAATGGCTGCCGTGGCGATTGTCGGCCGTATGCCCAGCGTTTCCGAACTGCCGGATAACTTGTACCCTTTTGCAATCAGTGTAGTAACCTTCGGCGTGCTTTTATTTGAAGTATTAACCCCCAAACGCTCGTGGGACCGTGTATGCAACACCTTTACAGGTGTATTTTTTATGCCGTGGGCCTTGGCGCACCTTATCAACTTGCGCGATATCCCGCAGTACGGCGAATATTTAACACTTTTTATGATTATTACCGTGTGGGTAAGCGATACAGGCGCGTATTTCTGCGGCCGCTTTCTGGGCCGCCACAAATTAAATGTGGAAGTCAGCCCCAAGAAAACGTGGGAAGGCGCTGTCGGCGGCACGCTGCTTGCCGTCGGTGCAGCGGTGCTTATGGCGCACTTGTTTTTATCCAACACTCTTTCGGTTAAAACTGCCGTTATTTTGGGCTTGTTGATTGCCATAGTAGGCCAGGTATCCGATTTAGCCGAATCGGTAATAAAGCGCTCCACAGGTGTAAAAGATTCCTCTAATTTACTCCCCGGACACGGCGGATTTTTGGACCGGTTTGACTCTTATTTGCTGCTCGCGCCGCTCTTTTATTATGTGGTTCTTTACACAATTAAACTATGAAGAACATCGTAATTTTAGGCTCCACCGGTTCTATCGGCACTTCTTCCTTAGACGTAATTGCACGGTTAGGGAAAGAGTACCGCGTAATAGCATTATCGGCTAATAACAATACCGATTTATTTTTAAAGCAGTTGCACACTTTTAAGCCGCGCTTTGCAGCGGTGTTAAACCCGGCCAGTTACGAAAAAATTAAAGACCAGGTCCCCGCCGCCACACGCCTTTTGCCGCCCGAAATAGAAAGTTTAATGTTTATGGCCTCCTTGCCGTCTGCCGATTTGGTGATTAACGGCGTGGTCGGTGCCGTGGGATTTCAACCCTTGGTAAGTGCGATTAAAGCCGGAAAAACGGTGGCTCTCGCAAACAAAGAACCAATGGTAATGGCCGGCAAAACGTTAATGAAAGAGTGCGAACGCTGGGAAGCCGCTATTTTGCCGGTGGACAGCGAACCTTCCGCCATTTTTCAATGCTTGGCGGGGCTAACCGATGAGCATTCATACCACCGCCACACGCAGGATATTTCCCGCGTCTTTTTAACGGCTTCCGGCGGTCCGTTTGCCAAACGCAAGGCGGCCTTGTCCACTGTTACACCAGCCGAAGCCTTAAACCATCCGCGTTGGCATATGGGTAAAAAAATTACCATAGATTCCGCTACACTAATGAATAAGGGGTTTGAATCTATTGAAATTATGAACCTTTTTAATTTGCCCGAGGAAAAAGTGCAAATTGTAATTCATCCGCAATCTATCGTACACTCGGCGGTGGAGTTTAACGACGGGGCCATTTTGGCCCAAATGGGCGAGCCGGATATGCGCGTACCGATTCAGTATGCCATTACCTACCCGCACCGAGCCCCTGGGCCGGTAAAAAAATTAAATTTATTTGAAGCCGCTAAATTGGAATTTTTTGAGCCTGATTTTGAGCGCTTCCCTTGCCTGGCTTTGGCTTTATCGGCCTACCGCCAAGGTGGTATTATGCCCGCTGTGTTAAGCGCGGCAGACGAAGTGGCCGTAGATGCCTTTTTGAAAGAACAAATCAAGTTTACGGATATTTCCAAACTGATTTACACGGTGCTTAAAGAGGCCCCCCATACTAGCGGGGATGCAACTCTCAACCAGGCATTAGATGCTGATGCCTGGGCGCGTGAAGCCGCGCAGGCTTGTCTGGCAGATAAAACCTATAAAAAGGCTTCTATTTAGGAGAATAAATGCTACTATCCATTATTGCTGTTATTGTTGCTTTAAGCCCGATTGTCATTGTTCACGAATTCGGGCATTACCTGGCTTGCCGCCTGACGGGAATCCGTGTAAAAGAATTTGCCTTTGGTTTCGGCAAAATTCTTTGGCACAAAAAAGTGGGCGATACAGACTACCAGGTGCGGGCTATCCCTTTTGGCGGATTTGTAGAACCGGCCGGACAAATGTTCCACCCCCAGGATGCTCCCGAACCGCCCAAACCGTATGAATTTGCGGCTAAAAAATGGTATGCCAAATTTTTTATGGTGGTAAACGGTGCGTTATTTAACTATCTGCTGGCCGCGCTTATCTTCGGCGCACTGATTTACATTAAAGGGATGCCGGAAACAGACGGCGCCAAGATGCCCGCTGTTATCGGGGCGGTGGCTGAGGGATATCCGGCCGCCGAACTGGACCTAAAAGCAGGTGATAAAATTTTGTCCGTAAACGGTGTTCAAACAGCAAACTGGCTGCAAGTTGTAGAAGAAATCGGCAAGCGCCAAGGCGATTTAACGCTTACTTACGAACGCGGGGATAAAACTTTAACCGCTACCGCCAAGGCGGACTCCTTTAAAAAAGATGCCCCCACCGTACTGGGTGTAACGGTAGAGGTAATATATCAACCCGTTCCTTGGTGGAAAGCCGCCGGGCTTGGGTTTTACCAATGCTACTACTGGACCAAGTTTTCGCTTACCTCCTTAACGCAAAGTTTCGTTAAAAAGAAAGCCCCGGAACTGGCCGGCCCGGTAGGTATTGTAAATATTATTCACCAAGCGGTACACCGCAGTTTATTAGATTTTGTGTTTTTAATTGCTATGCTGTCCGTAGCGGTGGGGATGTTTAATTTATTTCCTATTCCGATACTGGACGGCGGATATGCCCTTGTCTATTTATGGGAAGGGCTTACCAAAAAGTTACCGACCGAAAAAACGCTTAATATCGCGGTAAATATTGGTATGTATCTTTTAATTTTACTCGTGGTTTATGCCACCTATTCGGACGCGAAACGTATCTTCTTTAAGCCCAAAGCCGCTGCGGCGGCACAGGCCGCGCCCGAACAAGCACCCGCGGAGGCGGAAAATGTACAAAAGTAGAGAAGTAAAAGTCGGCCCGTATATTTTGGGAACCGGCCACCCTGTGCGTGTACAAAGTATGTGCAACACAGACACGCGCGACGCCGCCAAAACAGCGGCGCAAATCTGTGCATTGGAAGATGCCGGATGTGAAATCAACCGTGTGGCTGTGCCCGATATGCAGGCGGCGCAAGCCATCGGCGAAATCAAAAAACGTATTCACTCCCCCCTAGTGGCGGATATTCACTTTGATTATAAATTGGCCTTGGAAGCCATCAAACAAGGCATAGATAAAGTGCGCATCAACCCCGGAAATATCGGGGCGGTGGAAAACACCAAAGAGGTGGTAAAAGCCGCCTTGGACCACGGCGTGGCTATGCGCATTGGGGTAAATGCGGGGAGCGTAAAATATTTAAAAACCGTTCAGGGCAAAATGGACCTGACCGACGAAAAATGGGCCGAAGTAATGGTCAACGAAGCCCTGGAACAAGCCAACATTTTGGAACAGTTAAACTTTAAAAATGTGGTCGTTTCGTTAAAGTCCGACAATTTCAAACGGACGGTACTGGCCAACGAACTTTTTGCAAAACAAAGCGATATTCCCCTGCACATCGGGCTTACGGAAGCGGGCAGTTTTTTAAGCGGCACTGTTAAAAGTGCAGTAGCCTTGGGCACTCTTTTGCAAAAGGGTATCGGTGCGACAATACGCGTTTCCTTAACCGAGGATCCGCGTATGCAGGTACGCACGGCTTACGAAATTTTAAAGGCGCTCGGCCTGCGTCAATACGGCCCGAACCTGATTTCCTGCCCCACCTGCGGACGCACGCAAGTAGATGTAACGGGAACGGTACACGCCTTGGAAGATAAAATTTATGCCGACAAAGACCTGTTAAAAAAGGCCACCGGGCTGAAAATTGCCGTAATGGGCTGCATTGTAAACGGCCCCGGCGAAGCGCGTGATGCCGATTTCGGCATTGCGGGCGGCAAAGGCGAAGGGTTATATTTTGAACACGGTCAAACGATGTTCAAACTCCCGCAAGAAAAATGGGTTGATTTTTTAATTGACAAAATCAACACCTGGAAGAAATAAATTTATAAGAAACCATAAAAAGGACATAAAATGAAATTATCAAACTATTATATTCCTACTTTAAAAGAAGCCCCCAAAGATGCGGATAATCTGTCCGCCAAATTAATGATTCGCGCCGGGCTTGTGCGCAAACTGGGCAGCGGCCTGTACGAGTGGTTGCCGCTTGGCTTTAAAGTGCTTAAAAAGGTGGAACAAATTATTCGCGAAGAAATGAACCGGGCGGGCGCCAACGAAATTTGGATGCCGATTATCCAACCCAAAGAACTTTGGGAAGAAAGCGGCCGTTGGGAACACTTTGGAGACCAACTCTTAAAACTGGAAGACCGCAAGGGCGCAGGGTTCTGCGTTTCCCCCACCGCCGAAGAAGAAGTAACAGACCTCGTCCGTAAAGATTTATCCTCTTACAAACAACTCCCGGTCTGTCTGTACCAGTTCGGCACTAAATTCCGCGACGAAATCCGCCCCCGCTTTGGCGTAATGCGCTCCCGCGAATTTTATATGAAAGATGCCTATTCCTTTGCCGCTACCGACGCGCAGGCCGACGATTGGTATCAGCAGATGTATGATGCCTATCAACGCATTTTTACGCGCTGCGGTTTCAAATTTAAAGCCGTAGAAGCCGACACCGGTGCTATTGGCGGCAATTTCTCCCACGAGTTTATGGTTTTGGCCGACAACGGCGAGGATGCTATCGCAGATTCCGATTGCGGTTATGCAGCCAATACGGAAAAGGCCGCCGTCAAATGCCCGGAGTTCCCTCCGTTAAACGAAGATGAACTGCTGCCTATGGAAAAGGTGGATACGCCCAAGGCTTACACGATTGAGGACGTGGCAGATATGCTCAAAGTGCCGACCTCTAAACTCATTAAACTCCTTTTGTTTATGGCCGACGGCAAGCCTGTGGTGGCCTTGATGCGCGGCGACCACGAACTGAACGAACCCAAATTCCGTGCGTTTTTAAAATGCACCGAACTTGTAAAAGCAGATGAAGAAACCTATACCAAGATTACGGGTTCCTTTGTGGGCTTTGCAGGGGCACAAGGCTTAAAAGAGAAACATCCCGAACTGCCCATTTATGCCGACAACTATGTAAAAGGGGTGATTAACGGCGTGTCCGGCGGGAACGAAAAGGACGTCCATACAAAAAACGTTACACCGTTACGCGATATTAAAGTAGATGAATATTGCGATCTAAAAATTGCTTCTGCGGGTGATATCTGCCCCCATTGCGGCAAACCCTTTACATTTACGCGCGGGATTGAAGTAGGCCACGTTTTCAAACTGGGCACAAAATATTCCAAGGCGATGAACGCTACATTCTTGGATGAAACCCAAAAGGCCCAACCGATGATTATGGGTTGCTACGGCATTGGCGTAGGCCGCGTGGTGGCCGCCGCCATTGAACAATCCCACGACGAAAACGGTATCATTTGGCCCGCGCCTTTGGCTCCGTTTGATGTTGCGTTGGTTGCCATTGATTACCACTCTAATCCCGAAGTAAAAAAACACGCAGACGAAATTTGTGCCGCGCTGGAAGCCAAAGGGTTAGACGTGTTGTTAGATGACCGCGACGAACGCGCCGGGATTAAGTTTAAAGATATGGACTTAATCGGCCTGCCGTACCGCCTGGTGGTCAGCAGCCGAACAGTGAAAGACGGACAATGCGAATATAAAAAGAGGACTGATAAAGAAGCCGTCCGTTGGAATTTGTCCGAAGCGGTGGAAAAGATATTAGCCGCCACAGGTAAATAAAAAATTCAAAAATCCCCAGAGAAATTTTAAACTCTGGGGATTTTTATTGGTACAAAAGGGTTTAACCCTTAATAATCTGCTTTCTTAAAACCGCATACCAAGACGCAAAAAGAGCGAGTGGAACTGCAAGTCATTATTGCGTCCAAAGTCGGACAGGTGTTTATCACTGATAAACGCATAGGTATAGCGGTATTCCAAGCCGGCAAATAAGTCGGTAGAAATGTCATACTGCAAACCTAACCCCGCATAAAAACCAGTTCCCCATTTGTCCTTACTGGAACGGTCGCCCGCGTCGGTAGTGGTCTTCATACGCGCTTGCATCATTCCCCAACCCATTGGCAGGTAAACGCGCCAATTATCCCACGCGTTTAATGTGTAGCGCCCGCCCAAGGCAATAGAGTGTAAGTAAAAGTCCTTATAGTTGCGGGCTTGGCCGTCTTTGTTGTGGCTCTTGGTGCCCGGGTGGAGCATCATATAATCCAGCCCCATTGCAAAGTTGGGCGTCATATTCCACAGCATATTCATATTCGCGCCGAATCCGTTTTTGGCGTAGCGGTCTTTGCGGTCGTCTTTATTAAACGTATAAGAAACACCACCCGCCACAGACACTTCCATATCCCTTTCGTTCACACGCGCGGCTTTGCTGGGTGTATATTCATCATACAACACCGCATTGGTAGTGGTGGAACCTTGCGCATTGGTAACGGTCTGCTCCATTACGCCGTAGTCCGTGGTACCGCGCTTGTCAGTGGCGGACACGTTATAAACGTTCGTAGTGGTGGTGCTTGCATTAAGACGAGGCTCACCCTTTTTTAAGGATGCTGCATTGGCTTTTTGCGTGGCGGCGGCACCGGCTTTATGTTGGTAAGCCGCCCCGGAAGTTTTGCCCCCTTGGGCAGAAGCGGACGAGACACCCAACACCAGCGCCAAGACCGCAATTAATACAGTTTTCTTCATTTTTCCCCCTATAAAAAATACTTCTGTTTTGTTACGGCTACTACTCTTTTATTGTAAACAACACACCTCTTCCGCGCAACCGCAAAAATGGATTAGTTTGTAAAAAACCCGGGTCCAAACCCGGGCAAATGCTTTTTATCAGTTTTATAACTTCTTTTGCCGAAGTGTTCCTTTGTAGAAGGGTTCCTCACACTCACCGGCATATAAAAAACCCTTTTCTTCATAATACGCATTAATTTTTTTGCTCCGGTTCTACAATCAAGGCGCAAAAATTGCTTTTTTAGTTCCCGCGCCTTCATTTCAGCCCAGTATAAAAACTCAGCACCGGCCCCCGGTTTATCCACCGCCGAGGCCAAGTTATGTACATACCACGCGGGGGTTTTTTCATAATCTTGCCAACGCGGGTCCTCATCCAGCAAAACGGCCGAAGCCACCAACCGGGAAGCCTCAAAAAGCCCCCACAACCGGCCCAGACGGGCGGCATTTTCAAAATAAGCCAAATTGTAGCGGGATAAATAATGCGAGCGCTCCCATTGTTCAATTCCCTTGGTCTCCAACCACGATACACGCTGCTCCACCAAGGCTAATGCCAATACGGCTTTTGCCGGAGATATCTGCATAAAAGAAATTGTCATATAACTATTATACTTTTTAGCAAGAAAGATAAATATTTGACACATTACTCTCTATATGTTATGATATGAGTGTTCTAGAAAGAGCGGCTTGGCAACAAGCCGCTCTTTCCATAATAAGGCTCTACAAAAGGAGTAAATATGAGAGACCCCAAAACCATTGAAGAAACCGTAGCCCGCGCACTTGCCCAGCAAGACGTGGAACTGGTGGATTTAATTATCCAAAACCAAGGAAGAAAGAAACTTTTACAGTTTTTCGTAGATAAAACCGGCGGCGTAACGCTGGATGACTGCGGCGAACTGACCGACAAAATTGATTCCATTTTGGAAATGGAAAACTTGATTGACGGCGCTTATATTTTGGAGGTATCCTCCCCCGGAGTGCAGCGCGTACTGAAAAAGCCCGAACACTTTAAACGCTTCGTGGGCCAACGGGCCAAAGTTGTGCTTAAAATTCCGTTGGAAGGCCGCGGCAGTTTTACGGGCACTATCGCCTCGGCGGAAGACGACCACTTTGTGCTTGATGACGGAACCAACCAGTTCCGCTTCGCGTACGACAATATCAAGAAGGCCAATTTGGACCCGGTCCTTGAATTTTAACCCCGCTGCGGTATTAAACCGAGCAAAAAGGAGATTATCAAAATGGAAGGAAGTGCAAAAGATTTAGTTTTAGCGTTAGAAGGTTTGGAAAGAGAAAAGAACATCAAACGCGAAGACATTTTAAAAACGATTGAAGATGCCTTGGTGTCCGCCTTGCGCAAAAACTTGGGCAAAACCGCCCAGATTTCAGCCAAAATTGATGTAGAAAGCGGCTCCATTAAAGCATTTCAAACGCTAAACGTAGTGGAAGTAGTAACCAACCCGGAAATGGAAATTGACGTAGAAGGAGCCAAAAAATACTTAAAGGCCCCCAAAGCCGGCGACGTGGTAACGATTACCTTGGAAGTGGAAGATTTCTCCCGCATTGCGGCGCAAATTGCCAAACAAGTGTTAATTCAAAAAGTCCGCGGCATTGAACGCGACAATTTCTACAAAGAATTTAAACCCCGCGAAGGCGAAGTAATCACAGGCTCCGTGCGCCGCTTCTCCGACCGCGACATTATCGTAGATTTAGGCAAAGTAGAAGCCATTTTGCCGTATTGCGAACAAATCAAAAAAGAACGCTATGTAAACGGCTCCCGCGTAAAAGCCATTATTGCCAAGGTGCTTAACCAAAACGATTTGGCCAATATCGGCGACGACCCGGTGCTCTCCCGCTACAAATCGGCCGCGTTCAAAATGGATAAAGGACAACGCGGGCCTTACGTTATTTTATCCCGCGCCAACGGTAAATTCTTGGAAGAACTTTTTAAAGTGGAAGTGCCCGAAATCAACGAAGGCATTGTGGAAATCAAAAACGTACAGAGAGACCCCGGTTTCCGCGCCAAAGTAATGGTGTCCAGCATTGACAGCAAAATTGACCCTATCGGTACTTGCGTAGGTATGCGCGGTATCCGCATCCGCGCGGTAATGAACGAACTATCCGGCGAACGCATTGACCTGATCAACTATTCTGACGATATTTCCACCGTCATTATGAACTCGCTGGCCCCGGCTAAGGCAGATTTTGTAAAAATTGAAAGCCTCACCGAAAAGAAAGCCACCGTTATTGTGCCGGATGACCAGTTGGCTATCGCCATTGGGAAAGATTGGCAAAATATTAAACTGGCCTCCAAATTAACAGGCTGGAATCTGGAAGTAAAGAGCGAATCCCAAAAGGCAAAGGAAGGCAAAGAAGCCACCGCCGCCGTACAGGCCACCTTGGCTGATGTAGAAGGTATCGGCCCCAAAATGGCGGAAGTATTGCAGAAATCCGGCTTTACAACCGTAGAACAAATTGCCGAACTTGACGTGGAACACTTGTCCACGGTTCAGGGCATCGGCGAAAAAACCGCCGCAAAGATAATTGAAGGCGCTAAAAAATATTTAGCGGACAAATCCACACAGGAGGAAACTAATGACGACAAAGAAAACAACTAACACCGACGAAGAATCCTCCGCCAAGAAGAAAACGGCTGTAAAAAAGACGTCCGCCAAAAAAACAACCGCTAAAACGACGGCCGCAAAAAAAACTACGGCTAAAAAAACGGCCGCCAAAACGACGGCCGCAAAAAAGACGGCAGTTAAAAAAACGCACACAAAAACAACGGTTAAAAAACCGGCTGTCAAACCCGCTGCCGAAGATATAATGACGGAAAAGGAACAGGCCGCACCGGTTCAACCGGCGGCGGCAGCAAAACCTGCTACCCAACCGCAAGAACAAAAGCCCGTCAATATGCCTAAACCGGCCCCTGTCGCTCCCGCGCCGAAGCCTGCACCAGTAGCCCCGGCCCCGGTACAGCAGTCTGCGCCCCAAAACCGCCCGCAGGAGAACCGTTCGCAGGAAAGCCGCCCGCAGGGCCCGAGACACGGACACCATCATCATCAAGCGCCCGTGCAAGAGGCTCCGGCCAAAGACCCGAAGGTTATCCGCATTGTAGGCCAACCGACGGTAAAAGAATTGGCCGAAAAGATGAACATCAAAACAAATGATTTTATCAAAAAGTTAATGATGATGGGCATCTTCGCCACGATTAACCAGCGGTTGGAAAAAGATATGCTGGAACTGATTGTGGACGAGTGCGGCTTTAAAGCGGAACTGGCGGAAGAAGATTTAAGCAAAGAAACCGTCGCGCTTATGGAAACGCCGGACGACCCGGCCTCCTTAAAGCCCAGAAGTCCCGTTATTACCATTATGGGACACGTGGACCACGGTAAGACGAGCCTTTTGGATGCTATCCGCAAATCTAACGTTGTTGCGGGTGAAGCGGGCGCTATCACGCAGCACATTGGCGCGTACCGCGTAACCACTCCGCGCGGCACACTGACGTTTTTAGACACGCCCGGACACGAAGCCTTTACGGCAATGCGTGCCCGCGGTGCCCAGGCCACGGATATTGTGGTGCTCGTGGTGTCCGCCACAGACGGTATTATGCCGCAGACCATTGAGGCTATGGAACACGCCAAAGCCGCCGGTGCGCCTATCATTGTGGCAATCAACAAAATTGACTTGCCCGGTGCCAATCCGGACCGCGTCAAACAAGACTTGGCCGCCCGCGGGCTGGTGCCCGAAGAGTGGCAGGGCAACACCATTTATGTGGAAATTTCAGCCAAAAAGAACATCAATATTGATAAACTCTTGGAAATGATTTCCTTGCAGGCCGAAATGATGGAACTGAAAGCCAACCCAGACCGCCCGGGCGTAGGTGTCATTTTGGAAAGTAAACGCGATAATAAACGCGGTGTCGTGGCAACCGTGCTGGTACAAAAAGGCACAATGAAAATAGGCGACCCGTTTATCGTTGGGACCAACTACGGCCGTATCCGCGCGCTGATTGACGAAAATTCCCAACGCTACCAAAAAATCGGGCCAAGCGTTCCGGCTGAAATTTTAGGTATCAACGGAGAACCGCCGCAAGTGGGCGACACGCTCTACATTATGGACAGCGAAAAGGAAGCCCGCTATGCCGCCGAAAAACGCAAACTGGCGCAGAAGGAAGACTCCCAAGCCCACCGCAAACAAGTTTCGTTAATGAACTTGGCGCAAAAGGACGAAAACGGGAACCGCGTTAAAAAGTTAAGCCTTATTTTAAAGGCTGACGTGCAAGGCTCCATTGAGGCTATCAAAGACGCTCTCCTGCGTATTCCGTCGGACGAGGTGGAATTGGATATTATCCTCTCCGCCCCGGGCAACATCAACGAGTCCGATATTCTGTTGGCTAAGGCCAGTAACGCGGTGGTAATCGGTTTCCACGTGGACGTAGAAAACAAAGCCCACGCCGAAGCCGAACGCGAAGGCATTGAAATCCGCCTTTACACCATTATCTTTGAACTGTTGGAAGATATCAAAGCCGCAATGGAAGGCTTATTAGAACCCGATGTGGTGGAAACGGTTGTAGGTACTGCCACCATTAAAAAGGTAATGAAACTCAGTTCCGGCTTAATTTCCGGCTCTCTCGTAGATAGCGGCAAAGTGGTACGCGGCTACGAAGTGCGTATCAAACGCAACGGCGAAGAAGTGGGCCACGGCAAAATTGGTGGCTTAAAACGCTTCAAAGACGATGTAAAGGAAGTGGAAAAAGGATATGAGTGCGGTATTTTGATTGAAGGGTTCAAAGGCGTAGCCGAAGGCGACGTAATTGAATGCTTCCGCAAAGATAACGTAACGCGCAGAATTAAGATGTAAGATTAATTCAAGCGCAAGCCGCAATTATCGTTTAAGCATTGAAGCCCTGCCCTTTGGCGGGGCTTCTCTATGCACGCGGATTGTAACGCGCTGAATTAAGATGTAAAATTACCCCCCCAATGCAAAACCCGAGGGAGTTACTTATGCCTAAATTTTCCCCCAAACTCTGCTATAATGTAACTATGAAGAAATTATTTTTTATCTTTACCGTTTTATTTTCGTTGGCGGCCTGCCACACTGCTCCCCAAACGGCAGACAGCCAATACCCCCAAAACCGTACCTTAATTATTTTTTATGATGCCCAAGTAGGCAAGGAGCCGCTTTTTAAGGCTGCACAAAAATACGGCTCTGAAATTCTATATGATTATAAAAATTTAAACGGCGCCGCCGTGCGCGTGCCGGATAACAAAACGCCCGCCAAGGCCATTAAATATTACAAAAGAGTGCCGGGCGTACTATCCGCGGAAATGGACAAACGGGCTTATTTAATGTAAAAGCCCCGGTTACTTTACCCAAGCCTAAATATTTACTAAAATATATCAATGAAGCCTTTTCCTATTATTGTTTCTTCGCCCTCTGGGGCAGGCAAAACTACGATTGTAGATGCGGTCTTAAAACGCGACACATCTGTCTCGCGCGTGATTACCGCCACCACCCGTGCACCGAGAACCGGCGAAAAAAACGGAGTGGACTACCACTTTTGGACGATTAAACAATTTGAGCAGGCAATTAAAAAAGGCCAAATGTTGGAGTGGGCCCAAGTGCATACGCACTATTACGGAATTCCCAAAAAATCGGTAGATGACCTGATGAAGAAAGGCATTTGCCCCATTTTGGTTATTGACGTACAGGGTGCACGCACGGTAAAAGCCCAATACCCGAACGCGGCCACCGTCTTTATCGTTCCGCCGAGTTTAAAAGAACTCAAAAACCGCATTTTGCGCCGTAACGACAACACGCAGGATATTGAAATCCGCTTAGAAACGGCAAAAAAAGAAATGCAGGAACTGGACCGTTACGACTATGCCTTGCTCAATGACGAACTGGCGGAGGCCGTGGATAAAATGGCCGGAATTGTAGCCGCGGAACAATGCCGCGTATGCAGACAAGATTTAAAAATTAAAAATCTAAAATAAAACTTGCGAGGGATAATATGTCTTTTAAAAACGACAAAGAATTTGATGCCAAACTTATGAACTTTGACGGCGACCGCTACGACGTAGTCGTCTTGGCATCTATGTGGGCCAAAGAACTCAAAAAGAAAGACGAATACAAACATCAGCCCAACGCCGTCGTTATCAAAGTGGCGCTGGACGACATTTTGTCCAACCGCGTTTCCAAAGAAGAAGTTTTAACCGTGAGCAAGAAAAACCTGGAAGCCGAACTCAAAGCCCAGGAAGAAGCCCGTAAAGAAGCGGAACGCAAAGCCAAAGAACCGATGAAACTGTAATATGGCCCAGGATTCGCTGCGCCGGTTGGCAGGAGAACTGCGACGTTTTATTGCCAATCAGGAAGAAGACGAATTTATTTTAACGGCCGCGCCACAGCGCGCGGCCGATATTTTACCGTCTGCATCCGCTCAGCCTACTGCGCAGGAAGCCTTGCCCAAAATGCCGGAGGGCGAAACTTTAACCGTGGAATTTACCCGCAAGCCTAAAAGCATTACCCCCTCTGCGGCGGTTGAGGTTCAGCCGACCGCCGAAACCGGCCAAGCGGCCGACAGCCAAATCTCTTTATCTGGGAGCCTTATGACCACCGCCCAAAAAACAACCGCTTTGGCCGAACTGGCCGAAACAATTAAATCCTGCACCCGTTGTCCGCTGGGATCCTCGCGCTTAAACGCGGTACCCGGGGAAGGAAATGTAGATGCCGACCTAATGTTTGTAGGAGAAGGCCCTGGTTTTGACGAAGACCGCCAAGGTCGCCCGTTTGTAGGCCGCGCGGGGCAATTATTGGATAAAATGATTGCCGCTATGGGGTTAAAACGGGAACAGGTATTTATTGCCAATATTGCAAAATGCCACCCTATGACCGATCCGCTCCATCCCGAAAAGCACGGCAACGACCGCGCACCCAATGCCGAAGAAATCGCTTGCTGCCGCAAATATATTGAAAAACAGATTTCCATCATCTGCCCCAAATATGTCGTTGCGTTGGGAGGAGTGTCTGCCAAAGCACTTATTGCAGACGCAAAATCTTTGGGTGCATTGCGCGGCAAATTTTATGATTTACATTTAGACAGCGTAACCTTGCCCCGCCCCGTTAAAATATTGGCCACGTTCCACCCCGCCGCCCTCTTGCGCAACCCCGGGTGGAAAAAAGATGCGTGGCTGGACCTGCAAATGGTAATGGCGGAACTGGGCTTAAAGGGCGCCGCCAAATAACCCCTTATGTATTGCAAAGTTGTTTTTGACGTACCGCTGGACCGCGATTTTGACTACTTGGTTCCCGAAGAATTGGGAGCAAAGGCTGTTCCCGGTGTGCGCGTAACGGCTCCGTTCGGGCGGATTTTAACGGGAGGTATGATTGTATCTGTAAGCGAGGTCCGCACCGCGCCCGAAGATATGAAATTAAAAGAAATTGTCTCCGTGGTAGATGAACGGCCTTTGTTTGGCTCTGATTTATTTCCGTTAGCCCGTTTTATGAAAACACATTGGGGCTGTCCTGTCGGACAAATTCTTTTTTCGCTCGTTCCCCCCCAACCTTATTTTAAAGTAGATAATTCCCCTGTTTCTATACATATTGATATAAAAACACCGGCTTTTACGCTGACTTCTTCCCAAAAGAACGCTTTAAAAACTATCCGGGCATTCCCCGCCTATGAGTTTCACCCCGTGCTTTTTAACGGGCCTGCATACACCGGCAAAACGGAAACGGTGCTACGCTTGGCAGGCGACGTATTGGCCGGCTATGGGCAAACTTTAATTACTGTACCCGATATTGCGGCCGCACGGCAGTTCATAGCGGAGACCGAAACGCGCTTTGGTGCAAATAATGTATTTTGCTGGCACAGCCGGATGCTTTTATCCAAAAAGAAAAAGTATTTTTCCGCCATTTCCAACGGACTTCCCTGCGTGGTAATTTCTACACGTTCCGGGGCCTTATTACCCTTTAAAAACCTGCGTCTGGCTGCCGTTTTGGACGAAGGTGATGACAATTACAAGCAAGAGGAAAATAAACCTTATTACCATTTACGCGATTTATTAATGTTCCGCGCACAAGCGCACGGGGCGGTGTTGGTTTTTGCCTCTGCCACGCCGAGCGCGGAAATGCTTAAAATGGTACAAAAGAAACAAGTTTTGCAAATTCCGTTTACCGGGGCTGTGCCGGGGCATCATTTTTCCCCTCAAATTAAAATTACCGATAAAAAAGGCGAAAAAAGCCGCTTTCTATCCGACTTTTTGGTCCGCCAACTGACCGAAAACCTGCAAAAAAAAGAAACTTCTCTTTTAATTTTAAACCGGAGGGGCTACTCTACGGCTTACTATTGTTTAAACTGCGGGGCTTATGCTAAATGTAAAAAGTGCGGTGCCATTTTATCACGCGAAAACACCCCCGAACACGGAGACCGTTTAGTCTGCAAAAAATGCGGGCATACCGAAAGTTTACAGCAAGAGTGCCCCCAGTGCCACAACTTGATTTTTAAATCACGCGGCGGAGGCACGCAAAAAATCGTTACCGAGGTACAAAAACTCTTTCCCAAGGCTAAACTTTTGCGCCTGGATTCCGACACTTTAAAAACAAAAGCGGGCCAAGGTTTTAAAGCATTAAATGCGCTAAAAACCGGAAATGCAGACATTATTGTCGGCACACGCCTGGCCTCCGGCGCGTTACGCGGGGCAAAAGTTACATTAGCCGCCGTATTGGACGCGGAATTGGAACTGGACGGCCCGGATTTTCGCGCTTCCGAAAAATACGGTCAAATGCTCTTTGGCTTACGCGGGCATTTGTCGGGAGTTCCAGACGGAAGGTTAATCGTCCAAACCGCCGACAAAGAAGCCTACGACTATTCCCCCCTCTTATCCGGCGATTATAGCCAAACCGCGGAAACAGAACTGCTTTTGCGCGAAAGTTTTTCTTATCCGCCTTACACGCACCTAATTAAAGTGCTTATCAAAGCCAAAGATACAACCCTGTTAAACACCGAAACTGCCAAAATAAAACGCTTGGGGCACAACCGCGCCACAGAGGTATTAGGCCCGGTGTGGTGTGCCAAAAAAACAGACGTATTAAAAAAGCAGTATTTACTGTTTAAAACGGACGAAGCGCGCCGGCTTGATTTATTGGCGGTGCTGGATTCCTACACTCCCGCAAAAAAAGTTACAATAAAAGTAGCAGCAGACCCGTACGATTTTTATTAAGGAGTTTTTATGGACTGGAAACATTACTTTCGTTTTGCCCCACGCGCCAACCGCCTAGAATTTGCCTGCGTGGGAGCCTTGTGGCAGGGTTTAGGCTTGATTTCCCTTGTTTTACAAACGCTTGTGTTGGGAAATTCTGCTTCGCTTTCAGCCGGAGCGTTGTTTTCAAGTTTACTGTTAAGTCTTGTGCAACTTGCCATTAGTATCTTGATGGCTTGGTTGGCTTTTGCTTCGTTTTCGCGCCGCTTGCACGATATGAATTTATCCGCCTGGTGGATTGCCGGATACATTATCCCCGTAACAGGAGTATCCCTTTTCTTTCAAGAAAAATGGTGGCTGTTTACGCTTTTGGGGCTTATAGTTTGGCTCTTTTTGTGCTTTAAAAAAGGCTCTCCGGACGAAAACCGTTTCGGCTCTGTAACCGTGCGCAGGCAAGAAAAGAAACCGTTATTAATAGTTTTTGCGGTTTTAGGTTTATTGTTTGCGTTGGGACAAACATTTTATTCCCGCTGCGTGCTGATGCCGCGCGCATTGGCCGTTACGCAACAAATGCAATTTAAATAGGAGAATGACACTATGGGCTTTTTCGGAAGATTACCAAGACTTGGCTATTTGCTCCGGTTATGTATTATCAGCATATTTTACGCGCTTGGCGGCCTGCTCGTTCACTTGGCATTGCCCGGAGAGGGAACATCGCTCTTGGGCCTAATTTGTCTTTTTTTGGGGAGCGGTTTTGTGCTTTTGGCACTTCTGCTGTGGTGGTTTGCCACCGTGCGGCGGTTTCACGATATGAATTTATCCGGCTGGTGGTTTATTTTGGCTATCCTTTTTCCTCCTTTTGTTACGCTGGTGCTGTGTTTTTGGCCGGGAACACGCGGATATAACCGCTTCGGCTCGCCTTGGTATTAACCTTTTCCGTCCGGCCCTGATTACCGGGCGGTTTTAGTTTGTATATGGTAAAATATAGAAGATAACCCGTTTTTATATTATGGAGAAAACAATGACTTTGGAAGAACAAATAAACTTTTTAACGCGCGGCTGTGTGGACGTAGTATCCAAGGCGGACCTCGCAAAAAAATTAGAAAGCGGCAAAACCTTAAAAGTAAAACTCGGCTGCGACCCGACCTCCGCCGACCTGCACTTGGGGCACAGCGTGGCACTTTCTCTCTTACGCAGATTTCAAGATTTAGGCCATAAAGCAGTTCTCGTTATCGGCGATTTTACCGCCGCGGTGGGCGACCCTTCCGGCCGCGATTCCACCCGTCCGGTTTTACCGCGTGAAAAAATTTTAGAAAACGCCAAAACCTATACCGAACAGGCCTTTAAAGTATTGGACCCGTCCAAAACCGAAATCCGTTTCAACAGCGAGTGGCTGGACCCCTTTGTAACCGGGAAAGATTTGCTCCAAACTTTGCAAAAAGTAACCGTAGCCCAGGTGCTGGAACGCGACGATTTCAAAAAACGTATGGCTTCGGGCAACCCCATTAGCCTTTTGGAAGTATTGTACAGTTTGTTCCAAGGGCAGGATTCCGTTGCCTTGCAGGCCGACGTGGAATTAGGCGGAACGGACCAAATTTTCAACCTGCTAGTGGGCCGCCAACTCCAAAAAAATCACGGGCAGGAACCGCAGGTAGCCATTACGGTACCGCTACTCGTGGGGTTGGACGGCGTAAAGAAGATGTCCAAATCCTATGGCAACTATGTGGGTTTAAACGACGCACCGAACGATATGTTTGGCAAATTAATGTCTATTCCCGACGAATTAATGCCAATGTACTATGAACTTTTAACGTCCGAAAATATGGACGAAATAAAAGCAATGCACCCGATGTCCGCCAAAAAGAAATTAGCCGGCATTATGGTTACGCGTTTCCACGGAGAGGAAGCAGCCAAGGCAGCCTTGGAAAACTTTGAAAAGGTATTCTCCAAAAAGGAACTTCCTACGGATATGCCCGAATTTAAAGCCGAGGACGGCGCGCTTCTTTCCGCCATTATTTTTGCGGCGGGCGCGGCGCAAAGCAAAAACAAAGCCCGCGGACTCATTGAGCAAGGTGCGGTACGTTTAAAGGGTGAAAAAGTCCCGCAGGACGGTCCGCTGCATTTTGAAACCGGTGATGTATTGCAAGTGGGCAAGCGCCATTTCTTTAAATTGGTTAAATAATGAAAAAATTCCTCTTGCTTTTAATCTTGTTTTTCTGCCTGGTAATCGGTGGTTGCTGGGCAGTAAAAACTTGTTTTTTAAGCAAGGGGAAATTAGTTGTAGTAACCATTGAGCCGGGTGCAAGCGGTTCTTCCGTAGCGCGTACACTTAAAGAAAAAGGCATTATCAAAAGCCAATTTTTCTTTAAATTAATTTTGCGCCTGACTTCTTCCGCACGCGACTTAAAGGCCGGGCGCTTTGATTTGCGGGAAAACACCTCGTCCTTTGAAGTTATCAACTGCATTAAAAGCGGCAAATGCACCCACTACGAAAAAATAACTGTTTTGGAAGGGTGGCGAAGCGAAGAAATCGCAGAAGCATTAGCCGAACGCAACATTACGGACCCGCACGCCTTTTTGGATATCGTGCGCCAGAAAGATTTAGAAGGCTATTTATTCCCCTCCACTTATTTATTCGCCGAAAATACCCCGGCCCAAAAGGTGGTGGACGAAATGTTACAACAGTACCGCAACCACATTTCTCCGCTTTTTAAACAATACAAAACGGACTTAACCGAAAAACAAGTGTTGACGGTAGCCTCCATTGTGGAGCGGGAAGCCATTGTGCACGATGAACGCCCCAAAATTGCGGCGGTATATTTAAACCGTTTCCGCATCGGCAAACGGTTGGAAGCCGACCCAACCGTGCAATATGCGCTGGGCTTTAATTTAAGAGAAAACCGCTATTGGAAAAAAGGCCTGACCTATTCGGACCTGAAAACAAAGTCCCCGTACAATACTTACCGCAACGCGGGGTTGCCCCCGGGGCCGATTTGTAATCCAAGCAAAGAATCCGTACTGGGTGTACTTAACCCGCAAGCCGGCTTTGAAGCGCTCTACTTTGTGGCAGACCACGGCGGGCGGCACGTTTTTTCCCGCACGTTTGATGAGCACCGTGCCCATATCCGCCGAATCCGCGGCAAATAATTTGTCTTTACAAACCTCCCCTGCAAGTGCTACGATACCCAAAAGGGATACTTTCCCGGGGGAGCGTACTATGCAAAAAGCAAAATTACTTAAAATTTACGTCAGCAGCACGGACACGATTAATCACGTTCCGCTCTACGAAATTATTGCCAAAAAAGCGCAAGAATTTGGACTGGAAGGCGCCACCGCGCACCGCGCAATGCTCGGGTTTGGGCCAAGCACCAAACTGCGCTCGGCGCATTTTTTGGAACTGGTGGAAAAATACCCGGTGCTTATTGAAATGGTGGACGAGCCTGGCAAAATTGACAAGTTTGCCAAGACTATTGAACCGGTATTAAACAGCCAACCCAAGGGGTGCTTAATGTTGGTGCAAGACATTGAGGTTTTATTTAAAAAGCACGGCACCAAGGCCCAATAGGACTGCGGACGGCGTGCTGCGCGCCGCCACTTCTCCGCGCCCTTTTGATTAATGGAGCCACACTGTTTTTGTAAGATTGCGAACTAAAAAAACGGCAGTTCCCGGGTAGAAACACTCCGGGATGACAACAAACAGCCCATTAGGCAACCGCCACTTTATCCACAAAAACGCCCCGATACTGAATTGTACCGGGGCGTTTTTTCAAGTTGCTAGCAAAACTATTTGATTTCGCCGGTAGAAGAACCGTTAGAAATAGATTTGCAAATGGCGTTTACCGTAGTAGCGCCTTTGGCAGAAGTACATTTGCGGCTAATAACGCCGGCTGCCGTAATGCTCAAAGTAATGGCATATTGGTTATCGCCAGAGGTCAACACCGTGCCATTGTTGGCGCGTTCCGCCACCGCAGAAAAAGTGGAAGAAGTACCCGCAACCGTGGACGGATTGGTAATCGTCAATTTAAAGTTCTTCGTGTCAATCGTATTGACAGAGGTAGAAGTTACCCCCGGCAACTGAATATCCAACAGGCTCAAATCGCCCGTATAACTGCCCGTGCTCATTTTGTAAATATCTTCGGCGTTAGCCAAACTACCCAAGAGGGTAATGGCTTCCGTCGCGCGGGATTTTTCCACTGCTTTGGTGTATTGCGGCAACGCCACAGCGGACAGAATCCCAATAATCAACACTACTACCAAAAGTTCAATTAACGTGAAACCTTTATTCATAATATTCTCCTATTGTTCTTTGTGCGCCCAAACGCGCTACTTAAATAGTTTAGATATATTTTAACACAATTTCAAGTATTTTCTTTCCCCGAAAAGCAAAATGCTATAATAGAATATATGATAGACAGAATTAAACGCTTGGAAACCCTTTTTTTAGAAGAGATTAACACTCTCATTACCAAAATGGCCGCCAACGGCGATTTTGGCGGCTTTGTAACCATTACGGCGGTGCGCCTATCCAAAGATTTGGCGAACGCCAAGGTTTATTTTTCCGTCTTTGGCAGCCCCGAGGACAGAAGAAAAACACAAGACGCACTTTCTCTGCTGCGCAAGGAAATCGGCGCCGATTTGCGCGGACGCCTGCATTTAAAACGTATTCCTTCCTTTACGTTTGAATATGACGACACACCGGAAAAAGCATCCCGCGTGGAAGCCATTTTTCAGGTAATTGAAAAGGAAAAAGAAAATGGAAAATAGAGAAGCGAGTTTAGAGCAAATTTGGCAAGCCGTGCGCAACGGAAAGAAATTTTTTATCGCCGGGCATTTAAACCCCGACGGAGATTCTTTGGGCAGCACGCTTACAATGACCTCGCTTTTGGAACGATTAGGCAAAGAGGTGTATGCCTACTGCGCGCCTGCTATCGGTAACGATTTAAAATTTCTGCCGGGCTTAAATAAAATGCACGTCGGCGTTCTGCCGGACCAGCCCGACTTTGACACCGTCATTTTGCTAGAATGTTCGGACCGCAAGCGCGGCGGCGATTTGGAAAGTGTACTCAGCCAAGCCAAAACGCTAATTAACATTGACCACCATTTGGTGAGCGACGATTACGGCGACCTCAACCATATTGATTCCGTGGCCTCCTCCACTGCCGAAATTATTTTTCAATTTTTTGAAGCCTCCGGAGAAGAAAATTTACTCCCCACCCCCGACGAAGCCACCTGTCTCTATACGGGCCTGGTTACCGACACGGGGCGGTTTGTCCACTCCAACACCACCGCCGAAGCACTGCGTGTGGGGTCTGCCTTGGTGGCCTTGGGGGCGGACGTAAACCAAATTAACCAGGTAATTTACTTTACCAAATCTTATATTGAATTGAAACTTTTGGGCCGCGCACTGGAAAAAATGGAAATGCGTTTTGATAATAAATACAGCCAAATTATTCTAACGCACCACGATTTTGAAGCCTTTGGGGCCACACCCGCCCAAACGCAGGGGATTGTCAGCCAACCGACAATGATTCCCGGTGTAGAAGTATCGGCACTGATTAAAGAGGAGCCGGATAAAGTGTCCGTCAATTTGCGCTCCCGCGGAAGTGTAGATGTAAGCCGTATTGCCCAAACTTTTGGCGGAGGCGGCCACGCGCGCGCCTCAGGCTTTAAAGTTACGGGCAAGAGTGTAGCGCAAGTAGCCGATGACCTGGCCGAAGTGGTATTAGATGTCGTTAAAAAACTTGCCTGAACCGCAAAAAAGCGGTCTCCTTTTAATAGATAAACCGGCGGATTTTTCTTCGCACGATATTATTGCTATATCCCGCCGGATTTTAAAAACAAAAAAAATAGGCCATAGCGGTACGCTGGACCCGATGGCGACGGGTCTTTTGATTTTACTTATCGGCCGGGAGGCCACCAAACGGCAAACGGCCTTTTTGACCCTTTCCAAAACGTACAGCGCCGTCTTAAAACTGGGCCTGGAAACCGATACTTGGGATGCGCACGGCACCAAAATAGCGCAAGCGGATGTTCCCCCGCTCACCCAAGCGCAGGTGGAAAAGGCCACGCAAAAACTGTCCGGCCTTATCCGCCAGCCGATTCCGTTTTTTAGTGCCAAAAAAATTGGCGGAGAGCATATGTACGACCTTGCCCGAAAAGGTAAAGAAATGGAAAGGCGTTATAACGAAGTTACCGTAGAGTGGCGCAAAATACAACTTACAAAACCGGATGAAATTGAATTTACCGTGCATTGTTCGTGCGGCACTTATGTACGCTCGTTAGGTTTTTTACTTGCGCAAGCATTGGGCACGACCGGGCATTTAACCGCATTAAGAAGGCTTGAAATCGGCCCGTACAGCGTCCAAAATGCCTTTGACGGCAACTTGTTAAAGGGGTGTGCTTCGGACACTCTCTATGCGTGTGTGGAGTCCGTAAACGTATGAAACGCAAAAATTTTATCACTATCGGCACTTTTGACGGAGTTCACTCCGGACACTGCCATTTATTTGCCCGGTTGGAAACTTTGGCGGCCGGAGCCCTGTTAAAGCCGTTGGCTTTATATTTTCCGCTCCCCCCAAAAACATTGCTTTCCGCACACCCGGAGATGAGCGTTTTGACACTTCCGCAAGAAAAAAAACAGTTGCTAAAAAATATAGGATTACCTGCAAAACCACTTGATTTTGAAAACTGCCGGGAAACGCCCGCGCAAGATTTTTTTCAACAAACATTACTTGAAAAGTACCAAATGGGAGGGCTGCTTGTCGGGCCGGATTTTGCCTTTGGGAAAAACAGACAAGGTGGGGTTGAATTCTTGCGTGCGGAGTGCGCCAAATATAAAATTCCTTTCTCGGTGGCGGATTTTTACCGTGCAAACGGAGAAAAAATATCTTCCTCGCTTATCCGCAAAGTCTTGGCACAAGGCAATATTACGCTGGCCAATACGCTTTTGGGCCGCCCGTATGAACTTTCCGGCACCGTAGTAAAAGGGCACAAATTGGGCCGCAAATTGGGGTTTCCCACCGCCAATTTGGATACGGGAATTTACAAAATTCTACCATTAGGGGTTTTTGCCGTAAAAGTGCGCGTAGGACGAAAAATCTACGATGGCTTTTGCAATATCGGCTTCCGTCCGACCGTAAACACCCTGCATACTGTTTTGCCGCTGGTAGAGGTAAATATTTTTGATTTCCGCCAAAGTATTTACGGGCGGAAAATTACCATTTGGTTTGCAGACAAACTGCGCGAGGAAACCAAGTTCAACGGGTTAGAGGCTTTGGTCCGCCAATTAAAGCAGGACCGCGAAGAAGCACGACAGAAGTTACAAGGCTTTTTGGTGTAAATCACTCCATTAAAAAACCCCGCGCTTGGCGGGGTTTTTTATATTTAACTAAAAGCATTTAACTTTATTCGGCATCTTCTTCGTTGTAATTGCGTACAAACAAAACAATGTAAGCCAGCCAGGTAGCCCCGAAGAAAATAAAAAAGCAATACGAAAACCACCACAACTTATTAAGCGGGTTGTAATCCGTAAGCAAAGACTCCCACAACAAAGAGCCCAAAATCACCGCCAAATACCCCCACACGCACAATGCCAGGAGTTTTAACAACGAATCAAATGTGCCGATAATAAAACCCTTTTCGGCATACGGTTTTTTTAAATAAGAAATAATCGCTTGCATAAGACTATTTTATTCTCCCTTTATCAAATTGTCAAGTTATTGCTGCATGGCCGGGTCGGTTGCGTTATAGCCAAACCCTTGGTCCGAGGCTAACGACGGATCAGTAAACCCGGCGGGGGCGGCACCCTCTGCACTGTATGCGGGTGTGGCGGCATTAAGATCCGCCTCAAAATCGTTAGCGGGAGCGGTAGCCGTTTGCGTAGAATACATTTCCGGCTCATAATTAGGATTATACGCTTCCGGCGCGTTATTTCCCGGCTGGTAAGCCTGCGCCAACTCGTCCGGCTCCGGCTGCTGCACAACTTCTTTCATATAGCGTTTAGCCTTGGTTTGGCGCGCCAAAAGGCCGGCCTTGGTTTCGTTTGCCAAGGTTACTTTTTGCTCCGCACTCATTGTTCTGGCCGGTTTTTCCTGTGCGGATTTGGCTTTTTGTTCCGCTTGCAAAAGCGCCTGTTTTTTCTGCGCTTCTTCCAACGCGATTTTTTCCTGTTCACTTAATGTATCGTTTGTAAAAGTAGGGAATTTGGAAGTGTCCACATAGTTTTGCGAAACAGCCACCCCGTCCTTATCAAAATAAACCTGCTTGCGCTGTTTTTCATCAGCGGCGGCCTCATTTGCCGGGGCGGCAGAGGAAACACCATAATATACCACTTCCGGCCCGGGGGCGACAGGGGCGGCCTTTTCGGGCGTTAAGCAATATTCCACGCGCTGTCGGGTGGAAGCGTCTTGGTGCGCGTCCACGCGGGTTTCACAAGTGGAGGCGCAAACCGCCGGCAAAGCGGCGCTAAAAAGCACAAAAAAAGAAGCGAAGGTTTTCTTCATATTTATCTCCGTACTTTTATGATAGTACATTTTGGGGCATTTTGCACGAAAATCGGGCAGATACACCCCTGCAAACATAACACCCACAAAAAACGCCCTCTGCTAATGCAAAGGGCGTAAAAAATGTCACCGGGTGGGTTCGAACCACCGACCTAGCGCTTATGAAACGCTCGCTCTAACCAACTGAGCTACGGTGACGTAAATCTCGTATATTTATTATAACAAAACAAACACCGTTTGCGCAAACTTTTTCATTTTTCCGTCGGAGAAATATTTAATCAACCATTGAATAAATATTCAACTTTTCGGGAATTTTGGCTGTTTTGGCGGTGTTAAAATCTTTTTCCGCCAGGTCCGTTTTGCCCATTTTCATATACACAGCCCCGCGCGCATTATATACTTCCGCCGCCGGGTGTAAATTGATTACAGAGGTATAATCCCGCACCGCATCTTCGTAGCGGTCCAACATAAAGTTTACCCCGCCGCGACTAAAAAATATTTCCACCTTGTCCGGCTTTAAACCGGAAGCCAAATTCAGCACGCTTAAAGCATTTTCAAAATCGCCTTTGGCCGCCAAAGTGCTGGCATATGCGGTATAAGCATCCACCTGATAAGGGTTATCTTGCAACACACGCAGGAAATCGGCCTCTGCCAAATCGTACTCGCCTAAAAAGAAATATACCGCCCCGCGCGAAGCATATCCCTCCAAGTTATCCGGGTTTAATTTAAGGGCTTTGGTATAAGATTGAACAGCCTTACCCGCGTGCCCGTCTTTAAAATATCCGTCTCCGCGGAGCAAGTATTCGCTAGACGTGGGCAGCGTGGTGCAAGCAGCCAACAGAAACGGGAGCAGACAAACCATTTTTTTCATATAAGCCTCCTGTATTTTCAAAATTATAGCACATTGGACCTATTTTTTTCTAGGTACTTATTTTTAAAAAAATAGGTCCAAAGACCCTGTTTTTATTTCCTCCGAAAATTGTAATTTATTAATATAAACAGCAATTTCCTTTTCATCCAAACCGCAGTAGTCCCAAACCCTGCTACTGCGGTTCCCCTTTTTATATAAGGCAAATGGTATAATAAGAATATGAAAAAGTCTAGAATTTCCCTTTTTATTATTGCTAAAAACGAAGAATCAAAAATTGCAAAATGCATTTTAAGCACACGCGGTCTGGTGAGCGAAGTGATTGTCGTTAATTCCTTTTCCAAGGATAAAACCGCCCTCGTCTGCCGAGAATTGGGCGCACAGGTTTACAACCGCGCATTTGACGGATTTACCTCACAAAAAAATTATGCGCTTTCCAAGGTAACGGGCGACTGGGCCTTAAACCTGGATGCGGACGAAACTCTTTCGCCCGAATTAAAAGAGGAAATCGCCCAAGCCGTCAAAAATCCGGCCTTCTCGGGATATGATATTCCCTTTTGCAACTATTTTCTGGGCAAAAAAATGCGGTTTAGCGGCCTAAATAAAGAAAAACACCTGCGGCTGGTTAAAACCAAACGCGCCAAATATGTGGGCGGCTTGGTCCACGAAGGGCTGGATGTAAAAGGCAAAATCGGCCGTTTGAAACACGCTATCAACCACTACTCCTACGATACTATTGAAACTTATTTCCGCAAATTCAACCGCTACACCACGCTGGCGGCAGAACAAATGTACAAAAACGGAAAACGCTTTTCGCTTATCAAGGTAGCGTTTACCTTGCCGTTTGAATTTTTCAAGCGCTACATCTTAAAATTAGGTATATTGGACGGCATACGCGGGTTGCTTTGGGCCGCCTTTTCCACTTTTTATGTACTGGTAAAAAATGCCAAACTTTGGCAATTACAGGAGCAAAAAGAAAAATGACCGTATATTTGCTGGCTTTACTGGTTTTAATAGTGTTTTTGTTTTGGCGTTTCCCGCTGCTGCGTAAAACGTGGTATCTGCCCCCCCGAAAGGGCTTTGTTGCCCTAATGTATCATCACGTCGGCGTACTTGATGACCCGGCGGAGGAGCAATACCCGTTTACAATGCGCCCGGAAATGTTGGAGCGGCAGATTTTGTTTTTAAAGTCGCGCGGATATACATTAGTGTCGTTAGAGGATGTACAAACGGCCTATCAAGCGGGAAAATCTCTTATTGAAAAACCTGTTATGTTTACATTTGATGACGGTTACGAAGACAATTACACCACGCTTTTCCCCCTTTTAAAAAAATACAATGTGCCCGCACTGATTTTTTTAATTACCGATTATATTGAAAAACGCCCCGGCTATTTGACGTGGGCACAAATTGATGAAATGCAAAAAAGCGGACTTGTAACCTTTGGTTCCCATACTTGTTCGCACCGCCGCCTGCGCAGTTTGCCTGACGAGGAAATTTGGCAGGAACTCACGCAAAGCAAGCAAATTTTAGAAGAAAAACTGGGCCGCCCGGTTACGGCTTTATGTTATCCGTACGGGGCCGGCGGTTTTGACAAGCGGGTCCGCCCGCAGGTGTTTAAGGCCGGATATTTGTTTGATTTCAGCACCAAAAAAGGCATAAATCCCTGGCCGTGGCGCAAAAAAACCACCTTGCGCCGGGCCTTCCCGCGCGGAGGCGAAACAATGTTTGATTTTTACTTGCAAATCACCCGCGGGGAAAGCCGCTTATAATCTATGCTTTACCTCGCGCTCGGTGTTGTCCTTTTGTCGGGAATTTTAATTGCTTTGGTCTGCCGCCGCAAACCGGGGGCGTTGCTCGTTTTGGCCTACGAAAAAATTGGCACCGCGCCTAAAAATTCCCCCTTAAAAAAAGAGTGGACAACTGTCAATCAATTTAAAAAAACGCTTTTATGGCTCCGCGCGCACGGGTTTACCCCAATAAATGCAGGAAGATTGAACTCATCAGCCGCCAGGCCCCCCAAACCTGTTTTATTGGTATTTATGGGCGGGTACAAATCTTTTCTAACCGATATTTTCCCCTTATTGCAAGACTCCAAAACACCGGCCACATTGTTTTTGCCTACAAATGCCATCGGTACCTATAACAAATGGCAAGACCCGCACCAGGAACCTTGGCAAAATGTACTGACGGAAAAAGATTTAAAAATGCTTGCTAAAAGCGGACTTATTTCCTTTGGAGCGCTTGCATTAAACGGGGAGGATTTATCTGTTTTGCCCGCTGACGAGGCCGCTTATCTGGCACAGGAAAGCACCTACCGCCTGCATACGCAACTGGGATTAAAGGCCGATGCTTTTGCTTTTTACCCTTTCCGAAAAAAAATAGGAAACATATCGGAAATTGCCCCCAAAAACTTGCCTGTTTTTGTAGATACCCCAGCCGCCAATTCTCTAACGGAAAAGGCTACATTTAATGTATTTTTCCCCAAAAAGAACCCTTGGAAAACATCTTGGAATTTGTTTACCCGCCGCTAGTTAATTGCCTAAAAAGTAGTAGTAGGACCGCCCGCCGGACGTGTCGTTCCAAGCCCCAGTCCGCTCGTCTTTACCCGACAAGTTTTGGCAAACCCGGTTGCCAAAGGAATCGTCTTCCCGCGCGGAACAAAGAGTATAATTGGTGTTGTGGTATTTTTCCAGCCAAACATTGCTTTTTTTATCTTCACACTTAAAAGAAACCGACGCGGCCCCCTGCCCATCCATAATGTAGCAATACATATCATTGCTGGAAATATGTTTTTCGTCCGTTTTAGTAAAACCAGAGGGCATTGCGATAATTAACCCGTCCAAATGGGCCGCATAGCGGCCCGTTTGCATATAAAAATGCTGCTGTGCCTGGTCCACCGCACGCACAAGGACTTGCATGGTGGCCACTCGGCTAGAAGCCACCGCCACCCGGTACGACGGCAACGCGGCCGCAGCCAAAATACCGATAATAAGAACGACAACAAGTAGTTCTATTAAGGTAAAACCCGCACTTATTGCCGTACAGCCACCCCAAACTGACGTCATTCCGTAAGGTTTCTGTACGGAATCTCGCCGTTTCGCAACAACAGATTC
>UQJU01000011.1 GCA_900541355.1 Candidatus Avelusimicrobium fimicolum | reverse complement strand
CCCCCTCTTTTGACTAGTGTAGCCACACTGTTTTTGTAAGGTTGCAAACAAACGGAACGGTATCAATAAATAAAACAAGGCAGTCATAAAAATGGGGGTCATTCTGCACTGCCGCCCTTACCGCTAGGCATCACCCTGTAAGGTTTCTGTACGGGGTCTATTAATAGGTTTCAGAATCCACATCTTGGGTAGTTGCCGTCATCCTGGAAAGTTGTAGTCCAGGATCTGTCGTTACTCTAAAAGAGGCAAACAACGGATACTGGAACGCTCCGCGCCGGCAAACCTTCCAGTACGACCTTGCTCTCTATAAATGCCCAACAACACAATTACTAAATCCTGAAACCCTGCGGGCCACACCCTAGCGAGCCGCCAGTTCGGAATGCCCTCTCTAAAAATTAAACGGGGCAAGAATATAAAAAATCCTTGCCCCGCAAAATTCCACCTTCAAAAATACTTTATAAATAAATTTCTAACGTATCTAACAATTTTCCGTTTTCGTTATAGGCTTTTAAGGTCAGTTTACGGTCCACCACTTTGACAGAAGCAAAGTGCCGCGCCGATACAAAGCGCGCCGTAGAAGAATCCCCGTGCTCGCGTTTGGTAGGGGCCGGCGCCGCCGTACCCAAAGTTACATACGTTACCCCGCGCGCAGACGGTTCCCCGCGGTACATTGGAAAGGTTCGCTCGTAGTTGGCATCTCCCCCCTGGATAACTAAGTCCACGCGGTAATCTTCAAAAATCTTGCCCCAAGCGGCAAAAACTTCGTTGCGGCTTCCGCGTGCCCCTGTGGAATATGCAGGCGCGTTCATTACCACAATTTTCCATTTTTCTCCGGCCGAAGCCAGGGTATTTTTCAGCCAGTCGGTCTGCGCCGATTTCTCGCCGATTTCCGGCGCCCAGACGGCCCCCTCTGCTACATTGGTATCCAAAAACACAAAGCGCACATTGGCCGTATCAAACGAATAATACTTTGGGGTGGCCTTGCTCCAAGACATATCGTGAAAACGCGTGTAATTGGTGCGAAGGAAGGACTTGCTGTCGCGGCTATCGCGGTTTGGACCGTATTCGTTGGGACCCAATGCCACAAAAAGCGGATTTTTGGCAAGCACCGCTTTAAATGGAGTAAAAAATTCCCGGTCGGCATCTGCATTTAAGCCGGATGCCGTAATATTGCCCGTGTGAATTAAAAAGTCGCTCTTTTCCTTTACCATTAAATTAGCAAGCAATTCGCGGGCACGGGCGGCTTCGTCCACCGGTTCCGGATTTTCCTCGGTGGGCAAAGGCTCCGGCGCACCCGTTTGGCCTAAAACCAAAAAGTTTACCACCTTTCTTTCTGCCGAGAACAACGTGCGGAAAGAACCCTCTATCGGCTCCTGCACACCGTCGCCCGCCGTATTGTTTACATACAAACGGTAACAAAAATCCTGATTCGGCACAAGACCGTATAGCACCGCCTTGTGAACGGTGCTTTCGGGCGTAACCGTCATAATTTGGTTACAACGCGGAGCGGGGCCGTATTCCAACCACGACGGTGTATCCGCATCCGTCTGCCATTTTAAAATCATAGTGGTTTGGGTCGGGTCCTCAATATACGGGCCTCGGACTACTTGGGCCGCCTGCGCAAACACGGCGGCAAAAAGAATTAAAAATAAGATGGAAAGTTTCTTCATATTTTTTATTCTACCAAATAAAGCGGCTCCGTATAGTGAAAAAACATACCGCAAATGCTTTAAATTTGGTTAAATGGGGGTATATGAAAAAAATCACTTTATTTTTTACCTTGTTGTTACTTTCTTCCGCCGCTTTGCAGGCCCGCACCGTAGATGTGTCGGCCGCGTATATCGGCGCATCACATTTTGACCAGGCCCGCGTCAGCGCGGTGGCTGCTTGGAGTTTGAACGTACTGGCCGGGGTAGAAGCCAAATATGTAAAGGAAAACGCCTTTAAGGACCCCGTTTATTCCGTCAATTTGCCCATAGAACTGGATTTTGGCTATTTAAAATTAGACTTAAAACCCTTTTACTATTTTAAAAATAAAAGTCAAAACGAATCTTTCCAAGATTCCTCCGCTTACGGCGTTTCCACGCGCCTGATTATGACATTAGAAGATGATACCGTCAACGATTTATACACGCACGCTTATTTAGGAGCGTCGTTTGCGCGCCAAAAAGGCACCTTGTCTTATGCGGACGGAACACGGTCTAACGAAGATTACTCCCAATTTGCCTACACCTTGGGCCTTACCAAAAATTTCTTCCGCCGTTTCGGCTTTGAAGCCGCAGGGACAGTCTTTCAATATCCCAACGGCATTGAGGGTGTAAAATCTTTCCGCGGTATTATGGACCAACAGGAATTGGCCCCCACCCAAACCTATGACGTTGTACACGACTTGGGCAAATATGCCTTGGGCGCGCGTATGACGTGGATGTGGCCGGACAGCCAGTCCTCTCTTTATTTAGGATACCGCTACGGAGAATTTTATACGGCTGACCCGGAGCATTCTTTTATGGCGGGAAATACCTTTGCCATTACCCGGGATATCCACGCGGACTTGGCTTATAACCACGTCCGTACCGTGCATAACGACAACAAACGCGACATTTTATACGTCCGGTTGGTAGGCTCTTTCTAGGAGAAAGATATGACCGAAGAAGAAAATGTATCCATTAATGCACGGGCGTTGACTTTAATTTCCCATAAGTTAAAAACGCCGCTCTCTATTATTAACGGCTATTCGGAAGCCATTTTATCCCAAGCCGGAAAGGAAAAATTTTCCCCTTTTACCTCCAAAGCCTTGGAAGAAATCAACAAACAGGGGGGCAAAATGTCCCAACTGGTGGATAAGTTACTGGCGTTTAACAAAGTAATTACCGCCCAACACGAGGGAATGGAAAAACAATCTGTTTTATTAAAACCACTTATCAAAGAGTGCGCCTCCAAGGCCATTACCTTGGAAGAAGAATGCGCCTTGCCTGTCAGACCGCAAGAGGACAGTTCCGTTAAACGCGGCACCTTTGTAGAGATTGATTGCCCGGAACGGTTAAGCGTTACCGCCAACGAAGAAATGTTGCGCCTGTGCGTACAGGAGTTGCTCGCCAACGCCATTAAATTTAATAACAAAATGGAAAAAATTATTAAGGTACAATGTGCCAACCACGGCGACAGCATATCCCTGTCCGTACGCGATTACGGCGCAGGCATCCGCCCGCAAGACGTAAACCGTATTTTTGAACCGTTTTATCAGGTAGATGATTTTTTTACGGGGCAAATAAGCGGTTGGGGGCTTGGCCTGCCAATGGTTAAACGTATTTTGGACCTGCACAACGGCTCTATCAGCGTTGTGTCCGACAGAGGACTCGGCTCTATTTTTACTATTAATTTCCCAGTATTATGACTTGTGAAGAATTATTAACCAATATTTCGCACCAATGCGACCTCTTACGCGACGAAATCGCCGCCGCGGCACAGTCTTTGCGCGAATTTAACCGCCGGTTGGAACAAATTTTACAGCAACTGCGCAAAAATATAGACGTGCGAGACGGAGACTTTGCCACACAGTTTAATGATTATTGCTTGGCTTTTCGCAAACAATTAGACGACCGGGAACCTTTTTGGACACAAGCCCGTGCCGCCGCACGCCAAAGCAAAGACAGAGATTGGACCGCTGACTTGGCCTTAGCCGCCAAGGGTTTAAACAGCCGGGCAAAAACGCTTTCCCGCGCGTGTGATGAACTGACAACCGCATATGATTTATTTGCTAAAAATTACAAAAATTTTACCGCCGCCAAATTAAACGTATGGTTGCTTACTTCCTGCCAAAGCGACGTGGAAGCCCTGACAGGGAAAATTTTATTTTTAGCACGGGAAATAGCCAAAAAAACAGAAAAAAACAGGGGGCAAAATGCGTTCTGATAAACCGTTTTACTACTATTTAAAAGCCAGTGCCATTTGTCTGACAATTATTGCCGCGGGTGTAGTAACGGCATTTTTGGTCTATACCAAGACGCTGTTAATTCCGCTGGTTATTTCGGTTTTTCTCTACACTATTTTAACGCAAATCACACTGTTTTTAAAGCACAAATTTTCCTTTCCTTCGTGGCTCGCGCTGACGGTATCTATTGTTCTGTGTGCGGCTTTTTTTGCGGGAGTAATTTTGTTTACCGTTAATTCCGTAGGCGGATTTTTAAAGGGAGCGGAGGTCTATCGCCAGAATCTTATTGATACCATTGCCGATATTACCTCCCGCCTGCATCAGCACGGTATTACATTAGACCAGAAATTTATTGAAACGTACTTGCGCGATTTGCCTGTTTTTAATTGGCTTAAAAACTTCGGCAGTAAAGTATTTAGTTTGGTATCCAACACCACGCTGATTATTTTGTTTATGACGTTCTTCCTGCTCGGAAGTAAAAAGGCTCCGCCCATTACCAACCCGGCTATTAAGGAAATGCTATCCAACGTGTCCGTATATTTATCCGTCAAATTGGTGGCGTCCTTAGCCACAGGGTTTGTTGCGGCGGCTATTTTATTTGGCTTTCAAGTAAAATTAGCCGCGCTGTTTGCGCTGTTCGTCTTTTTGCTGAATTTTATCCCAAGTGTAGGCTCTATTATTGCGGTGCTATTGCCTACCCCGGTGCTGTTTTTGCAATACGGCTTAGGGCCGCAGTTCTTTGTGGTCGTAGGCTTATTGTCCGCCACGGAGTTCGTCATCGGCAACTTATTAGAGCCGCGCTTTTTGGGCGAGGGGATGGACCTGCACCCGGCGGCGATTGTATCTTCCCTTATCTTTTGGTCTCTTGTTTGGGGCGTCCCCGGCGCGTTCCTTTCTGTGCCGATTACGGCCTCTATTAAAATTGTATTAAGTAAAATCAAGCATACGCGCCCGGTAGCCGAGTTTTTGGCAGGCCGTCTTCCCCATTAATACAAGCAATAAAACCGTTGTGTTTTAGCCCGCATTTTACACCATTAACAGCCCCCGCCAAAACCGGGGGCTGTTGCTGTATGTTTTGGTTGTTAAGAAGCACGCAAAAACGCCGCTCCTGCAAACAGAAGCGGCGTTTTATAGAACAATTAGATTTTTATTTAGCGGCGGCTACGTCGCGGCGGACCTTATCAAATAAGTTGCTCTTGGTCGCGCGCTGTAAGAAATCTTCCCACTCTTCGGGAGTCAGTTCAAAATCGTCCATTACCTGATAGGAAATTTCCTTTGCCGTGTCCTTAGTCGTTTTTTTGGCCTGGGCATATTCGTTTTCCAGTTCCACATAGCGGCTGGCGATAGCGTAGTCAATATCCTCTTGGGAATAATCCACCCCGGCATTATCCGTTGCCAAAGAATTGGTATCGGTAATACCTTCCACCTTTTGCTCTTGGCTCGCGCTCTGGCGGAGCGGCTTGTCGCCGGACGGGATAAACATTTCGCTATGGTCAGCGGTGCTGGCAGGCAGCGCAATCTGAGGCTCGGTATCGGGCGAATTGGTTACGCGCCCCATCATTAAGTTAGAGCACGCACTGGGATTTACAATAAAATAAATACTTAAAATAATAAAAACCAAAATGGCTGCTTTGAGAAAAATTTTAATCACAAAGACCTCCTATTCCCTTATAGAATACTAAATTTTCCCCTGTTTTTTCACGTTTTTTTGCAAATTTGCCCCTTGCAGTTGCTTTACGCTTTCAATAAATTGGGGATTTGTAAAAATTTGCTGAACCGTTTTGGCAAATTCGGGGTTCTTCATATTTTCTGATACAATCTGCCCCACTTGCGGATTTTCCTGTAAAATCTGCGCTAATTTATCCCCGCTGAGCACGCCTAAATTATCCACTTTACCTTGTGTGGCCTCGGCCAGAGCACGATTAAATTGGCGGATATTAGGGTCATCTTTATAATCATCTAAAATAGACACAATGGTATCTTGTGCCTGTTTGATTTGCTGTTCCTCGGTTAAAGGAGCATCTTCCAAATACACATCTTCGGGCACCGGTTCAAAAGCCACCGGATAACTAACAGGCTGGGCCTGCGGCGCCGCCAAGGACACAGGTACATTTTGAAAGGAAAATGCCGAAACGGCCGCCGCTTCCCGCTCGGCCACCTTGCGTTCGTACACTTGGTAAACGCGGGCCGCGCCCATATACAGGAGCGCGGCCGCCATAACCGCTATTAAAGCGTAACTGGTCTTGGACATTATTCCATATCCAGCAGTTCAATATCAAAAACCAAGGCCGAATTGGCCGGAATTTGACCCACCGGGCGGTTGCCGTAAGCCGTATCCGCCGGGCAAACAACCTTGGCGCGCGCACCGGGTTTCATTTGTTGGACAGCCTTTGTCCAACAAGGAATTACGTCGGTTAAGCGGGTTTTAAAGGCTTCGCCGCGGTCGCGGGAACTGTCAAATTTCGTCCCGTCTATCAAGGTTCCCGTATAATGTACCTTTACGGTGCTGTCGGCCTTAGGCATTTTACCCTTGCCCGCGCGGGTGAGTTTAATCATCGTGCCGTTGTCTAAGGTTTTTACTCCTTTTTCTTTTTGGAAATTTTCCATATATTCCTGTTGGGCGGCCTGGCGCTTGGCGGAAATTGCTTTGGCATCATCCTGGTATTTTTGAATGATTTGCGGTTTGTATTTTTCCAAGTCCGTTTGCGCTTTTTTGTTAAGCAGACTGTCGCGCATACCTTGGGAAAGGGCTTTGTAATCGTCCTCGTTATCCAAGATTAACTGGCGTTTTAAATTGTCCCCCAACAAAAACCCAAGCGAATAAAGCATTTTATTGCGTTCGGCCGGGTCCTCCACGGCGGCGGTATCAGCCGGTTTATCGGTTGCCGCCTGCTGCGCCAAAGCCAACACCGGCGCACATAACAAAACGAATACTAACAGTTTTTTCATTATTATCTCCTATTTGGTTTTTAAGTAGGCTTCCAACCGGGCGGTAATCTGTCTGGCCGCCTGTTCCCCCACGCTCTGCATACTCTGGCGTTGGGAATCTGCCGCACGGGAAGTGCCCGCCCGTTCGTGTACGTTAAAGCGGGAAAAAGTTGCCCCCCGCGCCACATCCACCAAACTGACCGAAGCCCCGCTGGAACACCACACAAGCCCTTGAACTTTTTGGGAGTCGTAACCGTCAACCTCTGTGATAATTTTAACGAGCACCGCTTCACTCCCGTTAGCGGCATCCGCCACTCCCAGCCCCATTTGGTTGAGGGCATCTACCACATAAGTTACCATTACTTCGCTTTCCACTCCTTCCACTTCAACCGCCACTAAGACAGCGGCCATTTTTTCTTTAAGCACATCTTTATAAGCGGAAAATTTTTCTGCCTCATACGCCTGTTGCCCCGCATCTAAAAACTGGTACATATCATCCAGCGCCGCACGGCGGGAAATAAGCGGTTGCATTTTAAAGGCTATCTTTAAATCGGCAAGCGGTTGTGCGGGCGCAGAAAACTGGGCAGATAACCCCGCCAGTTTAGCATCAGTTTGGTCTAATAACGGAGTAAGCACTTTACGTGCTTTTTCACGCGGTAAAACCGCAAGCGCGTAATAATGCTTGGCGGACACGTCCGCATCCCGCCACACTTTTTCCACGTCGGCATTGGCAATTAAATCCGGAACGACCCCTTGGTCGGCGGCGGCTGGGGCATTCTGCACCATTTCGCGCTGCATATTGGTAAGCGCATTTTGTGCGGCCTCGTTTTTGCTCATTCCCTCTCCGGCTACCACATAGTATTTAGCCGAATCATATTTGGACATTTGATAATTGACCGTGTTTTTATTCATACCCGCGCACGCACTTAATAAGAACGCTGCGGCACACATCATAATCATTTTTTTCATAGTTCCCTCTAATAAGCCGTACGGTAGTGCAAAAACACCCGCCCTCCGCGTGGCACATTTACATTTTCAAAGGTATGTTCTCCTATTATATTACCATTTCCGTCCCGAAACAACACCCTGATATTTTGATTACCCGGCAAGACAAAAATCCGCGTCATACGCACCTCAGCAGGCAAGGTGAACCATTGGCGGGTATCGGCCTTTTCCAAGGCGGCCCCCAACGCGCTGACAAACAGCCCTGCCAAGTCGCCAGCCGCGCTGTTATCCGCCGCCGACGCTGCCGCTTGGCGCGCCTGAACGGCGGCAACTTCTTTTACCACCGCGCGCGTAGCCGTACGGAATAAAATACCGGGCATTTTTTCTTCTAAATCCAATTTGGCGAGTGCGGCAAAATCTGCCGCTTTTTGCGTTGTATAAACTTGCCCGCCGGCCAACACCCACGAAGATGCCACCCGGTAGGGTTGGTTTTCCAACTCCGGAAAAGAAAGTGTTACCGCCGAACCGTAAAGTCCCGCCATAAGGGCGTTTTGCACTTCGGGCGCGACCTGTTCCGCAGTTTCCGCCGGAGAGGAAGCCATCACCAAGGCCTTATCCCAAGCCACCTGAATCGTTTGCGTTTTTTTAAGAGGCAACAACCCATTATAGTGTAGAAAAATCACTTCACCGAAAGAATTGGCATCAGCGGGAACCGAAAATTCCGGCATTACGATTTTTAACTTATCCCCTAAACGCGCATAAGCATTTTGGGCATTTTGGCGGCAAATGCGCGCATCCGAACGCTGGCCTACTGATTCAAAAATCAAACTGGCAAAATATTGTACAAAAGGGTCGTCGTTATATCCGGTGCTTTTGGTGCCGCGCAACTCATCCAAAAAGAAAACAGCCCGGCGCATTTCTATTGCGGCGGCAGACAAGTTTCCCTGCTCCAAAAAATTTACGGCGCGGTAATAATAAGTAAGGGCGTGCTCGTAATTAGCCGCGTAATACGGCGCGGTTAAATCGTTAATCACAAAACGGCCCAGGGAACCGGTAATGCTTTTAGCATACAAGTCATCTATATATTCTTGTGCCGAGGCAAACAACGCGTCGCTTTCGGCGGGCTGTCCGGCATCGTGCAAAAGGGAAGCGCGGTCCAAATAAAAGAGGGTGGCATCCTTCTTTTTGTAATACTTATTTTGTTTGGAAAGGATTTGCGCCTCCGCCTGTTTAAACTGCCCCGCAGAGACCAATTTATTTACTTCTGTTTTAAAACGCAAAGAAGGCGCCGCACAAGCGGAGCAAAACAAGACCAGCCCCAAACAAAATGCACGCGCCTTCTTCATAAAACTACCAGGTTACTTTACTGCGTTTAACGTATTTTTTAATCTGCTTTTGTCCGTTCCAGACAATTTGGTTCGTTTCAATGTTAATCAGTTTCATATTTACCTGATAAAACACCAAGGCTTTACTGCCGGACTTATCCACTACGGAATTTAAAACCCCGCTTAACATAAAGTCGGCCCCGACTTCCTTGCCAAACGCCTTACGCGTTGCTTCGGAAGCAAATTCATCCTGCTCCAAACGCTCCGTGCGAATTTCGCCCCGCTCCGTAGAGGACGCCACAAAATCCACCTTAGCCGAATTAATAAGAGCGCGTTGGATTTCCTCCACGAACACCCCCGTATTGATATGTTCCATTGTGTTATTTGTTACCGTGCCGACAATCACCACAGGTTCTTTGCCCTTGCGTGTTAAATAGCGGTTATACCAGCCGCCCTGCAAACAATCGGTAATCATTTCCTGCGCTACCATTTGTGCGTCCGTATCGTTCCAACCGCCGCTAACATCTTTCACCAAATTGGTCTCCACACGTTTTACGCTGGGAGAGCAGGCAAATAATAGCGGCAAAGCCAAAAAGACTAATAAGAGTTTCTTCATATTTTCTCCTTAATTTTTAGAATTTGACAAATTTACCCGGTCGCATATGTGCTGACCGACCAGAGAACCTTCCTCGTGAGAACAATCAATAGAGCCTTGGTCTATATTAATATCAAACCACTTGGGATAATTTTTATGCGCTACACGCACCAAATTCCCCTCCGCAAGCGAAAAGGTATAATCACTGCATACCATTTCTATTTTCCCCTCCACGCGCTCCACCGGACAAGGCAAGTCTGCGCCCAACAGTTCAAAATCCGGCGTATAGGCTTTATAATGCTCTTTATAAGAAGCCTCGGCAAATGCCAGGGATTTACCAATGTCTAATGCTTTTTGCGCGGCGGCAATCGTGCGGTGTTTTTCGTACTGAGGCCAACCTAAGGCCGCACCAAAACCTATCAGCATTACCAACACTAAAACGATTGTATGAATAGAACCGTTACGTCCCATAATTTCTCCTTTATTTTTTTATATTGTAGCAAAAACCTGCTAATGATACGGCACAATATTGGGATGAATTCCCTTTACCTTTGTAATATACAAAAATTTTCCTGTACGATACCCCTTTTCCAAAGCCGGGGACATAATCACCAAAGTAACCGCAAAAATAATCAACACCACCCCCAAAGACGTCGTGCGCGTAAACGGTTCTCCAAACACACATACTCCCACCGTCATAGCAGTTACCGGCTCCATAGCACCCAAAACGGAAGCAAAGGTGGAACCAATCGCCTTAATAGCCGCCACCAAGGTAATGTTGGAAATAACCGTTGGGATAACGGCAAGCAACAGTAAATTTGTCCAGCCTTTCGGCGAAGCGACCCCCTGGAATTTTCCTAATAAAACCGTACCAAGCGTTAAAAAAATGCCGGTAAAAACGAATAAATAAAAAGTAAGTTTAGTGGAACTCATATCCTTGACACACGATTTATTAACCGCAATAATGTATATCCCATAAGATAAGCCGGACAAAACCGCCAACGCGATACCCGTCCAACTCACCCCGCCGCCTTTGCCGTTCCAAGAAAGCAAGGCCACCCCACTGACAGCCAGTAAAATAGCGAGCATCGTCCAAATAGAATTGCGCTCCTTAAACACCGTAATCATAATAAGCGCAACAAAAACAGGGTATAAGAACATCATTGTCGTGGCTATGCCGCTTGCTAAATAATGATACGACCAAAACAAAAATACAGCCGAGCCGATATACAAAATGCTAAGCCCCGCCAATGTGCCAAACTCCTTGCGGTTCACCTTAAAGGCGCGCCCCGTTCCTGCCATAAAAACTCCCATTAAAACAGCAGCCAATAAAAAACGGTAACACAAAATAGACGGAACGTTCAGTCCGTCTGCAAAAAGGGGCAGCGTAAACAGCGGAATCAGCCCGAAGGTGGCCGAAGTAACCACCCCGCAAATAAATCCTTTCCAGTTAAACATATATATATATTCTATCTTACTTGCCGCGCGGGCGTAAAACACCCGGAGCGGAGTCATTCCGTTCCGGGTGTTTTTCATATCATAAGGCTCTGTTTATTTTTGTTGGCCGGTGCGGTCTTTCTTGTCGTGATAGTGCGTATGAAGCAATTTATGCGCCAGAGGGCCGCCCACTTTATCCAAAATACGGCCGTACAATGCATTGACACCGCTGTTATCCTGCGACTTGTATGCCAGTTCTGTATCTTCTTGATACAGGCCTTCGGCACGTTTTTTACGGGGAGCCCATCCGTCAAACTGCGGCTGGCCCGCTCCCGCTACACATCCGCCTTGGCAGGACATCACTTCAATAAAATCGTAATGGTCCTTACCGGCTTTAATATCGTCCAAGAGTTTGCGGGCATTTTTTAAACCGCTCACTACGGCAGTGCGGATTTTCACTTCGCCAACTTCTACTGTCTTTTCTTTAAACACACTGCTTTTGCGCAGGCTTGAAAACTTAACGCTGCGCGCATTGGCCGGGTCCAATTCTGCCAAGGCATAACGCAAAGCGGCTTCCATTACACCGCCGGAAGCACCAAAAATGACACCAGCCCCCGTTTTGGAACCAAAAGGCATATCAAACCACTCGTTTTCTAGGTTTACAAAATCAATACCCGCCTCTTTAATCATACGCGCCAATCCCACCGTGGTTACCACATAATCGGTATCGGGATTGTTGTCCACATAAAACTCGCCGCGCTTGGCTTCGGACTTTTTGGCCGAACAAGGCATTACGGCAACCACAATTAAATCCTCGCGCTTGCCACCTTTATCCTCAAAATCGGCTTTCAACACCGGTCCCATCATTTGCATAGGGGAACGGGCCGTAGATAAATTAGGAATAAACTCAGGCGCAAATTTTTCCACATAATTCACCCACGCCGGGCAACAACTGGTAAATTGCGGTAAATTAACTCCTTTTTTAAAGCGTTCCAAAAATTCGGTGGCTTCCTCCAAAATCGTTAAATCTGCCGCAAAGGCCGTATCATACACATAGTCAAACCCCAGCATACGCAAAGCGGCGGCAATTTTCCCGTCCACATTTTGCCCTTGCGGCAGGCCGAAGATTTCTCCCAGCCCCACACGCACCGCAGGAGCAATATGAACTGCCACCTTTTTATGGGGGTTATTAATCGCTTTAAAAACGGCTTCTATTTCCGAAGAATTAGGCATTAACGCACCCGTCGGGCATACGCGGGCACATTGTCCGCAGGAAACGCACTCGTGGCTCTGCCCCAATTCTTTATTAAAAGCCGTGGCGATTTTGGAGCGGAAACCGCGGAACGCAAAATCAATGGCGCCGATGCCCTGCACCTCGTTACAAATACGCACACAGTTTCCGCACAAAATACACTTACTGTGGTCGCGAACCAAGGCAGCGGAAGTGGCATCTTTATGGCTGTCCAACTTTTTAGATTTAAAGCGGATTTCCGTTACGTCCATATCCTTGGCCAATTTCTGCAATTTGCAATTATTAGATTTGCTGCATAATGTGCAATCGTGGTTGCCCGACGACAAAAGTAGTTCCAAATTAATGCGGCGCAAATGGCGGATTTCGTCGCTGTTTACGCGCACTTTCATCCCGTCTTTGGGGGCTACCGTACACGAGGCCACAATGCCCATCCCTTCTACCTCTACCAAACACAGGCGGCACGCGCCGTAGGCGGCCAGTTCGGGGTGGTAGCAAAACGTCATAATATTAAAATTAGCCTTGCGCACTAATTCCAACAGGTTTTTTTCTCCCTCAATAGGGACTCTTTTGCCTTCAATAGTAACAAATTGTTCTTTTTGCATATTACGCTCCCGTTACAACCGCGCCGAATTTACAGGTGGATTTACAACCACCGCATTTAATGCACTTTTTGGGGTCAATGTGGTGGGGTTTGCCCACTTCGCCGCTAATGGCTTGCACCGGGCAGGCGCGTTTACACATACCGCACCCCTTACATTTGTTCTCTCTAATTTCAAAACGCGCCAAGGCTTTGCACACACCCGCCGGACAGCGTTTATCCACCACGTGCGCCAAATATTCCTCTTTAAAATGTTTAAGGGTGGAAAGCACCGGATTGGGAGCCGTCTTGCCCAAAGCACACAGGGAAGCCTTTTGCACCGCTTTGGCTAAGTCTTCCAAGTTTTCCAAGGTTTTTAAGGTGGCGCGCCCTTCCACAATATCATTTAACATCGTAAGCATTTGCTCGGTGCCCTCGCGGCACGGAACGCATTTACCGCAAGATTCGCGCTGTGTAAATTCCAAGAAAAAGCGGGCCACATTAACCATACAGGTTTTGTCATTCATTACCACAAGTCCGCCGGAACCCACCATCGCGCCTACTGATTTTAAGGAATCAAAATCTAACGGAAGGTCCAAATGCTCCCGTGTCAAACATCCGCCGGACGGCCCGCCGATTTGCGCGGCTTTAAAAGCGGCTTTATTAACAGTACCGTCGTCATTAGTAGTGCCGCCGGCCACATCATCAATCACTTGGCGCAAGGTGGTCCCCATGGGCACTTCCACCAAGCCTGTATTGGCAATATGCCCCGTTACGGCAAAGGTTTTAGTACCCGGGCTGCCCAAGGTGCCGATTTTGCGGAAGGCTTCTGCCCCCATTTCAAGCACTTTGGCTACGGTAGCCAAGGTTTCCACATTATTAATAACGGTCGGTTTGCCAAAAAGCCCGCATTGGCTGGGAAAAGGCGGCTTAATTTTAGGCATACCGCGCTTGCCCTCCACAGACGCAATCAAGGCGGTTTCCTCTCCGCAAACGAAGGCTCCGGCTCCTTCCATTACATGAATTTTAAAATTCTTACCGGAACCAAAAATATTTTCGCCCAACAAACCCAAGGCTTCGGCCTGTTTAATAGCGGTGCGCACGCGCTCAATCGCCAACGGATATTCCATACGCACATAAATATATCCCTCGTCCGCGCCAATCGCCCGTGCGGCTATCATCATCCCTTCCAAAACCGCGTTAGGGTTTCCTTCCATTACACTTCTGTCCATAAACGCGCCCGGGTCGCCCTCGTCCGCGTTGCAAATGACGTATTTTTTAGGTCCCGGTTCCACGCGGGTTAAATCCCACTTTTTGCCCGTAGGAAAACCGCCCCCGCCGCGGCCGCGCAGGCCGGAAGCAATCATTTCTTTGCAAACTTCCGCATCTGTCATTTCCGTATAGGCGCGCTTGGCTTGCTGATAACCGCCGTGCGCAATATATTCGTTGATATCTTCGGGATTAATGCGCCCGCAATCGTGCAGTAAAATGCGTTCCTGCTGGGCATAAAAGGGGATATCGGCTACCGTTTTGGCCTTTTGGTTATTGGCCGGATTATGATATAACAAACGGTCAATCACTTCACCTTTTAAAAGTGTTTTTTCCACGATTTCGGGCACGTCCGCCGGTTTTACTTTGGTATAAAAAATATCGCCCACGCTCACCAACGGGCCTTGCGCACAAAAACCGCGGCATCCGGAAAAACTCAAATAGTTCTCGTGGCAATCTTTGGTAATTTGCAAGCAAAAGCCGATTTTGCGTTTTTCCATTTCTTCTTGAAAAGCCTGGTACACCTTTTTAGAACCGCCGGCAATACACCCTGTACCGCCGCAAATAACCACACGTCCGGTAATTTTTTTGTAAGCCGAGTTATATTCTTCGGCTATTTGTTCAATATTTTTAGTCGGCATTTTTGGCCTCCTGGCGGGCAATTTCGTCAATAATTTCTACGGCCTTAGCCGGGGTGATTTGACCGTGAACAACATCGTCCACTACCATTACGGGAGCCAAACCGCACGCCCCCAAACAGGAAACGCACTCTAACGTAAACATTCCGTCTGCGGTGGTGTCTTGTCCGTCTTTTAATTTCAGTTTATCTTTGACCGTATTAATAACAAAGGACGAGCCCTTGACGTGGCAGGCCGTACCGTTGCACACTTTGATAATGTGTTTGCCTTTTGGGGTAATGGCAAAGTGCGCAAAAAAAGTGGCTACACCAAACACTTTGGCAGGCGAAATATCCAATTCGTTAGCCACAAAACGCATAATATCTTCGGGCAGATAAGTATATTCGTCTTGTACTTTTTGCAAAATAGGGATTAACTTGGCACTATCGTACTGATGGTCTTGCAGAATCTTTACGGCAGGTGCGAAACGGTCTGTCATACGCGTTCCTCTCTTATAAAAATTAAGCGTTTAAAGCAACGGCGGAGCGAGCGCTCCTGTTTACGGCAGACAACTTATAATTTCGTGTATTACGAAAAGAACAGATATTTCCATTATAACTAGGTTTCTTTAACCTGTCAAACAAAAAACGCGGCAGGCCGAAACCTAACCGCGTTTGCTGAAAAAAGTTCTCTTACCGCTTCCAACCGTTTAAATCCCGGTAATAGAAATAATTGTTAAAATGCTCCATCATTTCCAGCGGCCACTCTTTATTCAATTCAAAGTTTTCCGGCAGAGAAAGCATACCGTCAAACCCTTTATTAAAAAGCCCAATACTAAGCCGTTCCTCGGGTTGAAAAGCCGTAGCGGCCAAAATAACCCCGCCAAAACCTTGGTGGCGTAAGGACGCCGTTAAATAATACCCGCCGCCGCCCGGCACCATTAAGTCCGTAAGGATAATGTCGTATTGCGCACGTCCGTATTTAATATCGTTTAATAACGCTTCCGTATCGTGATAGGCGGTAATTTCCCATTTGGGGCAGAAAACCGTTTTATGTTTATCTTGTATAGCCTCCAACGCACTTGCGCGGTCGTTTAGTACGGCCATTTTAATACCGGCAGGCATTTTGTTTGCGGCCTGGCGCAAACGCAACGAATAGGGCAAATAATTTTTCAAGGAGGCAAGTCGTCCATCTTTCGGCGGTTCCATCATAAATTCCTTTTGGTTAAATTTGCGGTCCGTCCTTTTTTCCCGCAAGCCGGAATCTAACAGTCCCACAAAGTTTGGCTCTATTGTTTCCATGGCATACTGCACATACAGATTGGCTTGAACCAAGGGTTGGTCGTGCGGCGCCACTAAAATATTCAACGCGCGCAGTTGGTTGTGCATTGCCAAAATTTTATCCACCCAACGGGCTTTTTCCACAGCGGGCAAAACGCGCCGTTCGGACGGTTTCATCTGATAATATAAAACGGGATTAATTTCCTTTTTAAATTGTTGGAAATTCTCCAAGGTGGTTTTGTATTGCTTTGCTACCGCTAAACGCTGTTCATACGACGGGTCAATCAATAAAAGCGGCAAACGGAACGGCTCCGTAGGCGGCAAAGTCTGCGCTATTAGCCGCTCGGCAATTAAACTGCTTTGCGGAATATTCGGCACGGGGGCTGATAAAATCACTTTCCCCTGCACTTTGCGCACATTATTTAATACAAACGTCGAAAGCGGAATTTGTGTAAGCGCATTTGCTTGTCCGAGTGTGCGGACTTGCTGTTTGATAATACGCGCCTGTCCTTTTATTTTGGGTGCTTTTGGAACTTTTTGCGCGAAAGAAGGCGCAGCCATTAGACAGGCTAAAACAAAAATTAAGTATTTTTTCATATTTTTCCCTCTATATAGGGTACTAATTAGGTAAGCAAGCCACAAGGGCCAAAAGGCCCTGTTTGATATAGGCCCAGGCCTATAAAGCAATCCACAAAATGATGAAGTAAGCACCCATAAGCACGAGCCCTGTCGGCACGGCGACAGAAGCCCACTCGCGGCTTTTAATGCCTAACTTTTCAGCCGCCACAATGTTGGGCAAATTCCCCTGAACCAGCATACTTCCAAACGCCGCCAGACCGATCACCATATAGATAAGGTCGTTCATAGAGATAGTGGGTACAATTTCAATCGCGGCCAAGGTCGCGTTATCAATAATCACAGACACCGCATTGGCCAAAAAGAGAACCTTTCCGCCCAAATGTGTAATGGTACTTTGGGCCAAGGGGCGTAACCCCGCGCTAATTAAATTAAGTGCAGCCACGAACATATAGATATGCCACGTCCGGCGCAACATAGAGCCGTATGTTTCTTTATCCTCGCGGATGTGCATTTGCATCGTAGTACCCGCGTGACGCGCCGAATACCCCGCCGCCGCAGACATTAACAAAATAGCCGGAGCAATCCACACAAAGAAATGACGCATTAAAAAGAAGAAATCCGCAAAGTGCGGCGCCCCGGTAAGAGCGTTATTAATAATTAGCCCCAACGGTTCGGCAAGCGGCGTAAGCACTGCGCCCAACCCAATAGCGTAGCAGGCAAAAACGGTAATCCGAACGGTGGAGAGACGCTCCAAATTAACAACCTTTAATACTTCGGCCAAAACCAAAGCCGCCACTGTTACGCTGACGAGGGAAGACGTAATTCCAAGCAAAAACACCAACAGGGCAAAACTGTATTGCGGCTCTAATTTGCGGAAGAACGCAAAAAGCACGCGGAAAATATAGCGGGAATAATTATTGAAGATAACGCTTACAACCAGCACGATAAACGCCACATTAACGGGATATTGCAAGGTTTCGTAAATAAAATCTACGCTCCAACCGCCGCTAATGGTTACCGCCGCGGCGCCGACCATTAAAAGGAAAATTTCCAAGTGGCTTTCCACCCAGCGCGACGCAAGCGGCCACACCAATAAATTGGCTACCACTATACCTAAAAGCGCATTTATCCACCAAGGGGTAGAAGCAACTATCGTTTCCATATATATTATTTTATCAAAATTACATCCTCCGCCAAGAAAAAAAATTAATTAAAAATCGGGCGTTGAGTGCGTAAAACGAATTTTTGTAAAATAAAAAAGTAAGATATTTAAATTTCAAAAGGAGAAACAAAATGAAGAAAACAATCTTGTTCGCGCTCGCGTTGACGTTGTCCGCCGCGTGGCCGACTGCCGCTTTCGCCGCTACCGATAACTGCGGTTGCGCCGCTGCGGATGTAACCTGCATTAACGAATGCACGATGTCCAAGGTAACCACGTTAAGAAAGAATCTGGAAACCCAAAAAGCCAATGCCAAAGCCAAGTTGGAAGCGGCTAAGGCCTCCAACAACTCTGCTGACAGCAAGGCCAAAGCCGCCGAAGCCAAGGCCCAGGCCAAAGCGAAGGCTAAACAGGCTAAGGCTGATGCCAAAGCCAATGCTAAAAAGGCTGAAAAAGATTTAAAAGCCAAAGCCACCACCGCCAAAGCGGATGCCAAAACCAAAGCGGCCAAGGCTAAATCTGATGCCAAGACAAAGGCCGAAACCGCCAAAGCCAACGCTAAAAAAGCCGAAAAAGACGCCAAAGCGAAAGCCAAGGCTCAAAAGGACGCTTTAAAACAAGCCAAAGCCGACGCTAAGGCCAAATCCAAAGCGCAAAAAGAAGCCAACGAGGCCAAGAAAGCCGAAGCCAAAAAGGCCGCCAAAGACGCTAAAAAAGCGCTCAAAGACGAAGCCAACTCTTGGAAACAACTGGCCAAATAAGCCGTTTTAGTTTTACTAAAAACCGCGCTCTTTACGGGCGCGGTTTTTTATAGCCTGTTTTTACACTTTTTACAACGTATAACGGGTAAAACCGCCAAATAAAGGGCTGTTTACGGGATTGGTTCCGCCCATACTTTTGCACACGGCATTGGCGGTTTTGTCTGAGGTTTGTGCGTGGCAAAAGGTTTTGTGCGCGTCATTGGCCTGAGGACCGACGGACATTATGCGTTCGTAGCGCAAGGTGCCTTGGTCCCACCTGGACGCATTGGAGCCGTGCACATTGTTATCAGAACCGTGCGCGTAATTTACTGAAAATGTACCGCAATTTACCCAAGTATGGTCGCCTGCGCCCCCGTCAAAGGTGCAACCCTTGGGGTAGGAAATATCCAAATTGTCCAAGTCGTTGGCAAAAGTTCCGTTTGCCATATAATAAACCTCTTGCGCGCGGACAATGGCGTCCACCATTGTAATTTGCTGAACCAAGCGGCTCTTTTCTACCGCCACATTGTATTGCGGGAGCGCCACCGCCGCCAAAATACCAATAATGAGGACGACGACTAAAAGTTCTATAAGGGTAAATCCACGGCTAACAACCCAAGTGGTAGATCCTGAAATAAATTCAGGATGACCTCCTTTTTGCATAACGATGTCATTCCCGAGTGTTGTAGTCGGGAATCTGTCGTTAGTTGTTGCCGCACTCTTACAAAACAACAGATCCTGGACTACAACTTTCCAGGATGACGACAAGAATAAAGTATTCATAAATCCTTTCATTTTTTCTCCTTGTTAAGACATTTATATTTGAGCAAAACAGCCTTTTATACGCGTTTTTATACAGCAGATACATCCGGGTACGACCACCGCGATTTATCAAAATTTTAACAAAAAAAAAAAACGAAACAACCCCTTTACAATAAGTCCTGCGGACGGCTTACCTTTTTCCCCTCTTTTGACTAATGGAGCCACACTGTTTTTGCAATGTTGCCAACCAACGAAACAGCAACAATAAATAAAACAAAGCCCGTCGTCCTGAACTTGTTTCAGGACCTACCGCTTGGGTCGTTCGTTGTGGTCCCAAAGGTCATACTGGAAGGTTTGCCGGCGCGGAGCGTTCCAGAATCTGTTGTTCTCCTCTTTTTTACTAACGACAGATCCTAGACGACGACTTCCCAGGATGACGACAACTACCCAAGCAGTAGATTCTGAAACCCATTAATAGCCCCCGTACAAAAACACTATGGAGTGCCGCCAAGCACGCGGGGTTGACAATACCCCATTTATAAACAAACAGGCCCCGGTAGAAAATAAACCGGGGCCCGAACACAACCAACTAAAAATTGCTTTACAAAATAATCAGCCGCACCGCCATTACAATCAGCACAATGCCGGAGGCCAGTTCTACTTTTTTGCTGGCAATCGTTTTAGAAGACTGGCTGCCCAAGTGAAAACCAATAAGCGTCATCAAGAACGTCAGCACGAACAAGATTAGCACTTGCGGGAAAAAGGCCTTTTCCATTGTTTCCACCGCATAGCCCACCAAAAAGGCATTGAGCGCAAACACCGAGGAAACCTTCATCATTTTGCGGTTATCATCTGCGTCCAAGTTGCTGAAACTGGGCGATTTTTCAATAGATTCCAACATAAACTTAATGCCCAGTAAAAGCACAAAGGCAAACGCCACCCAATTATGTGCAAAATACGCCCATTTGTGAAAGAAAATCGCACTTATACCATACCCTAGCGCAAAAAACAAAGCATTAAAGCAGGAAAAGAATAGCGTCATTTTAACCGAAAAAACGCTCTTTTTTTCAGGGGACATCTTCATAGCGGACATATTGGCAGACACCATATTATCCACACAAATACACAAAAAAATGATACTCACGGCAATTATGCCCATAGGGAACCTCCCGGTTGAGATACCTGCATTTTACCAAATGCCCAGCCCTTCTAGCAATAATTTAAGGCCAATTAAAATTAACGCAAGCCCGCCAAGGGTTTCCATCACCTTGCCAAACCTGCACCCCAAAAACGCTCCCAAATAAAACCCCGCCCAACTGGTAACAAACACACACGACACCAGTGTAACCACCGTTACCCAGAAAGGCATCCCGGTAAACGCGAGTCCAATGCCCACCAAAAGCGCATCCAAACTCGTTGCCACCGACAAAGCAAGCAAGGTTTTAAAGGAGTGCAACACTCCGGCCTCTTTTTCTACCTGCGGATTTTGCGCTTCCTTTACCATACGCGCACCGATAAAGGCCAAAATACCAAAGGCAATCCAATGGTCCACCGCGCCGATATAGCGGTCAACCCCGGCCCCGCCTAACCAACCCACGGAAAACATCATAAAATGTGCCACAGCAAACAGCGCACTCACTTTACCGATATAAGACAGGGGAATTTTGTTTTGGTGGGAACAGCCGGAAGCAATCGTAACAGCCAGATTATCCATAGATAACCCCAGTGCCACCAATAAAGCAGATAGAATATTCATATAAATTATGATAACATTTTTTATATATCCCCCATTTTAGGGAGCACTATGCAATCGCTTAAAGAGTTATACAAAATCGGTATGGGCCCTTCCAGCAGCCATACAATGGGCCCGCGCAAAGCGGCCGACGCGTTCAACCGCACTTATCCGACCGCCGAATCCTTTCGGGCGGTACTTTACGGTTCCTTAGCCGCTACCGGCAAGGGGCACTTGACCGACTTTGCTATTAAAGAAGCCTTTTATCCAAAACCTGTTACTATTGAGTGGGAATACGATACTTTTCTGCCCAAGCACCCCAATGCAATGCGCTTTGAAGCCCTAGACAAAGCCGGACACATTATGGGCGCGCAAGTGGCGTACAGTATTGGCGGAGGAGATATCCGCACCGACGAAGCCTTCGGGCGGGAAATCAATCATATTTACCCACATAAATCAATGGCGGAAATTTTACAGTACACCTCGGACAAACGTATGCTGCTGTGGGAATATGTGGAGGAATTTGAAGGAACTGATATTTGGCAATACCTGGGTACTATTTGGAAAACAATGCAAACCACTATGAACCGCGGTTTGGAAAAGCGCGGCGTGCTGCCCGGCTCTTTAAATTTGGAACGTAAAGCCCGCCGGTATCTGTATAAGGCCGAAAACTCCCCCCAATACCTGCGCCGGATGAATAACCTGTTCTCCTATGCGTTGGCTTGCTCGGAAGAAAATGCCGCGGGCGGAGTGGTGGTTACCGCGCCCACGTGCGGTTCCTGCGGGGTCGTGCCTGCGGTGTGCCGTTTAATACAAGAAATTTACGAATTTGAAGATACCACTATTTTACACGCCCTGGCTACCGCCAGTTTGTTTGGCAATATGGCCAAAACCAATGCCTCTATTTCCGGTGCGGAAGTAGGTTGCCAAGGCGAAGTGGGGGTGGCGTGCGCAATGGCAGCAGCCGCCGTCTGTCAATTAGAAGGCGGCGACAACCGCCGTATTGCATACGCGGCGGAAATGGGCTTGGAACACCACTTGGGGCTTACCTGCGACCCGGTGGACGGACTCGTGCAAATTCCCTGCATAGAACGCAACGCGCTGGCCGCTTCCCGCGCGTTGGACTGCGCCACCTACGCCCTAATGTCCGACGGGGACAACCGCGTTTCTTACGACGACGTTTTAGCCACTATGATGCAAACGGGCCTGGATATGAACAAGGACTACCGCGAAACCGCACGCGGGGGTTTGGCCCGCTTCTTTAAAGAAAAAGTATTGCGGCTTAAAAAAGGGGGTAACAAATGAACGTAATAGAAGGTATTTTAAAGCGGCGCAGTATCCGCCGTTTTACGGACAAACCGATTGAAAAGGGTGATATTACCACGCTTTTGCGTGCGGCTATGATGGCACCTACGGCGCGCAACTGCCAAGAGTGGGAATTTATCGTTGTGCAAGATAAAAACACGCTGTACAAAATTACGACGGTTCATCCGTATGCGCAAATGTTAAAGGAAGCCGCCTGTGCCATTATTGTATGCGGCAACACGAAAAAGGAACACGCACCGGGCTACTGGATGGCAGACTGCGGGGCGGCTACGCAAAATATTTTACTGGCCGCCACCGAACTGGGTATCGGCAGCGTATGGCTGGGAGTTTATCCCAACGAGGAACGTATGAACGCATTAGCCAAAATGTTCGCGCTGCCGGATTATGTTAAACCGCTTAACGTAATTGCGCTGGGTTACCCGGATGAACAAAAGCCGGACATTGACCGCTTTGACCCGGAAAAAATCCACCTTGAAAAATGGTAAAGTAAAAAGAGCCGCCGGATTGCGGCTCTTTTTCTTCACAGGGGGCTGAAATGACTGATTCGCTTTCTTTTAAAAAAATTTCCGCAATTATTTTGCTCTGTACCGCCGTATTATCCACAGGCATTTTTTTGTATGTAAACCAGATTGAACGTACCTTAGAGCGCAACCGCACTATGTACTTGGAAGAAGTCGCCCGCCAAACCACCGACGAGGTGGAAACGCAAATCCACAACGATTTAACCTTACTTCGCTCTATTGCCACGGCTATTGAATCTCTTTCCAAGCCGACCGCCAGCCACATTGACCGCCTGATGAAAAACGAATCTGCTATTAATAATTTCAAGCGTATGGGTTTTGTCCGCCCGGACGGTATGGCAATGTTAAGCGACGGCTTATTATTGGATATTTCCGGCGAGAAGCATTTTCAAAAGGCTATCGCGGGCGAAGCCAACATTTCGGAACGCATTACGGATTCAGCAGACGGAAAAGATATTTTGGTAGAAGCCGTCCCTGCCCACAGAAACGGAAAAATTATCGGCGTACTGTTTGCCACGCGCTCAGTAGAAGAATTTGCCAAAGAGTTAGACACGCAAAGTTTCCGCGGAGAAGGTTATTCCGCTATTGTCCGCGCAACCGGAGACAGCGTGGCCCGCGCCGTACACAAGAACGCCGTCAGCCAAGTGGTAAACATTTTTAATCTGCCAGACGACCCGCGGGGGCAGTTAGCCCAATCTCTCCGCGAGCCGATGCACCAGCGCCAAAGCGGCACTGTAAGATATTCCTCTGCCGAAAAAGGCGAACTGCACATTAGTTACCAGCCCTTAAATATTAACGACTGGTATCTGCTGTCCGTCGTTCCTACCGCACAAATGACCCATCAAATCAATGTGCTCGTCTGGTGGCTTTTAGGGTTGTGTTTGCTAGTCGTAGCCGCCGGCCTGTGCGCGTGGGGCTATATTTATTTCCAGCAGAAAAAAACCCGGAGAAAATTATTTGTAGCCGCCTTTATTGACCCGCTTACCCGAGGCAAAAACTTGGCCGCTATCCGTCCGGAAATGGAACAAATCATCAGGGAAAACACCCATCAACCTTACGCACTGGTCGCAATGGATGTAGGTAAATTCCAATCGTTTAACGAGCGTTACGGCTTTAAAACAGGCGATACCTTACTCAAACATTTGGCCCGCGTGATACAAGAGAGTTTAAAGCCGGACGAACTGTTCACCCGCGTGTATGCGGACCGCTTTGCTATATTACTACACTATACAAGCGAAGGGGAATTAAAAAACCGCTTGGAACTGTTGGCCGAACAAATTACCAATTTTCAAACGGAGGACAAAAAGACCTTTGCGCTGATGTTGGCCTTTGGGGTATATGTTATTGAGGATAGAAACGAATCTGCACAGGAAATGTACAACCGTGCGTGCGTAGCAAAAAAACGCATCAAGGGCCGCTACAATGAAATTGTGGCTTTCTATCAAAAGAGATGGCACCAGGAACTCACCGAAGAGGCCCTCATTGAAAGCCGGATGCGTCAAGGCATAGAAAAAAAGGAATTCCGTTTTTTTGTGGAGCCTATCCGCTCTTTGAAAGATGACACCCTTTTCGCGGCCGAAGCGGTGGCGGACTGGCCCGTTCCCGGCCGCCAAGACCCGTTGGAACAAGCAGTTTTCCGCCCGGTGTTTGAAAAGAACGGCTTTATCTACCAATACGACCGTTACTTATTAGACTCCGCATTGGATACACTCGCCAACTGGCAAGCACAAGGCAAACAGATGATACCCTTAGTGGTTAAAATTGCCGACGAACATTTAATTGCACCGGGCTTTGCGGACCGTTTGGCGGCCAAAGCCCAAGAAATGAAGGTGGCTACTAAGTGGCTTTATTTAGAACTGACGGAAACGAAGCGCCACATTTTAAACGCGCGCTTAAAAACAGCCGGAGAAGAACTGAAACAAAAAGGGTTTAATTTAACCGTGCGCTACACAGGGCTTGTGTCGCCCGCATTTAAAGAAATGCCGATAGACGGAGTAAAAATCGGACGGCAAATGTGGACCAAATCCCCAGACCGCAAAAGCAATATGCTGGCGCAATCTTTGGGCAAAGTCTGCCAAGAGTTGGGTATCTTTTTGGCGGCAGATGACGTGGCCAGCCAAGCGGATATGGACCGCATTAAAGCATTGGGCTTTTCTTATGCGCAAGGCCCGTTTATCGGCCCAATGATTAAGCCCGGGGAATTGCGGTAAGCGGGAGCCGTCAGCGTTGCCCACGCACCCACTTTCCCGCTAAGGCTAATTGAAAGATTTGTACAGGTGAACTTTTCTAGGGAAAAAGCCGCGCGGAAAGAATAATTTTGGCACACGCGCCGGAAAATTGGTATAATATAGTACCGATTTATGGTGGATGTAGCTCAGCTGGTTAGAGCGCCGGTCTGTGGAACCGGAGGTCGCGGGTTCAAATCTCGTCATCCACCCCATATTATATCCCGCTTAACTTTTGGCGGGATTTTTTAATTGTATTTTGGCGCATTTATCCCCGGCTTCCGTCGGGGATTTGTTGTTTAGGGGAAAAAGAAACTCGTCATATACTGATTGGGTTAGGGCTAAACAGGCAAAAGAAAAGGCCTAAAAAGTATAAAAGTATCTTTTCGGCCAAAATTTAACTAGCGAAATTTAATTTTTAGAAAAGACTATCCCCAGTAGGCATTAGCATTAATAGACTGGATAGCTGAATATATCCCGTCCCATATATGGGGAGAAGGAAACACCTCCGCCACGCTCCCCCTATCTGTAAATGGTGAGTGTTGCAAAATGCTCATATCTGTCAGCATCCCATTTTGAACAATGTAATTGATAATTTGATTTACAAAATAAATTTGACTAGAATTTAAGTTCTGATCATCAATAAATTTGGAAAAGGCCGCTTTGGCAGCCGATTGATCTAATCCCACCACGGAACGTACAAATGCGCCCAATGGGATATCTCCAACTTCTTGGGTATAGTTATCCCTGCTTCCTAATTCATTCCAAAGGATATGTTCCAACTGCTGCACATCTTGTTCCGTCAAAGGTTCATTTGTTTTCAATTTGGATATAGCGGGAATATCTTGGTGTTGGCGCAAGAAAAACTCCGCTTTCTTACGGTAATTTTCCAATTCGCCAGTCTTTAAGTCAGCATTATTCTCTTCATATCCTGTAACACAGTCCGCAAAATTGGTCTCATAGCGGGTTTTACTAGACACTTCTACAAATTTCATTAAATCCCGCAATTTCAAGCGAATTTCCTCAATATCAGGAACAGGCATCCGGTCTAAATCATCCGTATGCAAAATGCTCTCCACTAAGTCTTTTTTGGCAGCTACTGCCAGAATCGTTCCGCAAGATACCAACCCCTCAACCCGCTTTTTTAAATCTTTCAACGCACGCTTACACGAATGTTCCCGCAATTTGGCAAGTTCTATTCCATAACACAAAGCATCAAAACGTAAAGCATCCGCATCCCCCTCTTCCGGCAAGACAAGCGGGGCTAATTCTCCTGTTAAATTAAAGACATCTTCATAATCCAGCTGGGTAAAAGCATCCATATTGAAAAATTTATCCACTATACGTAAATGCTGGCGAACTGAAAAATTCTCTCTATTCAACCGCGTAACGCTATGGTGCAAGTTTTTTACTAACTGTTTGCGCAAATTGATAAAAAACTCTTCTTGAAACGGAAGCTCTTGCAGTTTGTAGATAAGTTCTACTTTTAAACGAAATAATTGCTCCTGTAAGGAAAGAGTTGACGCACCAGTATCCTTGCGGGGCGTTTTGAAAAATTTAAAGTTAGCGCCGTAATCAAAAATATAGAATTCTTTTTTATCATCTCCGTTTAGGAGCCCCGGGCACAAACGGGTTCCGCGCCCGATCATTTGCCAGAACTTAGCTTTGCTCATTACCTTCTTAAAAAACACCAAATTTAGCACTTCCGGCACATCAATCCCAGTATCCAACATATCTACGGACACCGCAATTTGGGGATATTTTTTAGCATCCGAAAATTCATCAATCGCACTTTGGGCATAATTGGTGTAATTATCTATGACGCGGCAAAAACCACGCTGTGCATATTGGGGATATTCCTGATTAAAGATTTCTACTATTTTCTCCGCGTGTAAATGATTTTTAGCGAAAATGATAGTTTTCCCCAATTTTGTTCCGTATTCTATTTTCAATCCTTTCGTCATTAAATCATCAATCACTTTACGGATTGTATCTTTATTAAATACCCACTCATTTAAAGCACTACCGCCAATAGCATCCGGAACATTACCCTCTTCGTCCAAAAATTTTTCTTCATATTCCCGTTTTTCATCCTCGGATAAATCGTCATAAACAATCCCTTCGTCCAAGAATTTTAAGGTACTTTCAAACGTTTTATAATCTACTAAAAATTTATCAGTTACGGCTTGGGCCAACTCGTAGCCATAAGTAGGCACGCCGTCTTCCAACTCAAAGGCCTCATAAGTATTGCGGTCGATGTCGTTTTTAGGCGTAGCGGTAAGACCCACTAATAAAGAATCAAAATAGGTAAATATATCTTGGTATTTTTTATAAATGCTGCGGTGTGCTTCGTCCACAATAATCAAATCAAAATGGCCACAAGTAAAAACTTTATTTCCGTCCTCATCTTTAGAGGCATCAATGCAGTTCATCATCGTTTGATAGGTGGAAAATACGCCACGGGATAGCACATCCGCCGTTCCTTCGCACAAATTGGTAACGGAAACATTGGGCAATAAATTAACAAAGGCCCGCTTGGCTTGGATAACCAGAGAGTTTCTGTCTGCTAAAAACAAAAAGTTACGAACCCACCCTTTTTCTATCAAAATCTTAACTAGAGAAATAACCGTACGGGTTTTTCCGCTTCCGGTAGCCATAACAAGCAGCGCTTTGCGCTTATTTTTCTGACCGAAGGTCTCGCATACGGCTTTAATGGCCTCTTTTTGATAGTAACGCCCTGAAATATTTTCATCAATCAACAGATGTGTAAGTGGCTCCCGCTGGGAAAGTTTATTAAATTCCTTTTCTAAATCCCGCTTGCTATAGATACCGGAAACGCGCCGCTCTGGATATCCGCCCTCTTGGTTCACCCAAATACGCGTATCGTAACCATTCGTTAAAAAGATAATCGGACGGCGGCCATAACGGCGTTCTAAATCGTCCGCATATAATTTGGCTTGTTGGCGGCCTTTAGCGGGATCAACGCTTGTTTTCTTGGCTTCAATAACGGCAAGCGGACGGCCGTCATCGCCATACAGCACATAATCTGCAAACCCCTCGCCGGAGGCATTGGGCATATTTTCAATATACACCTCATCCTGCCAGTTTTTGCCGCGCTCCCAACCGCCTTCTGTCAGCATAACATCAATATAGGCTTTACGGGTTTCGGCTTCGGTAGGATCTATGGGAACAGGTTTATAAGCGGGCGCTTGCGTCTGCCGTTTGGCAGTCAAAGCCGGTTTTACTGCTTTATTGATATCTACCAGCACGGACAAAGGAATTTCAGCTGCCAGCGGCGGTAGCAAGGCCGGAGTAGGTTGTTCCAACAAGGTACGATTAAAAAGATGCTTTTGATAATTATCCCCGTAGCAACAGGCGATAAAATCCATAAAATAAAACAAGTTTTCCAACGCAAAAATAGCCTGCCCTTTCGTAATGTTGCGGGTATTATGGGCCGCGTTATTGCCCACTTTGCGAATATAATTAATGCGGTTAAATAAATCTTCTTTGACAAGATTTTTAAACTCGTCCGTATGGATAAGCGTTGCGAGCGTATCCTGATACGGCAGAGAGAGCGAAGAATCCACCGAATACAGCCATTTGACCCCTAACTCCAATGCGCGGCGGCACATCACCACGCAGGAAGCAATATCCACGCCAAACACTTGTTCCGCCGCCACAGCCGCGCCAGAAAAAGTTTCAAATTGTTTTTGTTGGGTTAAAAAGTCAAAGTTGGTCATAAGTTATTTAAGCATTTTATGAAACACAAACATAATCAATTATCTATTTGTGCATCCATGTATTTACGTAAATTTTTATATGCTTCTTTATTAAATAAATCTACCTTTCCAGTCGTCTTCTGACGAATAATGTTTCTGCACTTCATTAAACGAGCCAATAACGGCACCGCAATAGAATTACCATGATCAATAAAACTATATAATTCTGTCTCTGAAACAGGGATTTTATAACCTTGAGGAGAGCTAGTAATCAATACACCTTCATCGCGCATATGTGCAATAATTTTATTACGAAACGCTTGAACTTTCCACAAATCCAAATCAAATGATTCTAAATGTTTACGAATATCACGTGTCTGTATATATGAGGCAGGATTATTAACCATCTGCGAAAGTAAAAAACGTAAAGAAATTACTCTTGCACGTTCTTCAGGCTCTGTATCATTTGTATGTTGTTCTAAAAAACAAACGGCTTGCTCTAAACAAATTTTACTAATTTCATTATCAAATTCGCGACGTTCCGCTGGATTAGGATTTATATAGTCTTCCCACGCATACGGAAAATAATTTTCGGATAAAATTTTTTTGCGCAGCATACGAATAAAATTATAATGAGGGGATATTGTGCGGTCTACATTTCGTCGAATACTCCCACTAATTATATCCGCTAACTGAATAATAATCTCATTTTTGCTATCTTCAAAACCAAAATCAGTTTCAGAAAACAAATCTCTTTGGATATGTTTTTCAATATATTGAGCAAAACTCTCCATAAAAGAATCCGTTCCCATTTTATCAGCACAAATTGTCAATTTGGGATATGATATTTTAAGTGCTTCGTATAACTGTCTATCAACATATTTATAAAAAGTTTGCTTAAATTCCATCCCCTTCCAATCACGCAATTTTTCTTTATCTACTATACAAGTATAAATATGAAAAGGTAAATTAAAACAACGTGCCAACAACTTTCTTCTTCGCTCTAAATCCCCACCAATTAATGAAGATTTCATTTCAGTCGTTGGGAAAAAATCTTGTTTAATCTGTTTTAGACTCTCTCTCAAACAATCTAAATTATTTTCTTCTACAATAATAGCTGAAACAACAAAATGGGAACCAACACTGGGATTAGTTAAATCCCACCCAAATACCCCTGATTCATCTACAAAAGCATAAATTTTATCACCGTAAGACATTATCCAAAATACTCCTGCATAAGAGATTTGTAGAGGACTTCAAGGTGGGATAAGCGGGCAGAAAAGACCTCTTTTTGCTGTTCTACTGATTTTACAAAATTAGCAAATTGAGATTGTAAAGATAATGGGGGTAAAGGAATTAATAGATTTCTCAAAGTCGTTAAGTCCACCCTAGGCATTTTTGCCCCAACAACTCTAATAGACAAAACAACCACCACACTCTGTTGCCGCAATAAATGAGCTAAAAACAAAGCATTACAGATTTCTTTTTGAGGATGTAAAGGCAATAACTCTGTTGTACAAAAACCGTCTTCATCAGCTAATACCACCTTATTGAGATAGGGGCGCAATTTGGAATATAGCACCTCGCCAGAATAAAACGGCAATATTGAATTACCTAATTCAGAAGAATCAAGCCGCTCTTTTTTTATCACGCGCCCGTTATTACCTTCTATTTGATCTAAATTTAACAACCATACAGCAGAACTAACAGCAGCAACTTTTCTAGATTGTTTGGGGGCCACATTAGATAAACTTTGACACGGCCATTTCTTTGGGTTGCTAATAGGGTCGCCGAACATATCAAGGAAACGGCTTTTTATAAGTAAATCCAACTTGGCGATTTGTTCTTTTTGCTTAGCAATTAATTCCTGCACTTTATCCAACCGCTTCGCAATCCGCTTTTGAAGAGTAGAATTATATACAGGAATTTTGCTCCCTTTTAACCATTTGAAGTGTCGGTTATAACCCGTATTAGGAATTTTAATACTACTTAAAGCATAAAACAAATATTTGTAATCGGTGGCATTAGATTTAGATTTTAAAACCTTTACACCGTCAGCCCCAATAAAAAATGGCTTATCAATGTATTTAATAACACGCGTGTGATCCCCAAAGATAATGGCAGGTACATCCGCACAAAAACCTGTAGAATGATTAGAATATCCAGCAATATGCCGCTGTCCCTGATCTATAATGGGATATTGACCTGAAGGAAGATACTCTGTTTGCGGGATTTTTTCTACTGTTTTTGTGGCATCAATAAAAATATTTTCAAAAGACAGTTTCATTTCAACATTCCTTCTAATTCTTTTAGTCCCTTGGTAATATCCTTTTCTAGCGCAGCCACTTCGGACAAAATCTCATTGGGTGCGGGATATTCTTCCGGCACATATTCAATCTGCTTGTATTTATTGATAGATAAATCGTACCCGTTATCAATAATTTCCTGCACGGGAACTAAAAAGCTCTTATCTGTACGTTTTCGCTTGGCTTCCGCAGGTAAGTTTTTAAAGCGGGCAATAATGTCCGGAATATCGTTTTCTTGCACGGGGTCCCGCTTGTCATCCAAACTAAAACCGTCGGCTTGCATATCGTAAAACCACACTTTATCTGTGCCGCCGTGGCCGGTTTTAGTAAAAATTACTACCGCCGTAGATACTCCGGCATACGGTTTAAATACGCCGCTTGGCATACTGATAACGGCTTCCAAACGGTTGTTTTCTATAATTTCTTTACGGATAGATTTGTGGGCATTGGACGCGCCAAACAGAACTCCGTCTGGCACAATCGCAGCGCAGCGGCCGCTCGTGCGGAGCATCCGCAAAAATAACGCCAAAAACAACAGTTCTGTTTTCTTCGTTTTGGTAACTTTTAATAAATCAGCCGATACAATATCATAATCTAAACTTCCCTTAAAAGGCGGATTGGCCAAAATTTTAGTAAACGTGTTGGATAAACTGTTTTGGTCGGAAAGGCTGTCTTTATAAGCGATATCGGGGTTTTCTATCCCGTGGGTCATCATATTCATCGCACCGATACGCAACATCGTGCGGTCCATATCATACCCGTGGAACATTCCATTATTGTAATGAGCCTTTTTTTCTTTGTTATAAAAAATATCGTTAAAATATTTTTCTTTTAAATATTCCCCCGCTCCCACCAAAAAACCGGCCGTACCGCAAGCAGGGTCGCAAATCGTATCATCAGGGTTGATATCCAATAGTTCCACCATCATACGGATAATATGCCGCGGCGTGCGGAACTGGCCGTTTGTACCCGAAGTAGCCAATTTGGACAATAAATACTCATACACATCCCCGCGCATATCCTTTTCTTTGTAAGTGGGATTGGACATAATGTCATCCAACGCGGTAATGATTTTTTCCAAAAGTTGCGGAGTGGGAATTTTAAACAACGCATCCGACATATAGCGGGAATAGGCGCTGTTTTTATCTCCGTGGAGCGTTTTAATAAAAGGGAACACTCCCTCCTGCACCGTTTTATACATTTTCTCCGGGGCGAAATCCCGAAATACAGACCACTTAAAGGATTCGTTTTTATCGCCAAAAATACTGGTAAACGGCACGCGGAGCATTTGGCTTTCTTTCCGGCGGGTATCATCCAACGCGTCCAAATCCCGAATAAACATCAAATAAGTAATTTGCTCAATCACATCCAACGGATTCGTGATACCACCCGTCCAAAACATTTCCCACAAACGGTCAATTTTATTTTTAAGTTCGCCAGTAATCATATTTGATAAATTCCCTTTGATAATGCGTTTATTGTATTGTAGCAATTTATTGCTTTCAAACTATGTGTTTCGTAAAATCTGGCTCACCCGCGCGGGGCTCATGCCCAATGCAGCAGCACATTCTTTCTGGGATAGATTATTTACCCGCATATATTCCCGTATTTGCAGTGCAAGCGCTTTATGATACGTCTTTCTGTCTACTTTCTTTGTATTCTGCGCTGGCTTAACCCGCTTAATATGTCGCCCATAATTAGGTTTTACTATTGCATGAAAGGTGAAACACACACCGTTAAGGAGCAGAATTTCTATATTTTCGCCTTGATAGGCGTAAGTAATTTGCCGTACAACTTTGGATAAAATTTCCGTTTGCTGCTCTAACTCCAGGGGTTCCAATTCAGCCCGATTAATTAGCCCTCGCTCCGCTAATTGCTTCAAAACCGCTTCATTAAACTCCGGTTGACGTACTGTTTTTGTCGGGCAGGAAGCATATCCTTCTTGTGCGCACTTATGGCATAGATAGTAAAAATGCTTCCGACCGTTCTTTTTAGCATAAATTGGCACCATATCCGAACCGCATTCTTTGCAATAAAGTAGGCCCCGCAATAGCCCCGGTATAGGCTTACGGGAAAAACCGTGACTGGAACGTTTTGTCTTTAATAAGTCCTGCACGGCCAGATACGTTTCCAAAGGGACAAGCCCTTCGTGTTCCCCTTCGTATATCTTGCCCTTATACTCTACTTTGCCAATATAGGTAGGGCTATGGATAATCCGGTAAAAATACGCCCGTGAAATCGGCCGCGCGGGCCAGACTTTTCCATTGTGTAATTTGCGTTCCGGCAGGCATATTCCCTTGGCGGTTAAGATATCAAGCACCTTGGCCACATTTTCTTCCCGCAAAAGGCTCTCAAACATAAACCGCACCTGCTCATCATAAGGCGGATTTGGCACCAATACGTGTCGCTCTTTATCCAAACGATAGCCAAAGGGAATAAGCCCGCCAATAAATTTTCCTTTCATACGGGAAGCACCCATTTTATCCCGCGTGCGTTCGCTGATAATTTCCCTTTCAAATTGGGCAAAGGATAACAGAATGTTTAGCGTCAGACGCCCCATAGAGGTTTTGGTATTAAAGTTCTGCGTAACGGATACAAATGACACGGAATGTTTATCAAAAAATTCTAAAAGTTGGGAAAAGTCTAATAGTGAGCGAGATAATCTGTCTACTTTATATACCACCACGCAATTTACAAACCCTTGTTTGATGTCGCAAATTAGTTGTTGAAGACCCGGCCTATCCGTATTGGCACCGGTAAAACCGCCATCATCATAATGAGTATCAAGTGCGGTCCACCCCTCCCCGCGTTGACTGGTAATATAAGCCATACAGGCCTCACGCTGCGCATCTAAGGAATTGAAGTCCTGTTCCAACCCCTCACTGGTGGACTTTCTCATATAGACGGCGCAGCGCATCGGCCTAATAATTTCGCTCATAAACCAAAGAAGTGATACCCGCTAATATGCTGCCCCGTAATGGCACACGCCACAGCTGAAAGCGTTTTATAATATTTACTGTTATACTCAAAACCGACTTCCAACACTTTAACGGATATTTCCATTCCTTTATATTTCTTTTCCAACACCGCCCCGACAAGCGGTAAGCGGACATCGCGCAGCCTGCGGTCCTCTTCTTTAGGCGTTTTATCCTCTTTACGTTTTTGATTCTTCTTAATGAGTTCTGCGAGAGGATTTATTTTATCTGCATATTCTCGCAGTTGTTGTTCTTCAGGAGGATGTTCTGTAGGCAAGACAGGAGTTCTTTTTTTCGTTTTTTTCATATTTCTATCCCTCTAGTTTAGGTATATTTTCCGGCATATTTTAGCCGGTACTGTATTACCGCTTACTATAGGGATAGAAGTCAAGTTGATTTAAGCAGAAAAACTGATACAATAGAAAAATGGAGGGAATATGGCAATTCCACAATATCAAGATTTTATGACACCGGTTTTAACCGCTTTTCAAGATAATAAACCTAAAAACCATAGCGAAGTAGAACGCATTGTAGTTCCGCAACTTCATTTAACCAAAGAAGATTGTGCCCAGTTACTTCCTAGCGGAACCCAAACGATTGTTCGCAATCGCCTATCTTGGGCAATTTACTATATGTACCGCGCGGGTTTACTCCAACAAAAAAAGAGAGGCGTATACATTATTACCGAGGGAGGCAAAAAAGCACTTCAAACTGGGAAAACTATTAATAATGCCTTTTTAGAACAATTTCCATCTTTCCAAGCATTCCAAAACAAAACGAATAAAGAGGAAAACAAACAAGAAGAAACCGATCCCGCCACTCGGATTAGTAATGCCATTGAAGAATTTAATAAACGTACTCAACTGGAATTACTAGAACAATTAAAAACAGTTGATCCCGTCTTTTTTGAAAAAATATGTTTACAGTTAATGCAGGCTATGGGATACGGCGAAAAAGTTTCTTTGACGCCCAAGAGTCATGATGGCGGAATTGATGGGATTATCAATGAAGACGTACTTGGATTAGACAAAATCTATTTGCAGGCAAAAAGATATAGCACCAACAAGGTAAATGAAAAAGAAATGAGAG